>NZ_MUFV01000002.1:0-300000 GCF_002017875.1 Deinococcus sp. LM3 | reverse complement strand
AGGCGCGCGGCGTTCCGGCGGGAGGACGCGGACGGCCACGACGGCGCCCCGGTGTTCGTTCGGGTGGCTCAGCAGTTCCTCGACGTGCCACGTGCCGAACGAGGCGGTCTCGATCCGGTCGTTCGGTGCGGGTGGACGGACGTGCCAGCGCAGCGTCATCAGCACCCGGGAGCCCTGCGTGATCATGTCGGTGACAAAACCGTCCGGGACGCGCAGGAGTCTCATCGTGCCGATCATGACCCGCCGGGAGCGCGGGTGTGTCAGCTCGCGCCGCTCTGTCTAGACGCCCCCGGGTCCCTGTCACCCGGCCGCGCGGCGCGTCATCATGTGGGCCGGCGCATGACCGACCGACCCCTCCACCTCCGCGCAGACCGGCCCGTCCCGGCACAGTTCACGGCCGAGCAGGCGGCCGTGGTGAGCGCCGTGCGGGATTCCGGGCGGCACCTGCTGATCCGCGCGACGGCCGGCAGCGGCAAGACGACCACCCTGACCGAGGCGGCGTGGCACGCCGGGCCGCGCAGCGTGTACTTCGTGTACAACCGCCACGCGACGGCCGGCGTGGCGGGCCGCCTGCCGCCGGACCTGCCGGCCCGGACGCTGCACGGGCACGGGCTGGGCCTGCTGGTCCGCGAGCTTCAGGGAAGGCGCGGGGGGGACGCTCCGGGCGCCGGACCGGACGTGCAACCCGGCAAGACCGCGCGCCTGCTGGGGGACGCCGGGCTGCTGCCGCCTCCGCAGGCGCCGGGCGACGCGGCGGCGCGGCGGGCGCTGCTGGGCGCGCTGGGCCGCGCGTGGGACACCTGCCGGGAATTCACGCTGAACCCGGAGGACCCGGACGACCGGGCGCTGCTGCTGGGCCTGAGCGGCTGGCCCGCCCCGGACGCCCACCCGCAGGTGAGCGCCGCCCTGCGAGGTGTGCTGAGTGACGGGCCGGGCAGTGGGCCGGGCGGCGGTGCGGACGCGCTGCTGCTGGACGCGCTGCGGCGACTGCCGGACCTGAGCGCCGCCGCGTTCCGCCAGGGCGGCGTGATCGATCACGCGGACATGCTGTGGCTGCCGCTGCACCTGAAGCTGGGACGCGGCGCGGTCCGCACGGCGCTGGTAGACGAGGCGCAGGACCTGACGCCGCTGCGCCGGGCGTTCGTGGAGCACGTCGCGGGCGTGCGCGCCCGGCAGCCGGGCCGGGTGATCCTGTGCGGCGACCCGGAGCAGACGATCTACGCGTACGCGGGCGCAGACCCGGCGGGCCTGCTGAACCTGGCGCGCGAACTGGGCGCGCAGGAGTTGCCGCTCAGCGTGTCGTTCCGCTGCGCGCGGGCCGTGGTCGCGGCGGCCCGGACGGTCAGTTCCTTCATCACGGCCGCGCCCGGGGCGCCGCGCGGCGCGGTCGAACACGTCAGCGCCGCCGGGCTGGAGGTCCGCCCCGGCGAGGCGGTCCTGTGCCGCCTGAACGCGCCCCTGCTGCGGCTGGCGCTGGACCTGCTGGCGCGGGGCGTGCGGGTCCATCTGACCGGCGGGGACCTCGCCGGGCGGCTGCTGGACGTGGCGGGGGCCGCGCTGCCGCCCACCTTCACCCGCCAGCAGGCCGACGACGGCCTGAGCGCGTACCTGACCGGCCGGCTGGAAAGCCTGGAGCGCGCCGGGGCCGCCGGGGACCGCCGCGCGCGCCGCGCCGCGCAGGACCTGCGGGACCTGTGCCGCTGCGCGCTGCTGCTGGCCCGCCGCGTGACCCGGCGCGGCCCGGCCCACCAGGAGGACCTGCGGGCCCTGCTGGCGCAGCTGCACGCGCCGCCCGCTGCGGGCACGGACGGCGCGGCGGTCACGCTGAGCACCGTGCACCGCGCCAAGGGCCTGGAGTGGCCGCGCGTGACGGTGCTGCACCCGGAACTGATGCCGCTGGGAGGCGGGGACCCGCAGGAGGAACGCTGCGTGCAGTTCGTGGCGTTCACGCGCGCGCGCACCACCCTGCGCCTCGCGTATGGCCCGGAGGCCTGGGCGCAGGGCCTGCGCGTTCCGACCGGCCCTGACCCCGAACCGGACGCGGCGGACGTGTCCGCCCAGTCCCCGGTGGCGCCAGCGGGCGTGGCGCCGAGGGGACTGCCGGGCCGCCGCCGTGCGGCGCCGCGCCCACCCGCGCCGCCCGGCTGGCAGCCCCCCGCCCTGACAGCCCGTACGGACGGTACGCCCACCTGGGTCGCGCCGGACGTTCCGGAGGCCGGACCTGTCGCTGCTGGGCCTGTCGCCGCCGGACCTGTGGCTGCCGGGGCTGCTGGCGGCGCGTCTGCTGGGGGGGCTTCTGCCGAGCACGAGGCGCTGCTGCGGGCGGCCCTGCGCGCCGCGCAGCGCGCCCCGGCCCTGCCGGAGCCTGCGCCACCGCTGAAGTTGCCGGACGACCGGGACTGGCCGCTGTTCGGCGGGCCGGACCTGCTGGACGCCGCCGACCTGCGCGCCCGGCTGAGTGCGCTGGCTGGGGAGGCCCGCGTGACCCTGCGCGAGTGGGCGGCCCTGGGCCTGACCCGGCTGGACCGCGCGCTGGCCGGTGTGGTGCCGGACCCGGCTGTGCCTGCGTCCGGGGCCACCAGCGTGCGCGTGTGCGTGCAGGTCGCCACGCTGCGGACCCTGGAAAGCGCGGCGGGCCGGGCGCGGCGGGCTGTTCCGGCCTTCCGCGTGCCGGACGGGGGCGGCGTGCGGGTGCTGGTCATGGAGGCCGGCGTGGCGCGCGAGGTGTTCGGGACGCTGCTGCGGGCGGGGCCGCGCGTGATCTCGGTGCAGGTGGCGGGGGAGACGTGGCGGTTTCACGCGCGGACCGGCGAGCCGCTGGACACGCCGTTCGAGCCGCTGGGCACGCACCTGCCGGCGCCGACGCTGGCCGCGCTGCGCCCGGCCGATTGACCGGGCCGGGCGGATGGTGCGGGTCAGCCGGGCAGGCGCCCTCTTGTCTTATTGATAAAGATGTATCAATATCATCGGGTGAGCGATCGACATATTCCCGTGACCGTCATCGGCGGCTTCCTCGGCGCCGGTAAGACCACCCTCGTCAACCACCTCATCCGCTCCACGGCCGACCACTTCGCCCTCACCACACCGGGGCGGCGCATCGGCGTAATCGTCAACGAATTCGGCGCGACCGGCATTAGACCTCTTGCGAAAATGGGTTTTCGGCAACCTTGACGAAAGAGGGTCGCAAGCCCGTGGCTTCAGTCATGGGTTAACCCCTCCCTTTCGCAGGACGGCGAAGCCGAAGCACTCAGTTCTGTGGTGAGCTAAACGGGCAATGCTCCCACACCGCATCAACGGCTGGGAGCGTGGCAAGCACCTGTACGAGGGTGTTGCGAGATGGAAGTTACTCTCCGCTACCGTCGTCTGCGAGGAGGAATCCCCGCGCATGTTCAGGAGTCAGAGTGACTTTCGCAGGAGGTCTGCTGAACCAATCCTGATGCGGATTCCTCTTCGCTCTTCGAACCACCCGGCCCGTCGCTGGGTGGTTCGTCGTCTGTGGAGAGACTTCTAGCCCCCGGGTCCCGGCCCGCTGCTGGGTGGGCCATGTGGCCTATGACCCGGCGCGTGCCAAGGGCGTACAGTCGATCGTTTCGAGGAGTGAATTCTTTCGACTCTCTGACAGGTGTGATGGGAAATACTATTTAGACTCAGAAATAGTTTCACGATTGAGAGCAATTCGGTCGACAGCCGACAGGCGGTCCGTCCCGCGCACCGACGGCAGGACAGACCCAGAGGAGACGCCCTACACGATGAACCAGAATTCCCCCACACCCGACCTGCCGTCCGATCCGGCCGCCGCCGCCCAGCGCCTGGGCGAGCAGATGAAAGCCCTGCACCGCTACGTGTCCGGGCAACTCATGCGCGCCATGCAGGACCAGTTGCAGGGCGACGACATGAGCTTCTCGCAGATGACGGCCCTGCACCAGCTGCGCGCCCACGCCGCCCTGAGTATCGGCGGACTGGCCGACCTGACCGGCCTGAGCCTCCCGGCCGCCAGTCACCTGACCGACCGCCTCGTGCAGCGCGGCTTCGCGGAACGCCGCGAGAACCCGGACGACCGCCGCGCCAAACTGCTCGCCCTCACCGCAGACGGGCACGCCTTCCTGGACAGCATGGACCGCCGCTTCAACGAGACCTACCAGCAGGTGTTCGGGCGGGTCGGCGTGGACCTGCTCGGCGCGGCCGCCGACACCATCGAGGCCGTCATGACCGAACTGCACGCCCAGGACGCCCGGCAGCCGGACCGCACCTGCCCACCCATCCCGGAGGACCCCGAATGACCCACGCCCAGCAGGCCCCCGAGGGCCGCATCGACTACGCCGAGACGCTGGACTTCCCGACCAAGCGCCTGATCCTGATCGGGACGCTGCTCGGCCTGTTCCTGAGCGCGCTGGACCAGACCATCGTCTCGACCGCCCTGCCGCGCATCACGCAGGAACTCGACGGCCTGTCCCTGTACTCCTGGGTGACGACCGCGTACCTGCTCGCCAGCACCGCCATGGTGCCCATCTACGGCAAACTCTCGGACATCTACGGCCGCAAGCCGGTGCTGATGTTCGGGATCGTGGTGTTCCTGATCGGCAGCGCCCTGTGTGGCATGGCGGGCGAACCCTTCCTGAACAACGTGTTCGGCAGTGGCATGATGCAGCTCGTGGTGTTCCGCGCCCTGCAGGGCCTCGGCGCGGCCGCCCTGACCAGCGTGGCGTTCGCGATCATCGCGGACATCTTCGCGCCCGCCGAGCGCGGCAAGTACCAGGGTCTGTTCGGCGCGGTGTTCGGACTGAGCAGCGTGATCGGGCCGCTGCTGGGCGGCTTCCTGACCGACAACATCTCGTGGCGGTGGGTGTTCTACGTGAACCTGCCCATCGGCCTGGTGGCGCTGGCGTTCATCTTCACGAAGATGCCGCGCCTCGCCAGCGGCCTGAAACCCAAGATCGACTACCTGGGCGCGCTGCTGATCATCGTGTTCAGCGTGCCGCTGCTGCTGGCCCTGACCTTCGGCGCGGACGGCACGTACGCCTGGACCAGCCCGGTCGTGCTGGGCATGTTCGCCCTGAGCGCCGCCGCGCTGGGCCTGTTCCTGTTCGTCGAGTCCCGTCACGAGAGCCCCATCCTGCCCCTGAGCCTGTTCAAGAACCCGACCTTCGCGTGGGGCGTCCTGGCGCGCTTCTTCATCGGCGCGGCGTTCCTGGGCGCCATCCTGTTCCTGAGCCTGTACCTCGTGAACGTGCAGGGCGTGTCCGCCACGGCCGCCGGGACCGCCACGATCCCCCTGACCATGGGCCTGATCGCCGGCGCGATCGGCAGCGGGCAACTGGCCTCGCGCCTCGGGTACTACAAGACCATGATCATCATCGGCCTGCTGCTCATGATGGGCGGCTTCGGGCTGCTCAGCACCCTGAACGCCGACACGCCGTACCTGCGCGTGGTGCTGTACATGGTCGTGCTGGGCCTGGGCCTGGGGCCGGCGCTGCCGCTGTACAACCTCGCCATCCAGAACGCCGTGAAACCCTGGGAGATCGGCGTGGCCACCAGCAGCGGGCAGTTCTTCCAGCAGTTCGGCAGCGTCATCGGGACCGCCGTGTTCGGTGCGATCCTGACTGCCACGCTGCCCGGCCAGATCGACCGTCAACTGGAACCCGTCCGGGCCGACGCGCCCCCCGCCCTGCGCGCGCAGCTCGAATCGATGAGCAGCAGCGCACCGCAGGGCGGCGGTGAGGGCAGCCCCAGCGTGGCCTTCGACGCGGCCGCCGCCAAGCAGAGCGCCGGGCAGGCCATTGAGGAAGGCTTCAGCGGCCTGCGCGCGGCCGTGACGGACGCCGTGAACACCGGCAACGTCGCGGCGGTCCAGGCGGTCGGAGCCAGCCCGCAGGTCCCGGCGGCGCTGGGCGAGCAGCTGCGCGCGATCACGGCGCCGGCCATCGCCACGCCGCAGGGCCGCGAGGCGGTCATCGCGGGCGTCACGCAGGGCCTCGACACCGCGCAGGCCGAAGCGGTGAAGCAGTCCGACACCACCCTGGACCGCGTGGGCCGCGCGTTCAAGGAGGCGTTCGCCACGACCGTCAGCCGCATCTACCTCGTGAGCATCCTCGTGGCGTTCCTGGCGCTGCTGGCCTCACTGCCCATGCCGAACCTGCGCCTGCCCCGCAAGGGCGAGGGCAAGGGAGAACCCGGCGGTCTCGCCTCCCTGGAAGGCTGAGCGACCCCACCACAGGCAGGAGAGGAGGCCCGGACGCGATGTCCGGGCCCCTCGCTGTTCATCTTTCGCGCTCCCTACCCCCTACTTGCCACTTCCTGCCTCCTCCTTCCCGTGCCCTCCGAAGGCGGCCACGCTCACGCCCGCCGCGAGCAGGATGCCCATGCCGGTCAGGGCCAGCGGGTCGGGCACGTGACCGAAGATCAGCAGGCCCAGCAGCGCCGCCCACACGAGTTGCAGGTACGAGATGGGCGCCAGGAACGAGGCGGGCGCCTCGCGGAACGCCAGCGTGAACAGCAGGTGCCCCCGCCACCCGTGACGCCCAGGCTCAGGAACAGCGCGGCGCGCAGCGGCGTCAGCGGCGGGCCGCTCAGGAACCACGGCAGCATCAGCCCGAAACACAGCGTGCCGATCAGGGCGCTGGAGTACAGCAGGTTCACCGGGCGTTCCGTGCCGCTCAGCAGCCGCGAGAGCAGCTGGTACGCGGCGTTCGATCCGGCGGCCAGCAGCGCCAGGGTCACGCCCAGCGGGTCGAGGTTCCCGCCGGGCCGGGCGATCAGCAGCACGCCCACGAAGCCCACCAGAACGCCCGCGCCGCGCAGCCACCCGACCTGTTCGCGCAGCAGCGGCTGGGCCAGCAGCACGACCAGCAGCGGCGCCGCGAACGACAGGGCCGTCGCCTCGGCCAGCGGCAGGCGTTGCAGCGCCGAGTTCATCAGCAGGGTGAGTAGCACCAGCGTCAGCGAGCGCGCCGCGACCAGCCAGGGCCGCTGCGTGACCAGCATGGACCGCCCGCGCGAGGGTGCGAGCAGGGCCGTCATCAGCAGCAGTTGCACCGCGTAGCGGACGCTGGCGACCAGCGGAACCGGGTACTCGGCGGTCAGGTGCTTGACGGTGGCGTCCAGGCACGCGAACAGCAGCAGCGCGCCCGCCAGCAGCGCCGCGCCGCGCAGGGGCCGGGAGACGCGCGTGGCGGCCGGCGCGGTCACGCGGACCGGCCGCGCCGGAGGGACAGGCCGGGCAGGGAAGGGCGGGGCATCGCGGCCCACCATACGCGCATTCCGCCCCGCCCCGGCCCTCACGCCGCTATGCTGCCCGGCGTATGCCGACCGATCCCATGAACCCGCTGATCGTGCAGGCGGACCGCAGCGTCTTCCTGGAGGCGTTCAACCCGCGCGCCGACGAGGCCCGCGCGGCCATTGCGCCGTTCGCGGAACTCGTGAGCAGCCCCGAGCACCTGCACACGTACCGCGTGACGCCGCTGTCGCTGTGGAACGCCGCCAGCACCGGCATGACCGCCGACGCCATGCTGGGCGCGCTGGAAGGACACGCGAAATTCCCGCTGCCGGGGAACGTCGTGACCGACATCCGCGAACTGGTGGGCCGCTGGGGCCGCCTGACCCTGGACCGCTTCGACGAGGCGCTGATCCTGTCCGCCGCGCCCGGCGACGGCCCGCTGCTGAGCGAACTGGCCCGCCACAAGGCCGTGGGACCGCTGCTGCGCGAACGCATGAGCGACGTGGTGTACACCGTGGACGCCGGAGCGCGCGGGGAACTCAAACGCGCCCTGATGGACGCCGGCTGGCCCGTCGACGACCACGCCGGGTACGCGCCGGGCGCGCCGTTCGCCGTGACCCTCGCGCCGGACCTGACCGTGCGCGACTACCAGCGCGAGGCGGCGCAGGCGTTCTACCAGAGCGGCAGCGACACCGGCGGGTCCGGCGTGGTCGTCCTCGCGCCCGGCGCCGGCAAGACCGTGGTCGGCATGGTCGCCATGAGCCTCGTGGGGCAGCGGACGCTGGTGCTGACCACCAACCGCACCAGCGTTAACCAGTGGCAACGCGAACTGCTCGCCAAGACGGACCTGACCCCCGACGACGTGCAGGAGTACGCGCCGGGCCGTCCCGCCGGGCGGGAACTGGCGCCCGTGACGCTGTGCACGTACCAGATGCTCACGCACCGCCGCCCCGGCGCGCCCGCCGGGGAGGAGCATCCGCACATGAGCCTGATCGGCGCGGCCGAGTGGGGCCTGATCATCTACGACGAGGTGCACCTGTTGCCCGCCCCGGTGTTCCGCCTGACGGCCGGCGTGCAGGCCCGCCGCCGCCTGGGCCTGACCGCCACCCTGGTCCGCGAGGACGGCCGCGAGGGCGACGTGTTCGCCCTGATCGGCCCGAAACGCTACGACCAGCCCTGGAAAACCCTCGAAGCGCAGGGCTGGATCGCGGCCGCCACCTGCGCCGAGGTGCGCCTGCGTCTCCCGGCCGACGAGCGGCCCGCGTACGCCGCCGCGCCCGACCGGCAGAAGCACGGGCTGGCCGCCGTGAACCCCGCCAAGCGCGCCGCGCTGCGCGCCGTCCTGGCCCGCCACCCGGACGCCCCGACCCTGGTGATCGGCGCGTACCTGGACCAGCTGGACCTGATGGCCGCCGACCTGGAGGCGCCGCTGATCACCGGGAAGACCCCGCAGCGCGAACGCGAACGGCTGTTCCAGGCGTTCCGCGAGGGGCGGCTGCGGGTGCTGCTGCTCTCCAAGGTCGGGAACTTCGCGCTGGACCTCCCGGACGCCGAGGTGCTCGTGCAGGTGTCCGGCGCGTTCGGGTCCCGGCAGGAGGAAGCGCAGCGGCTCGGGCGACTGCTGCGCCCCAAGGCCGACGGACGCGGCGCGCACTTCTACTCGCTGGTCACCCGCGAGACCGTCGAGGAGGACTACGCGCACCACCGGCAGCTGTTCCTCGCGGAGCAGGGCTACACGTACGACATCATCGACGAGAGCGAACTGTAGGCGCTCTGGCCGGTGGGCCGGCGTGCCGTCACGGCATTGACAGCGCGCCGTTCCATGCGCAGCATGCACGTACCTCATGACCGACCAGACTCCCAAACGACGCGGACGGCCCCCCAAGGTGCGGCCTGACGAGACGACCACGCCCGCCGCGCCCGCACCGGCCAGAGCTTCCCGCTCCAAGGCGGCCCCGGCCCTGCCGGAGCCCACCTTTCTTCCCGAACGCCTGACCGTCCACGCGGGCCTGACCCTGCTGGAAGTGCAGGACCCGGCCGACCTGGACGCCCTCCTGAGCGACGCGCGGCTGAGTCCGCACGTCGCCGAGCGGCTCGCGCCGACGTTCGCGCTGCTGCGCCCCGGCACGGACGCCGCCGCGCTCGACGCCCTGCGCCGCGCCGGGCACACGCCCCGCGTGACCGGGGGCCAGCCGTGAGTGGCCCCACCGACCAGGGGGCGTTCACGAAAGCCAACGCGAAGGTCGCGCTGGACGCCGTGGCGGCCCTGGAGGAACGCAAGGCCCAGGACTTCGACGATTCCATCAGCCGCCTGCCTCGCCCGTACCAGCAGAGAATCGCGGCCCGGTACAGCGGCGAGAAGATCGGCAGTGGCGCCCGCGCGGCCGAGGTGATCGGTCAGGTGCGCAGCAGCCCGGAGGCGCTGCGGAAACTGGTGGCGAGCCTGAGCGTCATGGAACGCGCGGCGCTGAACGAGGTGGCCCGGCAGGGCGGATTCATGGACGGCTGGGACCTGCACGTCTTCCTGCGACTGCGGGACCTGCGCGGCGACCCGCGCGTGTTCGGCAGTCCGAAGGGCAGGGTCGGGGACTTCTCGGTGTCGGAATTCACCGGGGCCGCCGCCCTGTGGGAACTGCTGACGGGCGGTCTGCTGCTGCCCGAGGCACTCCCGAACGTCTGGATGCAGTCGTACTACAGCCAGTTCGAACCGCTGGGACGACTGCCCAGCCGGGTCCTGCTCGACCCGCGCCTGAGGCCCCTGCTGCCGCCGGAACCTGCCCCGCCCATCACGGCCCCCCCGACCGAGGTGCCGGCCGCGCCCGGCCAGACGGACCTGACGCCCCTGCGGCTGCTGGAGGTGCTGCGCGGCGTGCGCCTGCACCCGCTGGCCGTCACGAAGACCGGCACGATCAGCCGCGCGTCCCTGAAGAACCTCGCCAGGAGCGTCACGGCCGTGGACGACCTGGAAGGCTGGGTGATCGCGGGCCTGAACCTGGGCCTGCTGATCCGCGAGGGCGACCGCGTGACGGTCACCGCGCAGGCCGAGCGGCACCTGACGACCCTCGACCCGGCGCGGCTGCGCGCCGTCCTGAGCGGCCCGAGCGGGCACGTCCATCCGGAGGACGCCCGCGTGTCCTTCAACTCGGTCACGGTCGTGCGGCGACTGCTGGGCGCCGTGCTGCGCGCCCTGCCCCACGCGACCACGCAGGCCGAGGTGATCCGCCTGACCCGGCTGGTCACGCCGCCGGAACTGCTGGGGTCCCGGCCCGGCCAGTCAGCCCGGCCCGACGCGCTGGACCGGTGGGCGGCCGTGGCACTGCGCGGGCAGCTGAGCGCGGCCGGACTGGTGCACGTCAGCGGCGAGGGACCGGACTCGGCCGTCACGCCCGCGCACCTGATGACCCCGCCCGCTCCGTCCGGCCCGGCCTGGATCCTGCAACCGAACTTCGACCTGCTGGTGTACCCCGCCAACCTCACGCCGCAGCAGTGGCCCCTGCTGGCCGCCGCCGAGGCCGTGCGTTTCGACGGTCAGACCGCCTCGTACCGCCTGACCCGCCAGAGCGTGTACGCCGCGCTGGAAAGCGGCCTGAGCCTACCGGACCTGCTGGCCGGGTTGCAGGCCGGGTCCGCCACGCCCCTGGCGCCGGGCGTGCAGCGCAGCCTGGAGGACTGGGCGGCGCGCCGCGACCGCCTGACCCTGCACCGCGCCGTCAGCCTGCTGGAGTACCCCACGCCCGCCGAACGCGGCGCCGCCCTGAAGAAACTCGGCGGCACGCCGGTCGGCGAGCGCTTCCTGCTGCCCGCCGGCACCGACTTCAAACTCCCGTCCGGCACGCCGGTCCTGCTGGCCGACGGGTCGCCCACCCAGACCTTCTCGTTCAACCCGGACGGCTCCTTCCGCGCCGAGGGCAGCGTGGACCTGCACGCCCGCGGACTGCTGCGCGGCCGCGTGGCCACCCGCCCGGACGGCCGCCTGGAACTGCGGCCCACCGCGCCCGGCGCTCTGCCCGCGTCGTTCCTGCCGGACCTGGAGGCGCGCGTCAAGGGTCGCCTGCCGGGCGCGCTGCGGCTGCAACTGGGCGTCTGGAGCGGCCAGACGCCCCCGCCGTCCCTGGCGAGCGTGGCGCTGCTGTCTCATCCGCAGGCCGCCGCGCTGGCCGCGCACCCGCGCCTGAAAGGCCTGATCGGCCCGGTGATCGGCCCGAACCTGTTCACGGTGGACGCCGCGAACGTGGACGCCGTGCGCCGCGCCCTGGACACCCTGGGCCTGAGTCCCACCACCGACCTGACCGTCCCGGAGAACCGCTCGGCGGAACTGACCATCATGGACGACACCCGCCAGAAACGCGCCTTCCTGGAACGCGCCATCGAGGCCGGGCAACGCGTGCTGGTGCAGTACAACGTCGAGAAGTACGTCGGCTGGTCGGGGCAGCCCAGCGCCGGGCGCAGCGTCCTGGAGGAACTCGAACCCCTCAGCATCGAGCGCGGCAGCGGGAACACACCGTACCTGAACGCCCGTCTGGTCGGCGAGCCCGGCAAGGGCCGGGGCGCGCAGACCTCCAGGGAGCGGCACATCCGCATCCAGTACGTGACCGGCATGGCGCTGCGCTGAGACGGACTCCGATTGAATGGGTTGCAAAACCCGTTCAATCCGAGCGGAGCGAGTAGGAGCAAAACGGGTTCCGGGCGTGGAGCTGGCGACCCGGCGATGTTCCGGGTTGTCGGCGAAACAAACGGAATCCGCATGATACGCGCTTCTGATGGCCGGGACGGTTCCTGCTGTCCCGGCCCGCGCCGTTTCAGCCCGGCAGGTGCCGCAGCGTGCGCTCGCGCAGTTCAGTCAGGATGCCCTGCACCTCGGCGTCGCTGGGGGCTTCCACGTACAGGCGCACGACCGGCTCGGTCCCGGACGCCCGGACCATGCCGTACCCGCCGCTGAACACCAGTTTCACGCCGTCCATCGTGACGACCTCCTGCACGGCGTGACCGCCCAGCGCGCCCAGGCCCGCCACGTCGTCCATCAGGGCCGCCCGGTCGATGGGGCGCGGCAGGTGCAGGTCCACCCGGTCGTAGTGGTGCCGGAAGTCCACCAGCGCCTCGATCTGCGCGAACTGCTCGTCCAGGCCCAGCCCGGTCGCCGCGACCGCTTCCTGAAGCAGCAGGCCGTTCAGCAGCCCGTCGCGCTCGGGCACATGCCCCTGCACGCCGATCCCGCCGGACTCCTCACCGCCGATCAGCACGGCGTCCTCCGGGTGCGCCTCGCCATGCAGGAACGCCTCGGTGATGTACTTGAAGCCCACCGGCGTCTGCAGGACCCGCAGCCTGTGATGCTGCGCGAGCCGCTCGATGATGCCGCTGGTCGACACGGTCCGCACCACGATTCCCCTTTTGCCCTGCGACGCGAGGTGATGCAGCAGCACCGCGAAGATCTGGTGACTGTTGAAGAACCGCCCGCCCGACAGCACCGCCCCGATGCGGTCGGCGTCGCCGTCCGTGACCATCGCGAACGCCGGGCCGCTGACGTCCCGCATGGCCTGCATGGTGGCCTGCAGGTTCTGCGTGATCGGCTCCGGGTTCACGCCCCCGAACAGCGGGTCCGGCGTGGCCCGCATTCCGTGGAACGGCACGCCCAGGTACTCGCGCGTGAACGCCTCGATCCAGCCTCCGGCCGCGCCGTGCATGGCGTCGTGGTACACCGGCAGGCCCGCCCGGCGGATCACGCCGGTGTCCACCAGTGTTGCCAGTGCGCCCAGGTACTCGCTGCGCACGTCCGCCTCGTTCAGCCCTCCGGCGGCGCGGGGCGTGGCCGGGCCGTCCAGCCGAGCCTCGACCTCGGCGACCAGTGCGGGCGTGGCACTCCCGCCGTACGAACCCTTGAGTTTGTACCCCTGGTACTGCCCGGGGTTGTGGCTGGCCGTGATCATCACGCCGCCCGCGTGCCCCCCGGCCCGCACCGCGTACGACAGCGCGGGCGTGGGCGTGGCGCCCTTCAGGACCGTCACGTCCAGGCCCGCCGCCTGCAAGGTCTCACCGGCCGAGCGGGCGAACGCGCCCCCCAGGAAGCGGGTGTCGTGCGCCACGACCGCCGAACGGCCCCCGGCGTCCAGCAGCGCCTGCGCGTGCGCGCGGGCCACGCGCCCCACGTTGGCGAAGGTGAACTCGTCGGCGATCACGCCGCGCCAGCCGTCAGTGCCGAAAGTGAGCTTCATGAGGCACAGCCTACTCTGACACGCCACGCCCTGCGTTCATTTTTCATGTCCCGGCGCTCCCCCTGCGTGTGGAGGCACACAGTAGGGGCGTGGCGCGCACACGCCGGGGATAAGATGCGGGCATGACTTTCTACCCGGTGATCCTGGCAGGTGGGAGCGGTGAGCGCTTCTGGCCGCTGTCTCGCAAGAGCAAGCCCAAGCAGTTCCTGACCCTGGAATCCAGCGGCCGCAGCCTGCTGCAGACCACCGCCGAGCGCCTCACGGCCGGACTGCCCGGCGGCCTGGAACGCCTGATGGTCGTCACCGCCAACGAGCACCGCTCGCACGTGCTCGAGCACCTGCCCGAGTTGCCGCTGGAGAACCTGCTGGTCGAGCCCGTGCCGCGCGACACGGCCGCCGCGATCCTGTACGGCGCGCTCACCGTGCACCGCGACGACCCGGACGCCGTGATGGGTGTGTTCCCCGCCGATCACCGCGTGGACGACCCGGCCGCCTTCGCCGCGACCCTGGAACGCGCCGTGGCGTACGCGCAGGCCAACGACGTGCTCGTCACGCTGGGCATGCAGCCCCAGTACCCCGCCACCGGCTACGGGTACATCGAGAAGGGTGAACAGGACGCGCAGACCGGCGTGTACCGCGTGCAGCGCTTTGCGGAGAAACCCGACGCGCCGACCGCGCAGGCCTTCCTGGACACCGGCAACTACCTGTGGAACTCCGGGATGTTCATCTGGAAGGTCAGCACCATCCTCGCCGCCTTCGAGGAACTCGTGCCGGACCTGTATGGCCCCATGGCCGAGGCCGCGAAGGTGCGCGGCGGGCTGCGGCAGGTGTACCCGGACCTGCCCAAGATCAGCGTGGACTACGCCATCCTGGAACGCGCCCGGAACGTCGCCGTGATTCCCGCCAGTTTCGGCTGGGATGACCTGGGTGACTGGAACGCCCTGGAACGGCTGCTCAAGGGGGACGGCTCGAACGTCGCCGTGGGCCGCCACGTCAGCCTCGATACCGGCGGCGCGATCATGTACACCACCGGCGGGGACGACCTGATCGCCACCATCGGCCTCGAGGACGTGGTCGTCGTGCGCGCCGGGGACGTGACCCTGGTCGTCCGCAAGGACCGCACGCAGGACATCAAGAAGGTCGTGCAGCAACTCAAGGCCAACCCGGACCTCGCGCGCTTCGCCTGAAGTGGTTCAGTCGGTGTCCGCCTCGTTCCGGCCGGCGGGTGGGGGCACCGCGTTCCAGTTTTCGCGCAGGTGGGTGGCCAGGACACTGGCCTGCCGTTTCTCGATGGGGGACAGGACGCGTTCGAGGGCCACGGCGACGCGCGTGTGGGTTTCCAGGTGCGTGCGGATCTGACGGGTGATGGCGGCGTCCAGGTGGTTGGTGGCCAGCAGGGACTCGCACAGGATGGAGATGGCCCAGCTCGCGACCCGGCGCACACTCAGGTCATGCACGTAATTGTGGTCGGTCAGGGCCAGCAGGTGCTCACGGCTGGAGAACGACCGGATGACCTGCAGGTCCCCGCGTCCCTGCATGACCGCGCTGACCTTGGAGACGGCGACCTTGCTGACGTTCAGGACGCTGGCCGCCTCGCCCAGGGAGACGGGCTGGGCACGCAGCAGTAGCAGCGCGATCAGGCGGCCCTCCAGCGACGGGAAGCCCAGCTGCCCGTGCAGTTCGCCCATCAGGATCAGGAACCGTCCCGGTGTGACCGGTTCGCCGTGCAGCGTCACGGCTTCCTGGGCGCGCCGCAGGTCGCTGCTCAGCGGCCCGTCCGCACCGGCGCCGGGCGCGACGACCTCTTCGAGGGTCATGACGGCGGCGCTGGCCGGTCCTTGCGCGCCAGGAACCGGCGAAGCCCGCAGGCGCAGCTGCGCGCGGCTGCCGTCCGGGCGTTGCAGGTCCAGTTCCTCGGGGCCGGCGTGCTGCCCGCCCAGGGCGCGGCGAAGCGGCAGGCGGTCCACGCTGAGCGGGCTTCCCCCGGCCCCGACTCGGACGTCCGACAGGCCTGCCAGGGTCATGCCGGGGGCCAGGATCACGCCCAGCAGCCGCTGCGCCTGCGGATTCACGAACATGACCCGGTGGGTCTGGGCATCGACGATCAGTGCGCCGACGGGCAGGTGCGTCAGCGCGTCACGGAGTCCCTGCAGGTTCAGGGCCAGCCGCTCCAGCGTCGCTTCCCGACTGGCGGCCTCCCGCCGGGCCGGTGCGTCCGGGACGGGCTCGCCGGTGCACACCCGGCCGGTGCACAGCCAGCCGGTGACGGCGCCCCCTTCCCGCAGCGGCTCATGGTGCCACTGGACTGTCAGGTCAGCGGCGGGCAGGGCGTAGGTGGCGCTGAACGGCTGACCGTCCTGCCGCGCCCGCTGCCAGGCGTGTGCGGCGCGCGGGCCGTCTTCCGGAGCCTGAATGGCCAGCCAGCCGGGGCCGGTGGCATCGGCGCGCTGCTGACCGCTGAGGGTCAGCCAGCGCCCGTTGACCTGCCGCGCGCGGCCCAGCCGGTCCGTGAGAATGACAGGCTGCGGCATGGCCTCGATTAGCGTGGACGCCAGGAGAGGCCCTGCTCTGCGGTCCGGTCTTCGCCGGCGTGCGGGGTTGTTGGTCATGCTGCTCCCGGTGGTGACTGGTGCGGACGGCCGCCCTGCCCCGGAGCCGCAATCCACAGGCGTCCGGACCTTCTGGAAGCCCAGACCTTCTGGCAGGACAGACCTGCTGGAAGGACAGCCACGGCCGGTGCAGGTGAGCGGTGTCCGCGTGGTGGGGGGAATGGCCGGTCCACCCATGGTACGGCAGGCCGGCCCCGCGAACAGGTCGCGCCAACCGCGAGGTTGGTTTCACGGCCCCTCCTTCATGAGGGAGGCCGTGGCCGGAGCGCCGGGCGGGGCGCCCCTGTTGCTGCTGAAGGCCGTGCCAGACGGGCTGCGCGGGCAGCGCGAGCGGCGTGGGTGTCGGGTGCAGGGCACGGCAACGCCGGGGTTGGTCATGTGGCCGCCTGCCCGCGCGGGCGCCTAGCATCGAAGCGAGACTCTTTGCGACTGAAGCCTGCGTGACGACTGCCCGCCGGGCTTCGCTGACCACGGCGCCGGGTTCGTTCACTCCTGGCCGCCGTGGCGGACGACTCATCCGGAGTCCGTCCGTCTCCACCTTCACCCGGCACGGCACCGGGCCGCTCAACCCGCGCCCGGAGGGTCGCCGACCCTGTTCCCGCCGCGCCGCTTCCCGAATCGTCCTGACCGTGAAAGCACCCTGCTCCCTGGATCTGTTTCCCGGAGCGGGGGCGGCCGGTCAGGCAGGAGTCCCCATGAATAAACCTTCCGAACGACAGCCCCCCGCGCCGCGCGCATCAGTCGCGCGGTCCGCCCCTGCGGCCCTGGACGGGCATCTGGTCATGATCGGCAACTACGCGCCCCGGCAGTGCGGGATCGCCACGTTCACGCAGGACCTCGTGCAGGCGGTCGGGAACTGGCAGGTCAGCGTGGTCGCCATGAACGACGCTCAGGCCTACGACTACCCGCCCGAGGTGGTCCTGGGGATCGAGCAGGACGACCTGAACGCCTACGTGACGGCGGCCGCCGCGATCAACGACCTGAAACCGGACGTGGTGTGCGTGCAGCACGAGTACGGCATCTACGGCGGCCCGGTCGGCGCGTACCTGCTGACCCTGCTGCGCGCCCTGGACGCGCCCCTGGTCACGACGCTGCACACCGTTCTCGAAGCCCCGGACGACGCGCAGCGGGCGGCGCTGGAGGAACTGTGCGCGCTGTCGCGCACGGTGGTGGTCATGAGTGAACGGGCCGTGAGTATCCTGCGCGCCCAGGGCGTGCCGGCCGGAAAACTGCAACTCATTCCGCACGGGATTCCCAGTTTCGACCTCGACAGTGCCGAGCAGAAGCGTCTGCTGGGGCTGGGGGCGGGGCCGCTGCTGCTGACCTTCGGGCTGCTGGGTCCCGGCAAGGGCCTGGAAAGTGCGATCCGTGCCCTGCCGGACCTGCTGGCGCGGCAGCCGGACGTGACGTACCTGATTCTGGGCGCCACGCACCCGCACGTGCGGCGCGGCCAGGGAGAACAGTACCGCGAGTCGCTGTGGGCACTGGCGCGTGAACTGGGCGTGCAGGACGCTGTGCGGATGGAGAACCGCTTCGTGTCCCTGCCCGAGCTGATGCAGTACCTCGCGGCGGCGGACGTGTACCTCTCGCCGTACCAGAATCCGGCGCAGATCACCTCGGGGACGCTGGCATACGCGCTCGGGAACGGGAAGGCCGTGATCAGCACGCCGTACTGGTACGCCGAGGAACTCCTGGCGAACGGGCGGGGCGTCCTCACGCCCTTCGCCGATCCGGCCGCCATGGCCCGCGCCGCCGCCGACCTGCTGGCCGATCCGGCGCGCCGCGCCGCGATGGGTCACCGGGCCGCGCAGTACGGTCAGGACATGAAGTGGCCGGCGGTGGGCGCCGCGTACCAGTGGCTGTTCGCGGTGTGCAGCCGCCAGCCCGCCTGGACGGCCGGGTGGCGCGCCGAGGAAGCGCCCGGCCCGGTCAGCCTGGAGCACCTGGAGGTCATGACCGACTCCACGGGCCTGTTCCAGCACGCGACGGGCGTCACGCCCAACCCGCACGAGGGCTACACCACCGACGACAACGCCCGCCTGCTGGGCCTGCTGTGCCGCCTGCCGCCCCGGGAGCCGGCCCTGAGGCTCGCCCGCCGCGCCCTGGCTTTCCTGCATTACGCCCTGGAACCCGGGCGGGGCGTGTTCCGGAACTTCCTGGGGTACGACCGGCAGTGGCTGGAACAGGTCGGCAGCGAGAACGCGCAGGCGCGGGCCGTCCGGGCGCTGGTGGCCGCCGCGACCGGACCTCACGCCGGTCTGGCCGCCTCCGCGACCGAACTGCTGGACCGCGCGCCGGAAGCGGCCGCGCACCTGCGGTCCCCGCGTCCGCAGGCGGTGGCGCTGCTCGCGGCCGCGCAGGTGCAGGGACACCCGGCCCTGCACGGCCCCGGGCGCGCGCTGCTTCAGGCGGCGGCCGGGTACGCCGCGAACCTCACGGCGCTGCACGCCGCGTCCGCCCGGCCCGGCTGGGACTGGTTCGAGGAGTACCTCAGTTACGCCAACGCGGAACTCAGTCACGGCCTGATCGCCTGGGGCGAGGCGACCGGCGACCTGGCCTGCACGGAACTGGGCGTCCGGACCCTGGAGTGGCTGAGCGGGCAGCAGCAAGGCCCGCCCCGGCCCGGCGGCGCGGCGTTCTGGCCGGTCGGATGCGAGCGGGTGTACTGGCGCGGCGAGGCCCGGCCCCTGTGGGACGGCCAGCCGATCGAGGCGGCCGTGTCCGCCGCGGCGTACGTGGCCGCGTGGCACGCGACCGGCGACCCGGTCTGGACCGTGCGGGCCGAACGGGCGCTGGGCTGGCTGCTGGGCGACAACCTGCGCGGCGAGGCGCTGCTGGACGCCGCCGGCGGCTGCCGCGACGGCCTGCACCGCCAGGGCGTCAGCCTGAACCAGGGCGCGGAATCCACGGTCCTGGCCCTGGAAGCCACGCTGGACGTGACGCTGATGCAGCGCGCCCTGATTCCCCCGCTGCCGGCGGAGCGCACGCCCGTCACGGCAGGCCGCGCGTGACCCTGCCCGGCCGTCCGCTGCGGGTGGCGATGCTCGCCCCGATCGCGTGGCGCGTGCCGCCCCGGCACTACGGTCCCTGGGAGCGGGTGGTGAGC
Organism: Deinococcus sp. LM3; assembly: GCF_002017875.1. Classification (NCBI taxonomy): domain Bacteria; kingdom Thermotogati; phylum Deinococcota; class Deinococci; order Deinococcales; family Deinococcaceae; genus Deinococcus; species Deinococcus sp. LM3. The sequence goes on along the minus strand of NZ_MUFV01000002.1, from coordinate 280,863 downwards.
CTGCTGACCGAGGAACTCGTGCGGCAGGGAGCGCAGGTCACGCTGTTCGCCACGGCCGACTCGCTCACGGCCGCCGCCCTGAGCGCCACCGCCCCCCACGGGTACGAGGAACGCCCGGACGCCGGCGGCGCAGGCCCGGACGGCGCGGCGCTGGACGTGAAGGTCGAGGAGGCCCTGCACCTGGGCAGCCTGTTCCGGCAGGCCGGGCAGTTCGACGTGATTCACAACCACGCCGACTTCCTGCCGCTCAGTTACGCCGCCCTGGTGGGCACGCCCATGCTGACCACCATTCACGGGTTCTCCGGGCCGGGCATCCTGCCGGCGTACCGCGCCGCCGGGGGCGGGACCTTCGTGTCCATCAGCGACTCGGACCGCCACCCGGACCTCACGTACGCCGCGACCATCCATCACGGCCTGGACCTGAGCGAACTGACCTTCAACCCGCGCGGCGGCCCGGACCTGATCTTCTTCGGGCGGATGCACCCGGACAAGGGCGCCGCCGACGCCATCCGCATCGCGCGGGGGGCCGGACGCCGCCTGCTGCTGGCCGGCATCGTTCAGGACCACGCGTACTTCGAGCGGGAAGTCCGGCCGCACCTGGGCGCGGGCGTGCAGTACCTCGGGTCGGTCGGCCCGGCCGAACGCGACCGGCTGCTGGGCGGCGCGCTGGCCCTGCTGCATCCCATTCACTTCGACGAGCCGTTCGGCCTGAGCATGGCCGAGGCCATGGCCTGCGGCACGCCCGTCATCGCGTACCGGCGCGGCAGTGTTCCCGAGGTGGTCGGCGTGGACGGCGGGTACGTGATCCCCGAGGGGGACGAGGCGGCGGCCGTGCGGGCCGTGCACGCCGCCGTGACCTTCGACCGCCGCGCGGCGCGCGCGCGGGTCGAGCGGCTGTTCACGGCGCCGCGCATGGCCCGGCAGTACCTGCGCGAATACCACCGCCTGCTGGAACGCCCCCCGGCCGTCCCGGAGTCGGGCCGCGCGGCGCGCCCGTTCACGCCCCTTGCGGTGCCCTCATGACCCGCCTGCCCACCCGGCGTTCCACGTTGTTCACGCGCAGCGACCTCAACCCGTTGCTGTCCGCTGCCGACTGGCCGTACCCGGCTAACTCGGTGTTCAATGCCGGGGCGACCCTGCTGCGCGACGGCACCACGCTGCTGCTGTGCCGCGTCGAGGATTTCCGGGGCCTGTCGCACCTGACCGCCGCCCGCAGCGCCGACGGCCTCACCGACTGGCAGATCGACCCGGCCCCCACCCTGCAGCCCAGCCCCGACCACCCGGACGAGGTCTGGGGCATCGAGGATCCCCGCATCACGTACCTGCCGGAAGAGGACCAGTACGCCGTGCTGTACACCGCGTACAGTCCTGCTGGACCCGGCGTGGCCCTGGCCCTGACCCGCGACTTCGTGACCTTCGAGCGCCGGGGCCTGATCTTCCCGCCCGAGGACAAGGACGCCGCGATCTTCCCCACCCGGTTCGGGGAGAACTGGGCGGCCCTGCACCGCCCCGTCACGAGTTCCAGCGCGAACATCCACCTGAGTTTCAGCGAGAACCTCCGGCACTTCGGGGACAGCCGCTCGGTCCTCGAAGCCCGGCGCGGCCCCTGGTGGGACGCCCGCAAGGTCGGCCTGTCGGCGCCGCCCATCCGTACCGACGAGGGCTGGCTGGTCATCTACCACGGCGTGAAGGTCACGGGCGGCGGCGTCCTGTACCGCAACGGGCTGGCCCTGCTGGACCTGCACAATCCCAGCGTGTGCCTGCGCCGCAGCGACCCCTGGATCCTCGGGCCGCACGACCTGTCCGAACGGGTCGGAGACGTGGCGAACGTCGTGTTTCCCTGCGGGACCGTGTTGCAGCCGGACGGCGACACCCTGCGCGTGTACTACGGGCAGGCGGATACCAGCATCGGGCTGGCCACCGCCAGCCTCAGCGAACTGCTGCGCTGGCTGCGGGACAGCAGCAGCGTGCCCGGCAGTACGGACACCGGGCTCGACTGATACGGTGGGCGGGCCGTCAGGCGGGCTGGGCGGGCAGCGTGAAGGTGAACGCGCTGCCCTGTCCGGGTGTGGACTCGGCCCAGATGCGCCCGCCGTGGTGTTCGGTGATCTTGCGGACGATGGCGAGGCCCATGCCGGTGCCCTCGTACTGATCACGCAGGTGCAGGCGCTGGAACAGCTGGAAGACCCGCTCGGCGTACTGCGCCTCGAAGCCGATGCCGTTGTCCTGCACGCGCACCTCCCACTGCCCGCCGCGCCGCGTGGCGCTGACGTGCACGCGCGGCGCGGCGTCCGGACGGCGGAACTTCACGGCGTTCCCGATCAGGTTCTGCAGCAGCTGCGTCAACTCGCCGGGGATGCCCATCACGTCCGGCAGGGCGTCCCAGGTGACCTGCGCGCCGGCGTCGTCCACGGCGGCCTGCAACTGCGACAGGGCGTCCTGTAACGGCCCGCTCAGGTTCAGGGGTTGCAGCGGTTCGCGCACGGCGTTCAGGCGGGAGAAGACCAGCAGGTCGTCGATCAGGCCTTTCATGCGCCGCGCGCCCTGCGTCACGATGCCCAGGTAGCGCTGACCCTGCGGGTCGAGGTGCGGGCCGTACCGCCGGTCGATCAGTTCCGTGAAACTGGTGATGGTGCGCAGGGGTTCTTGCAGGTCGTGACTGGCCGCGAAGGCGAAGCGTTCCAGTTCGCCGTTGCTGCGTTCGAGTTCCTGCGTGCGTTCCTGCAGCGCGCGGGCCTTCTGCGCGCCTTCCAGCGTCAGGCTGAGGCTGCGGGTGACGGTGTCGAGCAGCGCGCGGTCCGTGTCGTTCCAGCGCCGCTGTCCGAACAGGCCCACCACGATCACGCCCTGCACGGTGCCGTCCACCTGCACCGGCAGTGAGGCGGTGGTGCTGATGTGCTCGACGATGCCCTGCAGGCCGTCGTGCCCGCGGTCGTACTCGTCCTGGTACAGCGGCTCCCCGGACTCGAAGGGCCGCCGGACCGTCAGGGTCGTCCGGTAGGGCAGTCCGGCGTCCAGCTGGCGTTGCAGGTCGTCGCTTCCGACCTGCCCGACCTGCGTGCGGACGTGCAGGTGCTCGCCCTCGCGCTCCCAGTACAGGGCGTACCCGTCGGGCAGCAGCGAGAGGATGATCTCCTGTGCGCGGCGGATCAGGGCGTGCGGGTCGGCTTCCAGCGTCAGGTCACGCGTGAGTTCCGCGAAGGCCTCGAGCGCCTGCGTGCGGGCCTGCAGGGTGTCGCGCTGCGTCTGAAGCTGCGAGGCGACCTCCGCGCGTTCCAGTGACAGGTTCATGCTGCGCCCGGCCGCGCGGACCACCGCCCGGTCGCGTTCGGTCCACACGCGCGTATCGAGCAGGCCCACGGCCAGCATCCCGACGATCTCGCCCGCCACCAGCATGGGGTACAGCGCGACCGTGCCGTAATCCTCGGTCGCGGCCACCTGCTGCTCCCCGGCCTCCCAGCCGTCCACGAACACCGGGGCGTGCGTGCGCGCCGCTTCCAGGAAGGCCGGCGCGTCGGCGGGCACGCCGGCCGTGATGCTCTGCACGACGTGCGGGGCGATGTCCTCGGTCCAGACCTGCGCGTACCAGTGGTCGCCGCTGCGTTCGTAGTACGCCGCGCTGCACTGCGCGAAGAAGCGGCGGAACACGGTCAGTGCCTGCCGCGCCAGGGTACGGACGTCGGTGCTGGTCCCGGCCGCCTCGGTGAAGCGGGCGAAGGCTTCGAGCGCGACCGTCTGCTCGGCCAGTTCGCGGGTGCGGGCGTCCACCCGCGTTTCGAGCAGCGCGTGGCTGTCCTGAAGCTGCTGGTACAGGCGGGCGTTGTCCAGCGCGGCGGCCGTCTGCGACGCCAGCCCCACCGCCAGCTGCTCGGAGCGGTCCGTGAACACGTCCGGGTCGGGATGCCCGAACAGCAGCGCGCCCAGCACCTCGCCGGAACGGGACGTGACCGGCACCGCGAGGTAACTGCGGACCGGCAGGTGACCGGGCGGCATCCCGCCGAGCTGCCCGTACCGGCCGTCGCGGGTGATGTCACCGGCCCGGACGACCCCCCGCCCCGCGAAGGTCGGGCCGAACACGCCGGTCATGCGCGGCATGGGGAACTCCGCGAAGGCCTCGTGCGGCGCGCCGGACAGCACGTGCAGGCGGTACCCGTCCGGGTCGCGGTCAGTCAGGTTGTAGAAGAACGCCCCGAACTGCGCGCCGGTGAGGGTCACGCCGGCGTCCGTGACGCCCTGCACCAGCTTGCGCAGGTCCAGTTCGGCCGCCAGGGTCTGCCCGACGCGGTTGAGGGTGGTGAGGTTCTCGGCCTGCTCTTCCAGGTGACGGCGCGCCTCGAGTTGCGTCAGTGCCTGCGTGCACTGCTGCGTCAGGGTCAGCAGGAACTGACGCTCGGCCGGCGGGAACGGCCGGGCCGCGCCGAACGTCAGCAGCAGCGCTCCCCAGGGGCGTCCGTCCACGTTCAGCGGCAGGGCCGCCACGCGCCCGTGCGGTCCGTCCGGCGCGAAGATCGCCTGCCCGGCGCGCACCGCCTCGCAGGCCGGATGATCCTGCCCGAGCGGCAACGGGTCCGGAACCTGACCGGCCGGCAGGCGGACCGGACTGTCCGCGCAGGGCGGCGTGGCGCAGGTCAGGGCGTCGCCGCCCGGCGTGAGCCGCAGCGCCACGCCGCCGGTCGCGGCCGTGACCGGCACCGCGCCGGTCAGGGCGGCCGTCAGGACCGCCGGAACGCTGCTGGCCCTGACGAGGTCGGCGGTGATCTGCTGCAACGCCGCCTTGCGTTTCATGGAGGACACGTCGCGCAGGTGAACGGCGAGCGAGCCCACGTGTGGGGTCAGGCTGACCCGCACCCAGCCGCCCACGGCCGGACTGAACGCGTCGTAGGCTCCCGCGCGCCCCGTGGCCCGCACGTGGCGGCTCTCGGTGTACCACTGCTCGCTCAGCAGGTGCGGGAAGTCGCGTTCCAGGGGCCGCCCGAGCGCCTCGTGCGCCTCGAGGTGCAGCAGGGCGGCGGCCGCGCCGTTGAGGTACTCGAACTCGCCGTCGCCGTTCAGGACGAACATCACGTCCTCGCTGGCCAGCAGCAGGGACACCAGGGCCGGGGGAAGGGGCAGGGGATCGAGGCGCGTCATGCGGTCGGGAAGGTCGTCACAGCAGGGGAGCCTCGGGCATCAGGGCGAAGGGCGTCAGGGTATCGGGTCGGACAGGGAGGGGCGTGCCGCCAGGGGCGGACGTGACGCGGGTCGGGCCTGATCGTAGCGCACCCGGCGCCGTGCCGGGCCGTTCACCCGGATTCGGAGGCGTGCTCCAGGGCGCTGCCGATCAGGACGGTCAGGTGCGCGTCGAGCAGGCGGTAGTACACCACGCGGCCCGCGCGGCGCGCCTGGACGGCCCGCACCTGCCGCAGCAGCCGCAGCTGATGACTGACGGCGCTCTCGCTCAGGCCGATCACGGCTGCCAGGTCGCACACGCACAGCTCCCCGCCGGGACCGGCAGCGTTCAGGGCGCTCAGCAGCCGCAGCCGGGTGGGATCCGCCACGACCTTGAGCAGCGCGGCCGCCCGCTCGACCTGCTCCGGGGTCGGCTGGGCCGCCAGGGCCTGCGCGACGGCCTGCGGGTGAAGTTCGTGGGCGCTGCAGGCGTCCGTGGCGGCCGTGCGGGCGGGCGTGGCGGCGGTGCGGGCGGGAGTCACGGGCGCTCCGGGGTCCAGCGCAGCAGACGCAGGGCGTTCGCGGTGACCAGCGCGGTCGCGCCGGTATCGGCCAGGACGGCCATCCACAGGGTGGTCGCGCCGGTCAGGGTGGTGATCAGGAACAGCCCCTTGAGGCCCAGCGCCAGCGCGATGTTCCAGTGGATGTTGCGCATGGTGGCCCGCGCCAGCTGCACCATGTCCGGCACGCCCCGCAGCGACGACCCCAGCAGCGCGGCGTCGGCCGTGTCGAGCGCGACGTCGGTGCCGCCGCCCATGGCGATTCCCACGTCCGCGCGGGCCAGGGCGGGCGCGTCGTTGATGCCGTCCCCGACCATCACGACCGGGCCGGGCAGCGCCTCCAGGTGCCGGAGTTTCTCCCCGGGCCGCAGCGAGGCGTGCACGTCGATGGTGGGCAGGTCACGGGCGGCCGCCTGCGCGGCGCGTTCGTGATCCCCGGTGAGCATCACGGCGCCCACGCCCAGGCGGCGCAGGTCCGCCAGGGCCGGCGCGGCGTCCGGGCGCAGGTCGTCCTGGAAGGCCAGCAGCGCCAGCGGGGCGTGATCGTCGTGCAGCACGCTGACCGACAGGCCACGCGCCTCCAGCGCCTCCAGCTTCCCGAGTTCGGCGGTCATGGCGCCGCCCAGCCGCCCGGCGGCGCTGGGAGCGGAACTCAGGTGCAGCGCGCGGCCGTTCAGGGTGGCGCTGGCGCCCTCGCCGGGCCGCGCGTGGGCGTCCGTGACGGCCGGGACGCTCAGGCCGCGCGCGCGCGCCGCGTCGGTCACGGCGCGGGAGAGCGGGTGGCTGCTCGCGCCGGCCACGGCGGCCGCCAGCCCCAGCGTCACGCGGTCCGGGTCGGCGTGGCCGCCATCCGGGTTGGTGGGGCCGCAGTCCGGCCCGGCCGGCAGGCACTCGCTCAGGCGGGGGTGCCCGGCGGTCAGGGTGCCGGTCTTGTCGAACGCGACGGTCCGGACGCGGGCCAGCGTCTCCAGGGCCGCGCCGCCCTTGATGAGCAGGCCGCGGCGCGCGCCGGCGCTCAGGCCGCTGGTGACGGCCGCCGGGACGCTCAGGACCAGCGCGCAGGGGCAGCCGATCAGCAGCAGGCTCAGGCCCTTGTACAGCCACGGCGAGAGCGGCTCGCCCAGCAGCGGAGGCCCGAACGCCACGAGCGCCGACACGAGCACCACGCCCGGCGTGTACACCCGGCTGAAACGGTCGATGAAGCGCGCGGTGGGCGCGCGGCTCTCCTCGGCCTGCTCGATCAGGTGCAGGATGCGCGCCAGGGTCGTGTCGTTCGCCTCGCGGGTCACGCGGACCGTCAGGGTGCCGTCGGTGCTGACGCTGCCGCCGAACACCTCGTCACCGGCCGCGCGGCGCACCGGGACGCTCTCGCCGGTCACGGCGCTGTCGTCCAGGCCCGAGACACCCTCCTCGATCACGCCGTCCGCCGGGACGCGCGTGCCGGGCGTGACCAGCACCCGCTGCCCGGGCCGCAGCGACGCCGCCGGCACCTCCTGCACACCCTGCGGGGTCAGCAGCTGCGCGGTGGACGGCGTGAGGGCCGCGAGCGCCTGCACGCCCGAGCGGGCGCGGCCGGCCGCGACGCCCTCAAGCAGCTCCCCGACCGCGAACAGGAACACCACGGCCGCTCCCTCGGCGGCCTCACCGATCAGCAGGGCGCCCAGCGCGGCCAGCGTGACCAGCAGGTTGATGGAGAACACCTCACCCAGGCGGGCGCTGATCACCGCCCGGCGGGCCAGGGGCGCGCCGGCCAGCAGCGTGACGGCCACGAAGCCCAGCTCGGCGGCCTGCGGCGCGGCGAGCGACAGCAGCCACGCGGCGGCCAGCAGCGTGCCGGACAGCAGCACGAGCCGGCCCTGCGCGCTGCGGTACCAAGCGGTCGCGCCGGCTGCGTGCCGGGCCGTACCCGCCTGTGGTTCGTGGGGCGGCGTGTCCAGCGGGGTCGCCGGCGGCTTCGCTGCGCCCGGCCCGGATTGCAGCGCCGGGACGTACCCCAGGGCGCGCAGGTGCCGTTCGAGGGTCTGGCGGGGCGTGAGGGCCTCGTCCAGTTCCAGGCGCAGCGTCTGCCGCGTGAAGCTGGTGCTGACGGCGGCCGTGCCGGGCAGGGTGCCCACCAGCCGCTCGACCTTCTGCACGCAGTGGGCGCAGTCCATGCCCTCGACGCGGTAGGTCAGGACCGGCGCCGCGGGAAGTTCGGGGAGGGGCCGGGTGGTCATGCCCCAGTATACCTGAGTGATTGCTCAGATGTTCAGGTGATACGGACTCCGATTGAACGGTTTGCAGAGCCGTTTAATCCGAGCGGAGCGAGCAGGAGAGAAACGGGTTCCGGACGTGGAGTTGATAGATCGGTGGTGTTCCGATCTGTTAACGAAACAAACGGAACCCGTATGAGGTGAGCAGGGCCGCAGCGGGACGGTCGCCACGGACTGACGGCCCCACTCAGCAGCCCTGTCCGGCGTTCAGCTGCCCCGGTAAGTGCTGTACGACCACGGACTCACCAGCAGCGGCACGTGGTAGTGCGCGGCGGCGTCCGCCACCGTGAACCGCAGCGTGATCTCGTCCAGGAACGGCGCCGCTCCCTCCACGCCGGCCATGTCCGCGAAGTACGCCGCGACGTGAAAGGTCAGCTCGAAGGTGCCGGGCCGCAACTCGCCGCGCGCGATCAGCGGCGCGTCGGTCCGGCCGTCCGCGTTCGTGACCGCCCCGGCCAGCAGCGTGCGCGTCTGCCCCTGCACGGCGCGTAGCTCGACGCGGATCCCGGCGGCCGGGCGGCCACGCGCCGTGTCCAGCACGTGTGTACTCAGGCCCGCTCCGTGGGTGCTCATACGGACTCCGATTGAATGGGTTGCAAAACCCGTTCAATCCGAGCGGATGCGAGTGGGAGAAAAACGGGTTCCGGACGTGGAGCTGGCAACCCGGCGATGTTCCGGGTTGTCGGCGAAACAAACGGAACCCGTATCATTCCCGCTCCACCCAGCCCTCGATCACGCCGTACGGCTCGGCGTCCGCGTGGAAGATCACGCCCGGATTCTCCAGCCCGAAGCGGCCCAGGTCGTACGGAATGTGATGCCGGTTCGGGAACGAGAAGTGAATCCGCTCGATCTCCGGGCAGCGGGTCAGGACCGCCTCGCCCAGCCGGTACAGCGTGTGCTGCATGGAATGCGAGTAGTGATCCGGGAAGACCTCCAGCAGCGTGCCGTACACCCGCGCCCACACGGCGTCGTAGTCGGGTGCGTCCTCGCGGTACGTCCAGCGGGCCGTGACGGTCGTCGCCAGGATCCGGTCGGTCGTTTCGGGCAGCGTCGTGAACCGGTCACGGTGAAAGCCGGCCCAGCCGCTCTGCGTGGTCTTCAGGATGAACAGCTCGTCGATGCCGCTCTCGACCGTGAAGGTCTGCCCGTCCCCCTCCACGCGGGCGGTGCGTTTGGGCATCTGCCGCGCGAAGGCGTGATCGTGCCCGCCGTCCTGACCGGGCACCGGCAGGCGGTCCCACAGGTGCTGCGTGAACGTCGCGTACGCCCCGCCCACGCGCGGCCCGGCCTGCACGAAATGCCGCACGAGGTCCTTGCCGAACTCTTCCACGCTGCCGGTCAGGTGATCGCGGGCCAGCGCGTAGATGGTGTTGCGGACCGTGTCAGTCGCCACGAGGTCCGTGTTGTCCCCGACCTCGTGCGCTGCGTCGAACTCACCGCGCATGCCCACGCGCACCCACACGTCCCGGATCTCGTGACGGGGCGAGTCGCGGAACACCTTGAACAGCCGCACGTCGGCCTTGCCGTAATTGTTGTCGCCCAGTCGCACACGGACGGGCGTCGCGGCGGGGGCGCCAGGGGCGGAGACGGACGGGTCGGGTACGGTCATGGTGGCTCCGGTAGGGGAAGAGGCTTCGGTCAGGTCCAGCACCCGCAGGCGCGCGATGCGGCCGATCTCGTGCAGCGCCGCCCGGCGCTCCTGCTCGGGCGTGTGCGACAGGCGCTCGCGGGCCGCCGCGAAGATGCTGGCCTTGTCATGCTCGCGCACGCACACCACGAACGGCAGGCCGAACCGGTCGTGGTACGCGGCGTTCAGCCGGTGAAACTCCTCGTACTCGGCGGCGCTCAGGCGGTCCAGACCCGCGCTGGCCTGCTCGCGCGCACTCTCGGGCGTCAGGTCGCCGGCCAGCGCGGCCTTCCCGGCCAGGTCCGGGTGCGCGCGGATCAGCGCGAGCTGCTCGGCCTCGCTGCCGCCCTGCGCGGCCTGCGCGAAGGCCTGCGCCAGCGCCCCGGCGTCCCGGTAGGGCCGGCCGGCCGCGACCTGCGCGGCGTACTGCGGCGAGTGCTCCAGCACGCCCGCGAAGTACGCCGTGAACGCCCCGTCGCTCAGGGTATTCAGCTCCTCCAGCGTCAGGCGCGGCGTCACGCGGCCAGCCGGGAGGTGATACGGACTCCGATTGAATGGCTTATAAAGCCATTCAATCCGAGCGGAGCGAGTAGGAGCAGCGCGGGTTCCGGACGTGGAGTTAGCAACTCGGTGCCCTTCTGAGTTGTTAACGAAACAGACGGAACCCGTATGAGAGAACGGCTGGCACAGGACACCGGGAATAGAGTGGCCGGAAAACGGGACAAGGGAAAACCTCCGGATCAGGAATGAGGCGCTCTGACATGTGGGCGCGGGCGGCGTGCGGAACTCATCCGGACCGTTCACCGCGCCCGGCATGGGCGGGTAGGGAAGACTGCGGGCATGCTAGGCGGGCGGCCCATCAGTGTCAAACCACCCGTACAGACCGCCGCGCCGCTCCTGACCGGCCTTCAAGCAAGTGATGGCAGCCACCTGATAGAATGGGTCCGCCCACAGCCGAGCCGACCTTCCCCCCTGCGGGAGTCACGGCGCTTACCTCACTACGTCACCTCCGCTGCGTCCAGTGCCTGTCCGGATCAGCTGCTCGTCGCGATCCGATCAGGGCCACCGGGAGGTGGAATGCCAGTGTCTGAACCCATGCCCACCCTGCCTGATGCCGCGTCACCCGCGCCGGACTCGCCCGCTGCCGGGCTGGAGCGCCTGAGCGCCCTGCATTCCCTGGGCATTCTCGACACGCCCCCCGAACCGCAGTTCGACCGGATCATGGCGCTCGTCTCGCGGTACTTCCGGGTGCCGTTCGGGTCTGTGACCTTCGTGGACGACCACCGGCAGTGGTTCAAGGCCAGCGTGGGCTTCACGCACCGCGCCGACCCGCGCGGGCAGTCCATCTGCGCGCTGACCGTGGACGCCGGATGTCCACTGGTCATCCCGGATCTGCGCGCCGACCCGCGCACGGCCCCTCTGGACGCCGTGCAGGGCGGCCACCAGCTCCGCTTCTACGCGGGTATTCCGTTGCGCGCCGATGGGCACGCCGTGGGCACCCTGTGCGTCCTGGACACCTGTCCGCGTGACTTCAGCGCCGAGGATCTCGAGGTCCTCGCGCAGTTCGCGGAACTCGCGCAGTCCGAACTGCGGCTGCGGCTGGCGTTGCGGGACCTCGAGGCACTCGCGCTGACCGACCCGCTGACCGAACTGCCCAACCGCCGCGCGTTCCAGCGGGAACTGGCCTCGGCGTGCGGCGCTGCCCGGTCTGGGCAGACGCGGGTGGTTGGCCTGCTGGACCTCGACCGCTTCAAGCCCATCAACGACACGCTGGGTCACGCGGTCGGCGACGCCGTGCTGCGCTTCGTCGCGCAGCGGCTCCTGGCCCTGCTGCGTCCCGGTGAGATTCTCGCCCGTTACGGCGGGGACGAGTTTACGCTGCTGCTGACTGGCCCGGACGCCGACGCCCGCGCCCGCGAGATCGCCCTGGAACTCCCGCACCGGCTGCACATGCCCTCGGGCCTGCGGGTCGGCGTGAGCCTCGGCCTGGTCAGCGTCTCCGGGCCTGCCGACCCGAAGGCGCTACTGGAACTGGCCGACCAGACCATGTACCGCGCCAAGGCCGCCGGGACGATCGCCGCGCACAGCCGCTTCCCGGACGACCTGAACCCGGCCCGCCCGTGACGCTCGCCGCGCGCCCCGGTGCTGCCCGGCGGGTCATCCGATATGATGTGTGTATGTCACGTTCTGTCCCTGCCCTCCGTCGCTGCGGCGCCCCCACCGCGCCCACCGGTCCCAGGGGAGACTGTTGACGCGCCCCTTCCAGGTTCTGCTCGTCGATGACAACCCGGCCGATCTGCTGCTCGCGCAGGAGGTCTTTCACGAGCACGGCGACGCCCTGAACGTGACCACCTGCTCCAGCGGGAAGGAAGCCCTGGAGTACCTGCGCGCGCCCGGCACCCGCCCGGACGTCGTGATCCTCGACGTGAACATGCCGGTCATGAGCGGATTCGAGGTGCTTGAGGCCATCAAGGACGACCCGGCGCTGGTGTGGATTCCGGTCGTGATGCTCTCCACGTCCTCGCATCCGGGCGACGTGGCGCGCGCGTACACCCTGCACGCCAGCTCGTACATGGTCAAGAGCGATTCCTTCCAGGCGTTCATGGATCAGGTGGACGCCTTCGTGGCCTTCTGGCGCGAGAGTCGTACCCCCAGCTGGCCGGAACGCGCCGTCCACTGATACGGACTGCCGTCTGTTTCGCCCTCAACCCGGAAGGGCGCCGGGTTGCCAACTCCACGCCCGGTACCCGTGTGGCTCCGACTCGCTTCGCTCGGATTGAATGGCTTGCAAAAACCATTCAATCCGAGCCCGTATGACCCTGCGGCTGAGGGTTCAGGGCGAGCCGATTGACGGTTGACCGGTGGAGGTCGGTGGCGGCGGGATCGCCGCCTGTATCCGCCTTCACCGGTTTTCAGGTTCGCCCCGGTGCCGGTTGGCCGTCAGTTGTTCTTCAGGCCGTGTCGCAGCACCTCGGCGAGTTGCCGGGTGGTGTGGGACTGCAGTTCGTCGAGTTCGGCGCTCGCGGCGCGCAGCAGCGCGCGGTGCGTGTCGGCGTTGCGGGCGTCGGGGCCGGTGACGGTGTGCACGGCGGCCTGCACGGTGAAGTGCGCGTCGGGCAGCAGCGACAGGTTGCTGCGCGCGCCGGCGTGACGGGCGCCGAGCAGCGCGCCCAGCATGCCGACCTCCTCGCTGCGGCGCATCAGTTCGCGCTGGAACACGCGGTCCTTGATGCTGGTGATGACGTCCCAGGCGGCGTCGGACAGGGCGGCCTCGGCGCTGGCGGGGCGGGCGACCTCGGCGTGCAGGGTCTCGCCGCTGCGCCAGGTGCGGTAGAACTGCTCGCCGCGCCCGGAGGTCCAGTGGGTTTCGAAGTCGCGGGCGTCCTCGATCAGGACTTTCAGGCGCGCGGCGGGGGCGTCGCCGGGCACGCGGTGGCCCTCGCCGAGTGCGCCCCAGAGGCTCAGGCCGCGTTCGTCGGTGGCGCGCATATCCTCGTAGGCGCGCGCGAGTGCCTCGACGCCCTGTGACAGCGTGGCGGTGGGGCGCTCGTCGGTCAGGAAGACGATGTCGTCGCCGTCCATGCGGGCGGCGTGTTTCAGGTGGTGCAGGCCCAGGCCCCAGCGGCGCTGCGCGGCCTGGGTGGCCTCGGTCAGGGCGGCGTCCAGGGTCAGGGTGTCGGCTCCGCTGTCCGCGAGGGCCTGGATCTGGCTGTCCACGGCGGCGGTGGCCATCAGCGCGTCGAAGGCGGTGAAGGGGGAGGCGGTGGTGGGTTCGGTTTTCGTTTTAGCTCGTGCCATAGTTCCTTTATTCTGCCCTGAACAGAGCGGAAGATGTGTTCGCCGGACACGTTATCACGCGTGCGTCCAGTTCGGGCCGATCGTGAGAGCGCCAGGTCACACCACTCCCGCTGATCCGAGTTCGCGCAGCACGTAACGCTGCCGGGGGCGGGACGGTGCGGGCGTTCAGGCCCGGACGGTCAGGAACTGCTCGCGGAAGTTCCGGGCGTCCAGGCCCGGCGCGATCAGATAGCCCTGCATGACCGGGCAGCCCAGGTCGGCCAGCAGGTCGGCCTGCTCCGGCGTTTCCACGCCCTCGGCGACCACCTGTAGCCCCAGCGCCTGCGCGAGCCCCAGGGTCGCCTGCACGATCGCGCGGTTCTGCCGACCCTCGCGGCCCGGCGTGCACAGGTCGCGTACGAAGGCCCGGTCGATCTTCAGTTCGTGCGCCAGCAGGTCGCGCAGGGTCATCAGCGTGGAGTACCCGGTGCCGAAGTCGTCCACCGCGACTTTCACCTGCAGGGACCGCAGTTGCCTCACGGCGCCCGTCACGGCGCTCAGGTCGTTGATGAACGCCGTTTCCGTCACTTCCAGCGTCAGCCGCGTCGGGTCGAAGGCGACCTCGTCCAGCAGCGCCGCGAGCCGCGCCGTGAACTGCGGGTGACGCAGTTGCACCGGCGACACGTTCACGCTCAGGCGCAGCGGCGCGGGCCACGTGACCGCCTCGCGCAGCGCCTCCCGCAGCACGAACGCGCCGATCCCGTCGATCAGGCCGGTCGCCTCGGCGAGCGGAATGAACTCGGCCGGCGAGATCACGCCCAGTTCCGGGTGGGTCCAGCGGATCAGGACCTCCGCGCCGATCAGTTCACGGGTCTTGACCTGCACCTGCGGCTGGAACACCAGCGTGAACTGACCGGCGCGCAGCGCCTCGTACAGCGCCGTTTCCAGCGTCAGGTGCGCGATACGCGGCTGCGCGGCCGGCCTGAACACCTGAAAACCCAGCCCGGCGCGCTTGGCGAGGTACATGGCCGTGTCCGCCTGCCGCAGCAGCCCCGCCGTATCCGGCGCGGTGTCCGGGTAGACGCTCCAGCCGACCGCGATCCCGACCCGCAGGGGCCGGCCCGCCACGTCGAACGGCTGCGCCATGGCCACCCGGATCGCCTCGCTGACCGGCTCGATCAGCGCCGGATCGTCCAGCAGCAGCGCGAACTCGTCGCCACCCATGCGGGCCAGCGTGGACACCGGCCACGCGCGCAGCACCTCCTCCAGCCGGGCGCTGATGGCGCGCAGCAACTCGTCGCCCACGTCATGCCCGAGCGTGTCGTTCACGATCTTGAAGCGGTTGAGGTCCATCAGCGCCAGCGCCAGCGGCGCCCCGCCCGACAGCTGCTGGGCCGCGCGGCGCGCGAACCCGCCCCGGTTGGTCAGGCCGGTCAGCGCGTCCGTGAACGCCAGCCGCTCGAGCTGCTCCAGGGTGCGCTGCCGGTCGATGAACAGCGCGATGTGCCCGGCCATGTTTTCCGCGAGCCGGAGCAGGTCCGCACCCACCTCCAGCCGCTTGGGGTGGGTCAGGGCCAGCACGCCCAGCAGTTCGCGGTTGCGGTCGTACATGGGCACCTCCACGCTGGTCCGCACGGCCGGCACCCACTCGCCCCGCACGGCCTGCCCGACCGGATGCCGTTCCCACTGCTCGTGGATCACGACGGCCCGGCTGAGCTTGTGCGGGTCGCGGCGGCCCCACAGGGCGCGGGCGTACTCGCTGGGATAGGTGACGAGCGCCTGCCGCAGCGGGGCGGACACCTGACCCAGCAGCTGGATCAGCTCATGGTCCAGGGTGACCACGCCGGCACTCCAGCTGCCCAGCACCTCGCGCAGCCCACCGAACAGGACACCCAGCACCTGTTCCAGCGGGGCGTCCATCAAAGAGGCCACGTTCGCGTCCGCCAGGCTGCGCAGGAACAGGTCCGCGCGGCGCTGTTCGCCCACGTCCCGCAGGAACAGTGCCCAGTGACTGCCGCTGCCGGCCAGGTCCTGCCCGACGCGCGTGGCGGTCACCTCCCACCACTCGTTCCGGGCGGGCAGGTTCACGTCCCGCGTGAACGAGGCGGCGCCGGTCGCGTTCAGTTCCGTCAGCAGCGCCCGGATCACCTGCCGGTCCGCCGGCGCCCACGGCCACTCCAGCGGGTGCGTGCCCAGCGCGACCGGCAGCGGCGAGAGCAGCGTCTGGAACGCCGCGTTCGTGTACGCCACCCGCCCGTGCTGATGGTTACGGCGGGCGTCCAGGACGCACATGGGCACCACGGCCGCCTGCATGCTGCCTTCCAGCAGCGTGAGCCGCTCGGACTGCCGCAGCCGCTCGGGCAGGTCCGTGGCGTAGGTCAGCATCAGGTTCAGGCTGCCGCGTTCGTTCAGGATCGGCACCAGCGTCCGCTCCTGCAACTGCCCCGCCTGCATTTCCGTCCAGCGCAGCCGCGCCGGGTCACGCTGCGCGCGGGTCACGGCCGCCTCCCGCGCCGGCAGGTCCGAGTCGGGCAGGTTCAGCAGGGCCGCCGCTTCCCGCGCGGTCAGGCCGGTCAGGGCCGTGCGGACCGCCGGGTCGGGCGCCGCCGCCGGGTTCACGTACAGGTACCGGCCGTCCGGGTCCAGCACCGAGAGTTCCAGCGGCAGTTCCTCCAGGATCTGCCGGTAGAACAGCGCGGCGGGCAGCAGTTCCGTCGCGGGGCGGATCGCCAGCAGGCCCACGCGCCGCCCCCCGGCGAGCGTGAACCGCAGCCCGCGCACCTGCGCCGGCAGCGGCTGCCCGTTCGCCCCCTGGAACATGAAGTCCCGCCGCGCGGACGGCATGTCCCCGTCCAGGAACACCTGCAGGCTCAGGCGGAACCCCTCGCGGTCCTGCGATGCCAGCAGCGCCCCCGTCTCTGAGTCCCGTAACTGCTCACGCGGGTACCCGCTCCACTGCGCGAACGCCTCCGACACCATCAGCACCCGGCCCGACGCGCTGTCCACGACCAGCAGCGGGTCGACCGTGTCGGTCAGGGCCGACAGGACCGCCAGGTCGGTGGGAGTCAGGTCGGGTTCCATCCCCCGCAGTATGACCCGTTGGTCTGTCACGCAGGTCTTAACGCCGGGTTCAGCGCCGGGGCCGGTCCTGCCCGCGCAGTCGGTCGCCGAGGCGGCGGGCCGCCCAGAGCGCCTGCACGCCGGGCCGCGCGTAGGGCGGGCGGAACAGGTCGGCGGGACTCCAGCTCCGCTGTGTCAGGACCGCCCGCTCGTGTGAGAGGGTCCGGAAGCCCGCCTCGCCGTGGTACTGGCCGCGGCCGCTCCCGCCGACCCCGCCGAACGGCAGGCCCGGATGAATCATGTTCAGGAACCCGTGATTCACGACCGTGTTCCCGGCGCTGGTCTGCGCGATCACGTCGCGGGCCGCCGCGCCGGAGCGGCTGAACACGTACAGCGCGAGCGGTTTGGGCCGCGCGCGGATCCAGTCGAGCGCCTCGCCGGGCTGCACCTCGGCGGCACCCAAACCCCCGCCAGCCTCGCCCGCACCGCTCCGCTGCTCGAAACCGCGCTGCCGGACCTGCCGCCCGGCGGCGGCGCGCGCCTGCTCACCTACACCCAGGCGCTGATCGCCGGCCTGCAACCCATGAGCGACCCCAGCCCCGCCGTGCGCGCCGCCCTGGACGGCACCGACCTCGCCGCGCTGCACCTGCGCCTCGACGAGGTCCTGCCCGACGCCCTGCACGCCCTGATCACCGGCCTGACCGTCCCGACTGGCCGGAACGTGCAGAACGAATCAAGACGCAGGTAAGAACCATTAGTGGATACTGAGTTATGCAGGATGGTGGTCAATCGGAACAGTCAGGTGCGGTCACGCCAGGAAGCACCACACCATACAGCCCCGCGCTGGGCCGGGCCACGCTGGACCTCCTGAACCACAGCGCCGCCCCACTGCTGATCGCGGCTCCGGACGGACGGATCCTGGGCGTCACGCCCGCCCTGCTGACCCTGCTGGAGCGCACCGCGCCGACCGTGACCGGGCAGCGGGCCGCCGCGCTCGTCACGCCCACCCATCACGCCCAGCTGGCCGCGCTCCTGAACGGCCCGCTCCTGCCGGAACCCGCGCCACTGGAACTGCTGCGCGGCGACGGTCAGCCGCTGAGCGTGCGGGTACGGGCCCTGCCGCTGCCCGCCCCCCACCACGCGACCCTGCTGGTGGTCACGTCCGCGGCCACGCCACTGCACCTGCCCGGCGAGCAGCTGTACCGCGAACTGCTCGATCACCTGCCGATCGACGTGGCGCTGTTCGACCCGCAGGGCCGCTACCTGTACTGCAATCCGGCCGCGATCCGCGATCCGGGGATCCGCGCGGCCGTGATCGGCCTGACCAACCCGGAATACGCCGCGTGGCGCGGGCATCCACCGGAACTGGCCTCCGGGCGGGTGGAGCGTTTCCGGGAAGCGGCTGCCCGCCGCCGCGCCGTGCAGTGGGAGGAGACCATGCAGGCCGGCGGCGAGGCGCGCGTGTACCGGCGGGCGTACTGGCCGGTGTTTCAGGCGGACGGCTCGCTACAGTTCATGATCGGACACGGCGCGGACGTCACCAGCAGCGTCGAGCAGGGTCAGCGCATGACGCTGCTCGAGACCATGGTCGCCACGTCCGTGGACCCGCTGCTGCTGCTCGACGCGCGGCCCGGCCCGACGTACCTGACCGTCGTGTACGGGAACCCGGCCCTGCACGAACTGCTGCGCGACCAGGGACTGGACGACCTGCCGGCCGCGCCGCTGCCCGAGTGGCCGCTGGGCAGCGGCAACCGCGTGACCATCACCGCCATGATCGGGCAGCTGCACCCGAGCGAACCGCGCCGCGAGGTGCTGTATCTGCCGGACGCGCACCAGTGGCTGGAACTGCACGCCAGTCCCATCCTCGCGCCGGACGGGCAGTGCACCCACTGGGCAGTGAACCTGCGCGACGTGAGCGACGCGCAGCGCGCCACGCAGGTCCAGACGCACGTCGCGGCCGCCAACCGGCTGGCGCTGGGCGGGGCGCCCCTCCAGGACAGCGTGGACGCCCTGCTGGGCGGCATCGAGTCGCTGAACCCCGGCTGGAAGGCCGCGCTGGTCCTGGCGGACCCGGACGGGACGCTGCAGGTGGTCGGGGAGATCAACCGCACCTTCCAGCAGGCCGTGAACGGCACGCCGTCCCGGCACCTGCAGGACATGTGGGGCCAAGTGGACCCGGACCGCACCGGCCTGAGCATGGACATCCCGGACCTGCTGGATTTCGATTCGCCGCTGCTGGCCGCGCGGGAGATCGCGCCCAGGCTGGGCGTGCGGACGCTCACGCAGTTGCCGCTGTACGGCCGTGACGGGCAGCTGCTGGGCGTGCTGGCCGCCGCGCACGGTCAGGCGCACCAGTGGGCGGCGCCCCTGACCGACACCCTGCGGCGGCGTGTGCCGGCCGCGTCCATGCTGGTCGAGCAGCACCTGCAGCAGCGGCGACTGTCCGCCCTGGCCTTCACGGACGCCCTGACCGGCCTGATGAACCGCGTGACCCTCGGCGAGCGGCTCGATCAGCTGCTGATCGACGCGCAGATCGGCGGTGAACGCCTCGCGTTCGGCCTGATGGACCTCGACCGGTTCAAGTTCCTGAACGACGGGTACGGGCACGTCGCCGGCGACCGACTGCTGCAGCAGCTCGCCCGCCGCCTCGAGCAGGTCTGCGCTGCGTACGCCGTGCCGGCCCTGGCCCGCATGGGCGGCGACGAGTTCGCGGTGATCGTCCCGGCCGGACGCCTGCCGGAAGTGACGGCCGGCCTGAACGCTGTGTTCGATCAGCCGTTCGAGACGGGCAGCGGCGCGGTCCTGATGCAGGCGTCGCTGGGCTGGAGCGTGTACCCGGACACCGCCCGCGACGCCAGCGAACTGCACCAGCAGGCCGACGCCGCCATGTACGCTGCCAAACGCCGCCAGCTGTTCTCGCAGGTGTTCGAGGCGACCACCCGCACGGGCCGGCAGACCCTGACCCTGGAAACGGCGCTGCGCGAGAGCCTGCGCGACGGGGACTTCCACCTGGTGTTCCAGCCGCAGATCGGCGTGCGCCGGGGCAGCCTGGTCGGCGCGGAGGCGCTGCTGCGCTGGACCCACCCGGTCCTGGGTTCCGTGCCGCCGGACCAGTTCATTCCGGTCGCCGAGATGGGCGGCCTGATGGGGCAGCTGGGGGACTGGGTGCTGCGGGTCGCGTGCCAGGAAGCCACCCGCTGGACCGGCGTGTGCCTGAGCGTGAACGTGTCCAGCGTCCAGCTGAACGCCCCGGACTTCGCCGATCAGGTCCGCGCGGCCCTGGCCGGCAGCGGCCTGAGCGCCCGGCGGCTGGTGCTGGAAGTCACGGAAACCGGCCTGCTCGACAATCCGGCCCGTACCCGCCAGACCCTCCAGGCGCTGCGGGACGAGGGCGTGCGGATCAGCATCGACGATTTCGGCACCGGGTACTCGTCGCTGGTCAGCGTGCGGACTCTGCCGGTCGACGAGTTGAAGATCGACCGGTCCTTCGTGAACGACCTCGGTCAGGATTCCCAGGAGGGCCGCGAGAGCCGCGCGATCATCGGGGCCAGCGTCCTGATGGCGCACGCCATGGGCATCGACGTGGTCGCCGAGGGCGTCGAGACGCCCGAACAGGCCGCGCAACTTGCGGAACTCGGCTGCGACCTGATGCAGGGCTGGCTGTACGCGCCGGGCCTGAGCGCCGAGCAGTTCCTGGACTGGCAGGCGCGGTGGCGTCAGGAGAAGACCACGCCCTGAGCGCCTCAGGGCACCCGCTCCGCGCTCAGGCTTTCTTCTCGCCGACGCTGTTGGCGGTGACGCGCAGCATGGCGTCCGCCTCGGGGCGGCGGGTCAGCAGGGCGGCGTACAGTGCCTCGAGCAGCAGCAGCTGGCTGGTCAGGGTGTCCAGCACGCCGTCGGTCAGGGGGTCTTCCTGGCTGGCGGTGAACAGCACGGCGCTGGCGTGGCGGGTGATGGGACTGGCGGCGCGGTGCGTGACGGCGACCGTGTACAGCCCGCACTGCTGCGCGAGTTTCAGGTGCCCGATGGTGTCGAGGGTGCTGCCGGTGCCGCTCAGGCCGATGACGACGCTGCCGCGCGGCAGCGTCGAGATGCTGACGGCCGCGAGGTGCGGGTCGGGGTACGTGGCGGCGGGCACGCCGATGCGCAGCAGGCGGTGCGCGAAGAACTGCGCGGTGAGGCTGCTGTTGCCCTGCCCGGTCAGGTCCACGCGCGGGGCGCGGGCGAGGCGGTCGGCGACGTCCTCGGTGACCTGCGGGTCGAGCATGCGGGCGGTGCCTTCGAGGCTGCGGACGGCCTGCTGCGTCAGGCGCTGCATCTGGCTGGGGGCGTCCCCGGCTTCGTCCGGGCGGGGGCGGCGGCCGCCGAGGTCGCTGGCGAGCGCGATCTTGAAGGCGTGAAACCCGGCGTAGTTCAGTTTGTGGCACAGCCGCGTGATGGTGGCCTCGCTGACGCCGACGCTGGCGGCGACCTCGGTGATGGTCTGGTGGACGGTGGTGTCGGCGTGCGCGACGACGTGATCCGCGACGCGGCGCAGGCTGGGGGAGAGCGAGTCGGCGTGCAGGCGGATGCGCCCGATGGCGCCGCCCGCGCCCGGTGTGACGGCGGTGGTCATGCGGCGGTCCTCCTGCGGAACCTGACTGGGATGGAGACTGGGACGGGTGTGGTCGCGTGAGCTGATAGGGGTACGGTAGCGCCTGAAAAGAATTTTTGTCAACGCACCTGACCGCTGACAGCGGTTTTCAGGGACGTGGTGGCGCGGGTGAGGCGCGCGGTTGGCCCGCCGCGCGGCAGGCGGGGCGGTTCCCAGGACGCCGGCCTGCGCCGCCTCAGGGCACATTGTCTGAAAATTAATTTTGGGATCAGTAAATTGACAAGAATAATTTTCACTTCTAGAGTGAAGCGAGCCGCGTTCCGACTTCCCCCGCCTGCCAGACCGTGGAGGCCCCAGCGCATCACCGATCCCCGGCCCGTGACTGCCCCGCGCAGCCCACGCGCCCCGGCCGATGCGCCCTCCCGTCCACTGACAGGGCCGCTCCTGCCTGAACGCGAACATCCATCCTCTCCCAGGAGTTCACTGTCTGATGACCACACCCACCTCCACCGCCCCTGGCTCCGTGCCGGGCAAGCCGCCCCGCAAGACCGTCTTCGCCGCCCTCCAGGAGATCGGCAAGGCCCTGATGCTCCCGGTCGCGGTGCTGCCCGCCGCCGGACTGCTGCTGGGCTTCGGCTCGGCCTTCAACGACCCCAGTTACTCCTGGCACGCCAGCATTCCCGAGTGGCTGCAGTTCACCGGCCGCATGATGGTCGGCGCGTCCGACGTGATCTTCGGGAACCTCCCGGTCATCTTCGCGCTGGGCGTGGCCATCGGCCTCGCGTCCGGCGCGGGTGTCGCGGCGCTCGCCGCGCTGGTCGGTTTCCTGGTCATGCACGCCACCATCAGCGCCTACCTGGGCCTCGGTGACGCCGCGAAATTCGACGCGCTGAGCGCCGCCAGCAAGGGCGCGTACGCCAAGGTGCTGGGTATCAACTCGCTGCAGACCGGCGTGTTCGGCGGCATCCTGATGGGCCTGCTCTCCGCGTTCCTGTACAACCGCTACAAGGACATCCGCCTGCCCGCCTTCCTGGGCTTCTTCGCGGGACGGCGCTTCGTGCCGATCGTCACGGCCGCCTCGGCCATCGTGGTCGGCATCCTGCTGACCTACCTGTGGCCGCCGGTGCAGCAGGGCCTGAACGCCTTCTCGAACGTCGCCACCGAGGGCGCGCCCGTCGCGGCCAGCGGCATCTTCGGCTTCGTGAACCGCCTGCTGATCCCGTTCGGGCTGCACCACATCTGGTACCAGCCGTTCTGGTTCATCGCCGGGGAGTACACCACGCCCG
The DNA here is from genome assembly GCF_002017875.1 of Deinococcus sp. LM3. Lineage (NCBI taxonomy): Bacteria > Thermotogati > Deinococcota > Deinococci > Deinococcales > Deinococcaceae > Deinococcus > Deinococcus sp. LM3. The sequence continues at coordinate 258,559 of NZ_MUFV01000002.1, read as the reverse complement.
CCGGTGAGGTCGTGCGCGGCGACCTGACCCGCTACATCGCCGGGGACCGCAGCGCCGGGATCTTCATGACCGGCTTCTTCCCGATCATGCTGTTCGCCCTGCCCGCCGCCGCGCTGGCGATCGTGCACGAAGCCCGCCCGGAGCGCCGCAAGGTCATCGCCGGGATCATGGGCAGCGCCGCCCTGACCTCCTTCCTGACCGGCATCACCGAACCCATCGAGTTCGCGTTCATGTTCGTCGCGCCGCTGCTGTACGTGTTCCACGCCGCCATGACCGGCCTGAGCTTCATGGTCATGAACGTCCTCGGGTCGCGCAGCGGCTTCACCTTCAGCGGCGGGGCCATCGACTACTTCCTGCTGATGCCCAAGAGCACCCGCGCGTGGCTGGTGCCGGTCGTGGGCCTCGTGTTCGCCGCCGTGTACTATGTGGTGTTCCGCGCCGTCATCCGCCGCTTCAACATCATGACCCCCGGCCGTGAGGAGGTCAGCAGCGAGGACACCGCCGCCGCCACCGTCCGCGCCGCCGGCGGGGACCGCGAACTGGCCGTGGACATCCTGCGCGCCCTGGGCGGCCCCAGCAACATCAGCAACCTCGACGCCTGCATCACCCGCCTGCGCGTCAGCGTGAACGACAAGAGCCGCGTCAGCAAGAGCCAGCTCCAGATGCTCGGCGCCGCCGGCGTGCTGGAAGTCGGCAACAGCGTGCAGGCCGTGTACGGCACCCGCAGCGACCAGCTGAAAGAGGAGATGCGCCGCGTGATCGAGGAAGGCGCGTACACCGAGGCCAACCCCGCCGCGACCCGCCCCGCCGACGCCGCGCCCGCCCAGGTTCACGTCGGCCCGGCCGCGCCCGCCATCACCACCCAGCCCAACCCCATCCCGCAGACCGCCGGCGGCGCGCCCGCCCTGCCTGCCGACTTCACGCTGCCCATGCCGGGGCGCGTGCTGCCCATCACGGACGTGCCCGACCCCGTCTTCAGCGGCCGGGTCATGGGTGACGGCTTCGCCATCGAACCCACCGGCGGCCGCGTCGTCGCCCCCGTCAGCGGCGAGGTCGTCACGCTGTTCCCCACCGGTCACGCCATCGGCCTGCGCGCCGACAGCGGCCTGGAAGTCCTCGTGCACGTCGGCATCGACACGGTCAGCCTGAACGGCGAGGGCTTCACCGCCCGCGTCGCGCAGGGCGACCGCGTGACCGCCGGGCAGACCCTGGTGGACGTGGACCTGGACGCCGTGCGCCCCCGCGTGCCCAGCCTGATCACGCCCGTGATCTTCACGAACCTCGCCCCGGACCAGAGCGTGCAGATCGACGGTCAGACCGTCACGCTGAAGTCCTGATCCCCTGCGCCTGACCCTCAAGCCCGCGCGGGCGGCCATGACGTTCGCCCGCGCCCCCATTCCTCAAGGAGACATCATCATGGAACAGAACTTCACCGTCACCGCCGAACACGGCCTGCACGCCCGCCCCGCCGCCCAGCTCGTGCAGGTGGCCGCGCCGTTCGCCAGCGCCATCGAACTCGTCACCGCCGACAAGGCCGTGAACCTCAAGAGCATGATGTCCGTCATGGGCGTCGGTCTCGCCAGCGGCGCCAGCTTCAGCGTCCGCGCGACCGGTGACGACGCGCAGGCCGCCGTCGAGGCCATCGCCGCCCGCCTGGAAGAACAGGGCCTCGCCCGCCGTGCCTGACCCGACCACTGTCCCCGCCGTGCCTGACCCGGCCCTCACGCCCGCCGCTGGTCCGGTCACGCTGAGCGGCGTGGCCGCCTCCCCCGGCACCGGCATCGGCCCGGCCTTCGTCCTGATCCCCCCGAACCTGAGCTTCGAGACCCTGACCGGACAGGACCCGGCCGCCGAGCGCGCCCGCCTGGACGCCGCGCTCTCGGAGAGCCGCACGGACCTGCACGGGGTGCGCGAGGGCGCCCGCGCTCGCCTGGGTGACGACGCCGCCGCGATCTTCGACGCGCACCTGCTGCTGCTCGATGACCCGGAACTCGGCGCGGCCATCCAGGAAACCCTGACCGGGGGCGCGAATGCCGAGGCGGCCGTGCACGGCGCGTTCGGGGCGTTCATCGGGATGTTCGAGAGCCTGGACGACCCGTACCTGCGCGAGCGGGCCGCCGACCTGCGCGACCTGCGCGCCCGCGTGCTCTCTCACCTGCTGGGCCGACCCCTGGCCAGCCTGGGTGAACTGCGCGAACCGGCCATCGTGGTCGCGCACGACCTGACGCCCAGCGACACCGCCGGACTGGACCCCGCCCTGGTGCGGGGCGTCGTCACGGCCGTGGGTGGGCGCACCAGCCACAGCGCGATCATGGCGCGCGGCCTGGGCCTGCCCGCCGTGGTCGGCGTGGGCGAGGCCGCCCTGGCGGGCCTGACGCGCGGCACGCCGCTGATCGTGAATGGCGACGCGGGCACCGTGACCGTCCACCCGGACGCGGCCGCCCTGAGCGCCGCGCAGGCCGCGCAGGCCGCCGCGCAGGCCGAACGGGACCGCCTGGACGCCCTGAAGGACCGCGAGGGCCGCACCGCCGACGGCCTGCGCGTGGAACTCGCCGCGAACATCGGCGCGCCCGCCGAGGTGCCGGGTGCCCTGAGCGCCGGAGCCGAGGGCGTGGGCCTGTACCGCACCGAGTTCCTGTTCCTGGGCCGAGGCGACCTGCCCGGCGAGGACGAACAGTACCGCGCCTACCGCGCCGTCCTCGAAGGCATGGGGGGCCGCCCCGTGATCATCCGCACGCTGGACATCGGCGGAGACAAGGCCCTGCCCGCCCTGGGCCTCCCGCACGAGGAGAACCCCTTCCTGGGCTTCCGCGCCATCCGCCTGTGCCTCGCGCGGCCGGACCTGTTCCGCGTGCAACTGCGCGCCCTGCTGCGCGCCAGCGTGCACGGCCAGCTGCGCGTGATGTTCCCCATGATCGCCACCGTGCAGGAATTCCTGGAAGCCCGCGCCCACCTCGACGCCGCGCGCGCCGAACTGACCGCCGAGGGCGTGCCGGTCGCCACCGACATTCCAGTCGGGATGATGGTCGAGATTCCGGCCGCCGCCGCCCTGAGCGAGCAGTTCGCGCGGCACGCGGACTTCTTCAGCGTGGGCAGCAACGACCTGATCGGGTACGCCATGGCTGCCGACCGCATGAACGAACGCGTGGCGAACCTGTACCAGCCGCTGAATCCGGCCGTGCTGACCCTGATCGCCCTGACCTGCCAGGGCGCCGCCCGCCACGGGAAATGGGTGGGCGTGTGCGGCGAGATGGCCGGTGATCCCCTGGCGCTGCCGCTGCTGGTCGGACTGGGCGTCACGGAACTCTCCATGAGCGCGCCCGCGCTGCTGCCGCGCCGCGAGCAGGTGCTGAACCTGAACGCCGCGCAGGCCCGCGAACTGGCCGCGCACGCCCTGACCCTCAGCCACGCCGCCGAGGTCGAGGCCGCCGTGCGCGCCGCCTACCCCGACCTGACCCCGACTCCCACGGATGGCTGAGCCGATGCCTGACGGAGCGGGCGTGACGGTCCTGCGCGGCCTGCTGCTGATGCCCGGCCCGCAGGGGCAGCTCGCGCCGGGCCGCCTGACCCTTCAGGGCGGCCTGATCCGCGCCGTAGAACCTGACCCGCACGCCCCGCGTGACCGGGTGATCCTGCCCGGCTTCGTGGACACCCACGTTCATGGCGGCGGCGGCGGGGACACCATGGACGGCCCGGACGGCGTTCGCACCCTGGCCCGCCTGCACGCCCGGCACGGCACGACCACGCTGCTGCCCACCACCATCACCCACCCCTGGGAGGCGGTGCTGGAGGCGCTGCGCGGCGTGGCGGAAGTGATGCGCGCGGGTGTGCCCGGCGGCGCCGCCATCGCGGGCGCGCATCTGGAAGGGCCGTTCATCAGCCCCGGCCGGCTGGGTGCGCAACCGCCCTGCGCGGTGGACCCCGCCGAGGCGCTGGTGACCCAGGTCATTGCCACGGGCGTCCTGCGGGCCGTGACCCTGGCCCCGGAACTGCCGGGCGCGCGGGAAGCGGCCCTGGCCTTTGCCCGCGCGGGCGTGCGCGTCGGCATCGGACACAGCCGCGCCGACGCCGATACCGTGACCGGCCTGCTCGCCCTGCTGAGTGCGGCGGGCGCGCAGACCTGCGCCACGCACCTGTTCAACGCCATGGGCGGCGTCGAGGGCCGCAACCCCGGCGTGCCCGGCGCGCTGATGGCCGACCCGCACGCCACGCTGGAAGTCATTCTGGACGGCATTCACCTGCACGACACGGCCGTGCGCCTCGCGCGGGCCGCCGCGCCGGAACGCGTGATCCTGATCACGGACGCCATGCGCGCCGCCGGACTGGGTGACGGCCCCAGCGAACTCGGCGGGCAGCCCGTCACGGTACGCGGCGGGAAGGCTACCCTCCCGGACGGCACCATCGCCGGGAGCGTCCTGACCATGGACGCCGCCCTGCGCCGCGCCGTCGCCGCGGGCATTCCCCTGCCGGAAGCGGCCCGCATGGCCAGCCTGACCCCCGCCCGCTCGATTGGCCTGCACGACCGGGGCAAACTCAGGCCCGGCCTGCGCGCCGACCTCGTCACCCTCGACCCGGACCTGACCGTGCAGGCCGTGCATGTCGCCGGAGTGCCCATCGCCGGCACACCCGTCGCCGGAACCCCCACCCTGGAGAACCCATGACCGATCCCCTGATGTTGCAGGAAGCCCGGCAGTCCCCGGACGTCACCCGCCGCCAGCTCGCTGAAAACGCCGACGTCAGCCGCGCCCTGGCCGCCGCCATCCGCGCGCTGAAACCCGCGTACGCCGTCACCATCGCGCGCGGCAGCAGCGACCACGCCTGCACGGTCCTCAAGTACGCCCTGGAAACGCAGCTGGGCCTGCCGGTCGCCAGCCTCGGCCCCAGCGTTCACACCCTGTACGGCGCGCGCTTGGACCTGCGCGGCGCCCTGGTGATCGCCGTGTCCCAGAGCGGCGCCAGTCCCGACGTGGTCGAGAACGTCCGCGCGGCCCGCGAGTGCGGCGCGCTGACCGTCGCGCTCGTGAACGTGGAGGACAGCGACCTCGCGCGCGCCGCCGAGTTCGTCCTGCCGCTGCGCGGCGGTGAGGAACGCGCTGTGGCCGCCACCAAGAGCTACCTCGCCAGCCTGACCGCGCTGCTGCCCGTCATCGCTGACCTCAGCGGCGACGACGCCCTGCTGCGCGGCCTGCACGCCCTGCCCGCCGCGCTGGAAGCCACCCTGGCCCTCGAAGGTCAGGCCCGCGATCTGGCCGACCGCTACCGTTTCGCGGAGAACCTGATCGTCCTCACGCGCGGCCTGCACTACGGCGTGGCGCAGGAAGCCGCCCTGAAACTCAAGGAAACCAGCGGCATCCACGCCGAGGCGTACTCCGCCGCCGAGTTCAGCCACGGCCCCAAACGCCTGCTCGCCGAGGGCCTCCCGGTCCTGGCCTTCACGCCCGCCGATCAGGCCGGGGCCGCCACCCGCGCCGCGCTGGACGCCCTGCAGGGGGACGGCGCGGACCTTCGCACCATCGGCCCCGCCAGCGGCAGCACCCTCACCACGCCCGGCACCGGGCACGGCCTGACCGACACGGTCCCCAGCGCCCTGGCGTTCTACCTGTTCGCCGCGCACCTCTCACTGGCGCGTGGGCTGAACCCCGACCAGCCGCCGCTGCTCAGCAAGGTCACGAAAACCCGCTGAAGCCGGACGCCGCCCCAGCGGATACGGGCTCCGGGCGAATGGCTGTGCAGGCCATCTGCCCGGAGTCTGTATGAGAAACCGCCCGGCGCTGCATGAAGACCGTGACGCTCCATATTTGTTACGAATGAGGAACTGATGTGACACGCTGGGAGTGTGCCGCGCCATGCGTTTCACCGGGCCGACCCCGCCTTCAGCCTGGGGGCCGGTCTGCTGGCCGCCGTGGTCGTCGCGGCCCTGCCGCCCGTCGCCCAGAACCTGAATCTGACCATGTTCAGCGCCGGTCTGGTCCGGGCCGCGTGCCTGATCATGGTCCTGAACGCCGCCGTCTGCGTGCCGCGCCCGCGTGCGTCGGCGTTCCGCTGGTTGCTGGCCGCCCTGACCGCGTACTGCGCCGGGGAGATCCTGTTCTTTCATGTCGAAGCCCCCGGTCCCCGCGCCGGATGGGTGCCGCGCGCCTCGGACCTGTGTTTCCTGCTGCTGTACCCGCTGACGCTGCGCGCCCTGCTGGATCTCAGCGGTGCGCGCGCCTCACCACCCGCCCTTCAGATCGATGTGGCCGCCGTGACCCTGACCCTCACGCTGCCGCTGCTGCTGCCGCTCTCACGCGCCGGGCACGCTACCGCCTGGATTCAGGCGATCTTCCCGGTGCTGGACCTGTGGCTGCTGCTGATCACCGGCTGGCTCCTGCTGGCCCGCACCCGGCAGCTGCGCCTCCATCAGCTGCTGCTGGCCACCGCCGTGCTGCTGATCGGCCTGGGTGACCTGTGGTACGTCGGGCGGGTCGCCGCCGGGGACTACCTGAACCTGCGGCCGGTCCTGCACCTGTGGAACGCCACCTTCGCCCTGATCGCCCTGTCGGCCCTGCTGGCCCTGGACCCGGACGACCGCGTGCTGCTGCGCGCCCGGCCCCTCCCGCCCGGCCTGCGGTCCCTGCTGAGCTTCTGGCCGTTCCTCGCGCTCCTCGGAGCCTTCGTGAGCGGCTGGACGCTGCGCGGCACGTCACAGGGCGGCGCGGTCCACATGACCGTCACGCTGCTGATCGCCGGACTGCTCACGGCGCGTTACCGGCTGCTCGTCACGCGGCAGCTGCGCCTGCTCGAACGCCTGCGGGAAACCTCCCGCGCGCTGGGCCGCAGCCGCGCGGACCTGCACCGGCAACTGCACACCGACGACCTGACCGGCCTGCCCAACCGGCGCGCCCTGATGGACACCCTGGCCCGCTGGGCCGACCCGGCCCCCGCAGGAGCCCGTAACGGCGCGGCCCGTGAGCCAGGCGCGGCGACTGGCGGCGCGGCAGACAGGGGGGCGGCGGACAGGGGCGCAGCAGATGAGGGCGTCGGCGTGATCTTCCTCGACCTGAACGGATTCAAGGCCGTGAACGACCACCACGGTCACGCGGCGGGCGATCTGGTGCTGCGCGAGGTCGCCCGCCGCCTGCGCGGCGCCCTGCTCCGCCCGGACGACCTCGCGGCCCGCCTGAGTGGTGACGAGTTCGCCGTCGCCTTCCGCGGCCCCCCCGACCACGGCGAGGCGCTGCTGCGGGCCGTCGGCGCCGCCATCACCCATACCCCCGTCAGCGGCCCGGGCCTCCCGCCGGACCTGCGGGTGGGCGTGTCGGCCGGACTGGCGCACTCCATCACCGGACCGCGCACTCTCTCACCGCTGCTCTCGAGCGCCGACCACCGCATGTACCTCGCCAAGCGGGGCGGCTCGGGCCTGTTCCGCAGCTGGCCCACGACCGACGAACCGCCCCTGCCCGGCTCCGACTCCGGCCGGTAGAAAGCCGTTCGGCGCGGACCGCGCAGGCCGGCGCTGCTCCGGTGGGACGGCGCCGCGTCTCTGGACGACCGGCTGGCGTGGTGAGCGGCTGCTAAAGCCCAGTTCATGATGGGCCCTAACTTCCGGCAGTGGGCGACTGTTGACCCGTTCCCCATACTCTTCTGCTGCGGATTCCGTCTGTTTCGTTGACAACCCGGAAGGGCGCCGGGTTCCCAACTCCACGTCAGGAGGGGCGTTCTGCTCCTACTCGTTCTGCGGCGCAGCTCTACGAGTCCGCTTGGACCCAGCGGCTTTGCAGGCCATTCAATCGGAGGCTGTCTGCTTCAGGAGGGCAGCGGCGCGTCGGCCGGGAACACGCAGGTCGTCCAGAAGCTCACGAAACCCCGCACCTGTTCCTCGAAGGCGGCGAAGTCACGCTGCTTGACCATGTAGGAACTGGCCAGCAGGTCGTAGGCGCGCGTGACGTCGCGCGCCTCGCCGGACGTACTGAGAATCACGACCGGCAGGTGCCGCAGCCCTTCGTCCCGGCGGATGCTGTCGAGCACCTCGAAGCCGTTCATCTGCGGCATGTTCAGGTCCAGCACGATCACGTGCGGCAGGGACGGCGCGGCGCGCAGGTGGGCGAGGGCTTCGGCGCCGCCCGCGCAGGTGTGGACGTCGAGTTGATGCTCACCGAAGACGATGGCAGCCAGTTCGAGATCCGTGGAGTCGTCGTCCACCAGCAGGACCGAGAGGGGAAGGTCGGGCCGGCTGGTCGGGACGACGGATTCGGCGGCGTACATGCCCGTCACGATAGCCGACGCTGCGGCGGGTAACTGTGGTGTCCGTCCAGGGACTGTGCGGCGGGTGCGGCGTTCAGGCGCGGCGGGGCCGTTTGAACTGGCAGCCGGTCCAGAATTTCACGAACTGGTCGATCTGCCCGACGAACTCGGTGAAGCTGGCGTTCTTGAGCATGTACGAACTGGCGATCAGGTCGTAAGCCTGTCCGATGTCGGCCTCGCTGCCGGAGGTGCTGAGCATCACGACCGGCAGGTGCCGGAGTTCCTCGTCGTCACGGATGATGCGCAGCACGTCGAAGCCGCTCATGACCGGCATGTTCACGTCGAGGACGATCACGTCCGGCAGGGCGCGGCTGCTGTCCTTGAGGAGGCCGATGGCCCTGGCGCCGTCGTTGCAGGTGATCAGGGTGACGTGGTCGCTGTGGTCCTCGAACGCCTCCTGCGCCAGCGTCAGGTCCGCCGGGTTGTCGTCGATGAGCAGGACGGTGATGACTTGAGGCATACGGCCCTTAACCTATCTTCATTTTCAGCATGCAACGAGAAAAAATGCCCATTGTTTGCCCAGAACGCCCTGAATTAAGACTCGGTGAACTCCAGCCCACCGGAACTGGCGGTCCGGGCTCCGTCACGCCACGACTGCACCTCACCGATCAGCCCCTCCACCGACGCCATCAGCCCCTCCAGCGACGCCTGCTTGATCAGGCACGCCGCCGTGCCCGGCACCTCCAGCGGGTGCCCCGAGAGCACCATCACCGGCAGCGACTGCAGGTGCGGCTCGGCACGCAGGGACTCCAGCACCTCCTGACCATTCATGGCCGGCATGGACCAGTCCAGCAGCAGCACGTCCGGCAGCTGACAGGAAGGGTCACGCAGGTAACTGAGTACGTCTGGGCCACTGCGGAACGTCACGAGGTCCACCGCTTCGGCGTGATCCCCGAACACCTCCTCCAGCAGCAGGATGTCCGCCAGATTGTCATCTACTACCAGTACAGTCAAACGGTCGGACATCAGCAGTGGCATGATGTCAGATCATTCAGCCTCAGGCAATGCCCCCGGCCATCACCGACACTTCATGAGGCGCGCCGGGCCGCTCCACACGCCCCGCCCCCCCCTACGGCGCTGCCGGCAGGGTCAGGTGGAACGTGCTGCCACTGACCCCGTCCGACGACACCCACAGCTGCCCGCCGTGACGTTCCACGATCCGCCGCGCGATCGTCAGGCCCACACCCGTCCCGCCGTACTGATCGCGCGCATGCAACCGCTGAAACACCGTGAAGATCCGCTCGTGGTACTCGGGGGCAATGCCAAGGCCGTTGTCGTGCACGTCGATCTGCACCCACGGTCCACGCTGCTCGCCGGTCACGGTCACCACCGGGGCGCGGTCGGCGTGACGGTACTTCACGGCGTTCCCGATCAGGTTCTGCATCAGCTGACGCAACTGCGTGCTGTCCGCCACCACCGGCGGCAGGTCGAACACCGTCACCGCCGCGCCAGCCGCGTTCAGGGACGCCCGCAGGTCCTGCACGGCGGCGGCCGTCACCGCGTTCGTGTCCTGCCGCGTGGCGGGCCGCGTCTCGGCGGTCACGCGGGCGTAGTTCAGCAGCTCCTGAATCAGCTCCTGCATGCGCTGGGTGCCGCCCTGAATATGCTTCAGGTACTGCTCGGCGCGCGGGTCGTCCTGATGCGCCCCGAACCGTTTCACGAGCAGCTGTGCGAAACTGGTCACGCTGCGCAGCGGCTCCTGCAGGTCATGACCGGCCACGAACGCGAAGCGCTCCAGTTCCGCGTTGCTGCGCTCCAGCGCCAGCGTCCGCCGCTGCAACTCCCCGGACTGCTCAGCCCGCTCCAGCGCCAGCTGCAGGTTGAACACCACCGTCTCCAGCAGCGTTTGCTCCGCTGTCGTCCAGGCCCGCTGGTCATGTCGCCCCACGACCAGCACACCGCGCGGCTGCGCGCCGGTCCGCACCGGGAACGAAGCGGACGTCCGGATGACCGAGATGCTGCTCCCCGCACTCTGCACGGTCGCCGGATCGAAGGCGTCCTGGTAGTACGGCGTGAGCGTCTCGAACGGCCGGTCGACGTTCAGGGTCTCGCCGCGCGGCAACCCCAGCCGCAACCGCGCCAGCAGTTCCGGACGGCGGAACTCTCCCCGGTGCGACCGCAACGACCACAGCCGCCCCTGCGGCTCGTAGTACGTACATACGCTGCCCGGCATGAGCGACACCGCGATCTCCTGCGCCCGCCCCACCAGCACCAGCGGATCACGCTCCAGCGCCAGATCCCGCGACAGCTCCGCGAAGCGTTCCAGCGCCTCGCTGCGGGCCGTCAGCTCGGCGTTCAGGCGTTCGAGTTCCTCACCGCGCGCCCGTAACTCCAGCGCGTGCCCCAGCGCCGCCGCCCGCTCCGGCCGCAGGTCCCGCACGTACGCCACACCCACCGCCTCCGACCCCTCCCAGTGCGGCAGCAACGTCACCTCCTGCGCGATCCGCTCGCCTGAGCGGTGCCGCATCTCCTTCTCGTACCGCACCGCCCGCCCTTCCCCGATGGCGCGGCGCAGCGCGTCCCGGTCGACCTCCGCGAACTCCGGCGGTGTCAGGACCACCCAGTTCACCGCTCCCGCCTGGAATTCCTCCCGCGTGAACCCCAGCAGATGCAGGTACGCGTCGTTCGCGCGGACCAGCGTGCCGTTCCGCCGGCCCGCCGCGATTCCGACCGGCGCGGCATTGAACAGCGCGTCGAACCGCTCCTGGAGACGCGCGGCGTTCTCCCGCAGCGGTTCCAGCTGCAAGCGCACCTCCCGTGCCTCCTGCTGCGCCTCGATCCGCGCCAGGGCCGCACCCACCAGCGCCGCCGCGACCTCCAGCGCCTCCCGCTGCCCCGCAGGGGCGTCCGGGAGGGACAGACCGTCCGGGAAGGCCGCGTCGAGGGCAGACTGAACCTGCTCGCCGCTCGCCGCTTCCGCCAGGGCCGCCGCCAGGGTCGACAGGGAAGAGGGGGAACTCACGGGGCACAGCATAGCGGGCAGGGTATGCCCACACCGCGCCCGCCCCCCTGCCCCCGGTGGGCCTGTGGCGTGCAGATTGGTGTGCGCCTGCTACGCTGTGCGCATGCTTCAACCTGGGCTCACGTTCGTGAGTGCTTTTGCGCAGTTCAGTGACGGTGTGGCCCTGATTGACCTGGACCTGCGGTTCCGGGATGCAAACCGGGCGCTGTGGCGCTGGCTGTCGCACGTGAGTGTTCCGGAAGCGGGAGCGGGCACGCTGCCGGACCTGCTGCACCCGGAGGACCTGCCGGGGCAGTTGCGGGCGGTGTCGGACGTGCTGGGCGGCGCGCGGCAGGAGGCGGCGTTCGTGGCCCGGCTGCATCCGGGGCAGGGGAGCGGGTGGGTGTCGGTGACGGTCTCGGCGGTGCCGGGCGCGCCGGGTGTGGCGTTGATCGTGGTGCGGCGGGATGCGCAGCGTCAGGCGCTGCTGGACGTGCAGGCGGAACTCGCGGCCGTCACGGCCGAGGCGGAACGCCTGCGGCTGGCCCTGAACGGCAGTCATGACGGCGTGTGGGACTGGTACCCGCAGCGGGAAACGATCTACGTGTCGCCCGGCTGGAAACGCATCCTGGGGTACCACCGCAGCGCGCTGGACGTGACGGTGGACGTGTGGCTGAACCTGATTCACCCGGACGACCGGCCGGGGCTGATGCCGCGGTACCAGCAGCACGTGGCGCTGGAAACGGCGTCGTACGAGTTCGAGCACCGCATGCGTCACCGCAACGGGCAGTGGGTGTGGGTGCTGCTGCGCGGGCAGGTGAGCGTCTGGAATGCCGACGGCACGCCGGAACGCGTGACCGGCACGCTGCGGGACGTGACCGAGCAGGTGGGCGCCCGTCACGAACTGCAGCGCACGCAGGCGCACCTTCAGGCGATCATGAACGCCGTGCCGGGACTGATCGGGTACAAGGACCGGGAATTACGTCACCAGTACGGGAACGTCGCGTACCAGGAGTGGTACGGGCGGCCGCACTCGGAACTGCGGGGCCTGCACGTCCGTGAGGTGATCGGCGAGGAGATGTACCGCCTGAACGAACCGTTCATGCGCGCCGCCCTGGCCGGGGCCGAGCAGCACTTCGAGCGGTCCCTGACCGACGCGCACGGACAGGAGCGGCACGTGATGGTGTCGTACGTGCCGGACCTGCACGGCGGCGAGGTGCATGGCCTGTTCGTGCTGGCCGTGGACATCACCAGCCGCTACCGCGCCGAGCAGGCGCTCATGGAGGAGCGCGAGTGGGCCAGGACCACCCTGCAGTCCATCGGGGACGGCGTGATCACCACCGACCCCCAGGGGCGCGTGACGTTCATGAACCCGGTCGCGGAGAAGCTGACCGGCTGGAGCGCCGCCGAGGGCAGCGGCCAGCCCATCGAGGGGATCATGCACCTGAGCACCGAACGCGACGAGCAGCGCGTCCACAATCCCCTGCTCGTGGCCTTGCAGGAGCAGCGGGTGGTGGGCATGGCGTTCGACACGACCCTGCGCAGCCGGGCGGGTACGGCGCGGACCATCGCGGATTCCGCCGCGCCGATCCGTCGGCCCGACGGCACGACGCTGGGCGGCGTGATCGTCTTCCATGACGTCAGCGAGACGCGGGCCATGGCGGTCCGCATGAGTCACCTCGCGCAGCACGACGCCCTGACGGACCTTCCGAACCGCGTGCTGCTACAGGACCGCATCCAGCAGGCCCTGGCCCGCCACCGCCGGGGCGGGCGGCCCTTCGCGCTGGTGTTCATGGACCTCGACCACTTCAAGTACGTGAACGACTCGCTCGGGCATCAGGTGGGCGACGAACTGCTGCGCGCCGTGTCGCGCCGCCTGGGCGAACTGGTGCGCGAAACCGACACCGTGAGCCGGCAGGGTGGGGACGAGTTCGTGCTGCTGCTCACGGAACTGCGGACCGTGATGGACGTCCGGGCCTTCGCGGACCGCCTCGAGGAGTACCTGCGGCAGCCGTACGAGGTCGGCGAACACGTGCTGAACATCTCGTTCAGTCTGGGCATCGCCCTGTGCCCCACCGACGGCGAGGACGTCGGCACGCTCCTGCGGCACGCGGACGTCGCCATGTACCAGGCCAAGGCCGCCGGTCGGGGCCGGACGCAGTTCTTCTCGCGGGACCTGCTGGCGTCCGTCGAGCAACGCCACCGCCTGATCACGCAGCTGCGCGGCGCCGTGACCGACGGCGCGTTCACCCTGCACTACCAGCCGAAGGTGAACGCCGTGACCGGAGCCGTGACGGGCGTGGAGGCGCTGCTGCGCTGGACACTGCCGGACGGCACGCCCGTCTCCCCGGCCGACTTCATTCCCGCCGCCGAGGAGAGCGGCCTGATCCTCCCGCTCGGCCGCTGGGTGCTGGAGCAGGCGTGCGCGCAGGCCCGCCAGTGGGAACGGACGCTGCCCGAACCGCTGCCTGTCGCGGTGAACATCTCCGCGTTGCAGTTCTCGCAACCGGACTTCGTCGAGCAGGTGCGCGGCACCCTGCACGCCAGCGGCCTCACGCCGGGCCTGCTGGAACTGGAAATCACCGAGAGTCTCCTCGCGCCGGACCCCGAGGAGGCCCGCGAGCGGCTGGTGGTGCTACGGGACCTCGGCGTGCGCCTGTCCATCGACGATTTCGGCACGGGATTCTCCAGCCTCAGTTACCTGAAACTGTTCCCGGTCCACACCCTGAAGATCGACCGGGCGTTCGTGCGGGACGTCGCGACCGACCGCAACGACGTGGCCATCGTGGAAGCCGTCATCGGCATCGGGCAGGCCATGAACCTCGACGTGCTGGCCGAAGGCGTCGAAACGCCCCGCCAGGTCGAGGTACTCGCCCGCCTGGGCTGCGCGGCCATGCAGGGCTACCACTTCGCGCGCCCCATGCCCGCCGCCGAGATGACCGCCTGGATCGGCGCGCGCCGCAACCCCTGACCCGGACGGCCCCGGACCTGACCACAGGCCTGACGGTTCCTGGGCAGCGTTCACAGCAGGCCGGCGCGCAGGGCCTTGACGGCCGCCTGCGTGCGGTCGGAGGCCTGCAGTTTGCGCAGGATCTCCTGCACGTGCAGTTTCACGGTGCTGACCGACAGGGTCAGGGCGGCGGCGATCTCGCGGTTGCCGTTCCCGTCGGCCATCAGGCGCAGCACCTCGGTTTCGCGGGGCGTGAGCGGGGAGTGGGTGCCGGGCGCGCGGACCGCGCCGAGCACGTGCCGCGCCACCTGCGGGTCCAGGTACGCGCTGCCGGCGGCGGCGGCGCGGATGGCGAGCAGCAGCAGTTCCGGCTGCGCGCTCTTGAGGCAGTAGGCGTCCGCGCCGCTGGCGAGCGCCGCGAACACCTCGGCCTGCAGGTCGTGCGCGGTGAGCATCACGATCCGCACGGGCGGCCAGCGGCGGCGGATCTCGGCGGCCGTCTGGATGCCGTCCATGCCGGGCAGGCCGATGTCGATCACGGCCACGTCCACTGGCGGGTCCTGTCCGGCGGCGTGCAGGCGTTCCAGGGCTTCCTCGCCGCTGCGGGCCTCGGCGGTGACGCGCAGGTCCGGTTCGAGGTTCAGGGTGGCGCGCAGGCCGTCGCGGGTGAAGGCGTGGTCTTCCACCAGCAGCAGGCGACGCGGGATGGCGGGCGTGGGGTCGGGGTCAGGCACGGGGTCCTCCGGGCGCGGCGGGCAGGGTCAGGGTGAACACGCTGCGGCCCGCGCCGGTGCGGGCGTACGTGACGTTCCCGCCGTGCGCCTGCGCGACGCGCCGCGTCAGGTACAGGCCCAGGCCGGTGCCGCCGCCCGCCCCGCCGCCCCGGAAGCGCTGGAACAGCCGCGCCGCCCGCGCGGGTGGCACGCCCGGCCCCTCGTCCTGCACGGTCAGGCGCACCTCTCCGTCGGCGGCGCTGAGGGTGACGTGCACCTCGCCGCCGGGCGGGCTGAACTTCACGGCGTTCTCGACGAGGTTCTGCGCGGCGCGGCGCAGGTCGTGCCGCTGACCGAGGACCCGCGCGCCTTCCAGGTGCGGTTCGAGCGTGACGTGGCGTTCGGCGGCGCGGCCTCCCAGGTCCCGCAGGACGCCCAGCAGCACCTCGCGCAGCGGGACGACCTGAGGTTCGGCGTCCGGTTCGTCCGCCTCGTACTTGGCGAGCAGCAGCAGCTGATCGGCGAGGTCCAGCAGGGCCTCGTTCGCCTGCAGGCCATTTTCCAGGGTGGCGAGGTACTCGGCGGGCAGCGGGCCGAAGCCGCCGCGCAGCGCGGCGCGCAGGTTCATGGCGTTCGCCAGCAGCGGCGTGCGCAGGTCGTGCGAGAAGGCGTACACGAGGTCGCGCAGCACCTCGCCCCGTTCGGCCAGCTGCGCGCCCTGCACGCGCAGGTCGTCGAGCAGCGCCGTGCGGTCCAGGATGGGTTGCAGGGCGCGGACCGCCTCGGCCGTCAGGTTCGGGGGCGTCTGCGGGCCGCCGATCACGATCAGCAGGTCGGCCTCCTCGGTGCTGCTGCCGGGGCCAGTGCCAGTGCCGCTGCGGCGCAGCCGCGCGAGTTGCACGCGTCCGCCGTCCACGGCCCACACGTCGGACGCGCCGACCGGGTGGGTCAGCAGGTCCAGCGGCAGCCGGGTGTCCAGCCGGCCGGGCGCGGTGCCGGCCAGGGCGTGGGGGGCGCGCAGGTAGGCCCGCTCGACCGCGCCGATCTCGACGTGGTCCGCGCCGGTCAGGGTGCGCAGGGCGTGCGCGGCGCGGTCCACGAATTCCGCCTGCCCGAGCGGGCCGCCCATCGCCTCGGCCAGGGCGCGCAGCGCGCGTTCCCGCTCGAGTTGCCGCGCGTCCTCCTCGATGCGGGCGGCGCGGGCCCTGGCCTCGCGGGCGCGCAGGCTCAGGAACCCGACCAGCAGCACTGCCAGGATGCTCACGGCCCGGTTGGCGAGGGCGGTGGCGTCCAGGCCGTCACGGTCGGCATTCAGCGCGCCGGCCAGCAGGTTCGCGCCGACGCACAGGCCCGTCAGGATCAGCGTGATTCGCCGGGACGCGCCGAGCGCCGCGAACGCCACGCACGCGCACAGCAGCGTCCCCACGGCCAGTGAGGCGGGCGTGAGCAGGTCCAGCAGCAGCACACCCAGCAGCAGCGGCAGCGACAGGCCCCACAGCAGGCTGTCCCGGATGGGCGCGGTGTGGGAAGCGGCGGTGTGGGGAGCGGCGGGGGGGAGGGTCGTCATGATCGCTCTCCCGACACTAGCGTCCGCCTGGGCGGGTCGCCCACTGGCCACCTGACCAGGGGCGCGCGTCAGGCGGCCAGTGGGCGGCCCGTGACCGGCGGCGCAGCATGCCCGGCATGAGAACCAGACCCAGCGTCATCCCCGGTCCGGCCGGGAGTGCCCCGTGAGTGCCGGCGTCCGCTCCGTCCCCCTTCCGCCCGCTTCGCGGCCGCCCGAACCGCCCGCCAGCGGCGACCGGAAGCCCGGCATCTTCGCCGTGCCGCTGCTGCGCGCCGCCCTGAGAGCCAGCGTCCGGAAGCTCTCCCCGCGCGCCCAGGCCCGCAATCCCGTGATGTTCGTCGTGTACGTCGGAACGGTCGTCACGCTGATCCTGACGGTGCAGGCCGCCGTGCAGGGCCGCCCGTGGGCGTACGAGCTGACGGTCACGGCGCTGCTGGCGCTGACGGTGCTGCTCGCGAACCTCGCCGAGGGGCTGGCCGAGGCGCGCGGGAAGGCGCAGGCGGCGTCGCTGCGCTCGGCGCGGGAGGACGTGACCGCCCGCCGCCTCACGGACGGACGCGAGGAGACCGTGCCGGGCGGCCTGCTGCGGCGCGGGGACCTGATCGTCGCCGAGAGCGGCGACCTGATTCCCGCCGACGGCGAGATCGTCGAGGGACTGGCCAGCGTGGACGAGAGCGCCATCACCGGCGAGAGCGCCCCCGTCATCCGCGAGGCCGGCACCGATCACAGTGGCGTGACGGGCGGCACCCGCGTCCTGAGCGACCGGATCGTGGTGCGCGTCACCAGCGGCCCCGGCGAGAGTTTCCTGGACCGCATGATCGCCCTGGTCGAGGGCGCCAGCCGCCAGAAAACCCCGAACGAGATCGCGCTGGGCATCCTGCTCAGCGGGCTGACGCTGGTGTTCCTGCTGGCCACCGTGACGCTCTACCCGTTCACGGTGTACGCCGGGGCGCCCGCCGCGCCGGTCACGCTGGTCGCGCTGCTCGTGTGCCTGATCCCCACGACCATCGGGGGTCTGCTGCCGGCCATCGGGATCGCGGGCATGGACCGCGCCCTGCAGGCGAACGTGATCGCGGGCAGCGGCAAGGCCGTCGAGGTGGCCGGGGACGTGGACGTGCTGCTGCTCGACAAGACCGGCACGATCACGGTCGGGAACCGCCTCGCCACCGACTTCCGCGCGCTGCCCGGCGTGGACCCGGCCGACCTGATGCGCGCCGCGCTGCTGTGCAGCCTGCAGGACCCCACGCCGGAGGGCCGCAGCATCGTCGCCCTGGCCCGCGAGCGGGGCGTGAACCTGCCCGAACCGGCCGGCGCCGAATTAGTGGAGTTCAGCGCGCAGACCCGCATGAGTGGCGTGGATTTCCCCGCTCCGGGCGGGCCGGTCAGCATCCGCAAGGGCGCGGGCAGCCGCGTGGCGGACCTCGCGCGGGAACGCGGCGCGGCCGTCCCGCCGGAACTGACCGGCATCACCGACGCGATCGCGCGCAGCGGCGCGACCCCGCTGGTCGTGATCGAGAACAGCCGCCTGCTCGGCGCGGTGGCCCTGTCGGACATCATCAAGCCGGGCATCCGTGACCGTTTCGCGCAGCTGCGCCGCATGGGCCTGCGGACCGTCATGATCACCGGCGACAACCCCCTGACCGCCGCCGCCATCGCCCGCGAGGCCGGCGTGGACTCCTTCCTGGCGGAGGCGACCCCCGAGGACAAGCTCGCCATGATCCGCGAGGAGCAGCGCGGCGGGCGGCTCGTCGCGATGATGGGCGACGGCACGAACGACGCCCCGGCGCTCGCGCAGGCGGACGTGGGGCTCGCCATGAATTCCGGCACGCAGGCGGCGCGGGAGGCGGGGAACATGGTCGACCTGGACAGCGACCCCACCAAACTGCTCGAGATCATCGAGATCGGCAAGGGCCTGCTGATCACGCGCGGCGCGCTGACGACCTTCTCGGTTGCGAACGACGTCGCCAAGTACTTCGCGATCCTGCCGGCGCTGTTCGTCACGGCTTACCCGGAACTGGGCGTCCTGAACGTCATGCAGCTGCACAGTCCGGCGAGCGCCGTGCTGAGCGCCGTGATCTTCAACGCGCTGATCATCCCGGCGCTCGTGCCGCTCGCCCTGCGCGGCGTGCCGTACCGCCCGATGAGCGCGTCGTCGCTGCTGAGCCGCAACCTGCTGGTGTACGGCCTGGGCGGGCTGCTGCTGCCGTTCGTGGCGATCAAGGTCACGGACCTGCTGATCACGCCGCTGTTCTGACCGTCATTCCCCCTCTGCTCTGTGCTCAAGGAGTCACTCCATGGACCTGCTGATCGTTCTTCTGACCCTGGCCTGCTTCGGCCTGATCGCGCTCGCCCTGCGCGCCCTGGAGCGCCTGTGATCCTCTTCCTGGCGGTCGTGGCCGCCCTCGTCGCCGCGTACCTCGTGTACGCCCTGCTGCGCCCGGAGGACTTCTGATGGACTTCCTGACCCTGCCCGGCCTGGGTGCCGGCGCGCAACTCCTCGCCGTGCTGGCCGTGGGCGGCCTGCTGATCGTGCCGGTCGGCCGACTGCTGCACGGCGTCTTCACCGGGGCGCGGCACACCGCCCCCGAACGCCTCACGTACCGCCTGCTGCGCGTGAATCCCGCCGAGCGTATGGACTGGCGCCGCTACGGCCTGACGCTGGTGCTGTGTAACCTCGTCATGCTGCTCGTGTCGTACGCGCTGATCCGCCTGCAGCCCTGGCTGCCGTGGAACCCGGCGGGTCTCGCGGCGCAGGCGCCGGAACTCGCGTGGAACACGGCCGTGTCGTTCATGACGAACACCAACTGGCAGGCGTACAGCGGCGAGCAGAGCTTGTCGTACTTCTCGCAGATGGCGGTCCTGACGACGTTCATGTTCACGTCCGCCGCGACCGGCTTCGCGGCGGCCGCCGCGTTCATGCGCGGCCTCGCCGGGACGACCGGAGCGCAGCTGGGCAACTTCTGGGTGGACCTGACCCGCATCATCTACCGGGTGTTCCTGCCGCTGAGCTTCGCGGTGGCCCTGATCCTGATCTGGCAGGGCGTCCCGCAGACCCTGAACGCGACCGTCACCGCGCAGACCCTGCAGGGCGACACGCAACGCATCGCGCTGGGACCCGTGGCGAGCCTGGAAAGCATCAAGCACCTCGGCACGAACGGCGGCGGGTTCTTCGGCATGAACGCCGCGCATCCCTTCGAGAACCCCACGCCCCTCACGAACGCGCTGCACGTGCTGTGCATGCTGCTGCTCCCGACCTCGCTGACGTACGCGTTCGGGCGGCTCCTCGCCAACCGCCGGCAGGGCTGGGTGATCTTCGGGGGCATGTTCACGCTGTTCGCGGTGTTCCTGGGCGTGCTGCTGCTGTCCGAGCAGCGCGGCAACCCGATCCTGACGGCCGCCGGTGCCGATCAGACCGTCACGGCCACGCAGGCGGGCGGAAACATGGAAGGCAAGGAAGTCCGCTTCGGCATCACCCAGACGGCGCTGTTCGCCGCGACGACCACCGCCGCCACGACCGGCAGCGTGAACGCCATGCACGACTCGCTGACGCCGCTGGGCGGCCTCGTGACCACCCTGCAGATGATGCTCAACAGCGTGTTCGGCGGCAAGGGCGTCGGCCTGATCAACTTCACGCAGTACCTGATTCTCAGCGTGTTCCTGGCGGGCCTGATGGTGGGCCGCACGCCGCAGTTCCTGGGCAAGAAGATCGAGGCGCGCGAGGTGAAACTCGTCATGCTGGCCGTCCTGGCCCACCCGCTGAGCATCCTGGGCTTCACGGCGCTGGCCGTGACGCTTCCCGCCGCGCTGGGCAGCCTGAACAACCCCGGCGCGCACGGCTTCACCGAGGTGCTGTACGCGTACACGTCCGCCACCGCCAACAACGGCTCGGCCTTCGCGGGCCTGAACGCCAACACGCCGTTCTACAACCTGACGACCGGACTGGCCATGCTGACCGGCCGGTACCTGACGCTGCTGCCCATGCTGGCCGTCGCGGGCCTGCTCGCCGCGAAGATGCGCGTCCCGGCCGGGAGCGGCACGCTGCGCACCGACACCGCCCTGTTCGGCGGCCTGACCGTCACCGTCCTGCTGATCGTCGGCGCCCTGACCTTCCTGCCGGCCCTGACCCTCGGGCCGGTCACCGATCACCTGCAGATGATGAAAGGAGCCGTGCAATGACCCTCCCGACCAACCCTGAACCTGCCGTCCCCGAGCCTGTCATGCCCGGACCTGTCACGCCTGAACCGCTCATGCCTGCCGCGCCCCTGACGCACCTGCTGCGCTCCGCCGCGCTCGCCGCGCTGCTGTTCACCGCCGTGTGCGGCCTCGCGTACCCGCTCCTGACCACCCTCGCCGGGAACGCCCTGTTCCCCGCGCAGGCGACCGGCAGCCTGCTCTCCCGCGACGGTCAGGTCATCGGGTCCGCGCTGATCGGGCAGGACTTCACCGCTCCCGGCTACCTGCGCGGCCGCCCCAGTCAGACCAACCGCACCGACGGCAGCGGCCCGCAACCCTACAACGCCGAGAACAGCGGCGCCAGCAACTGGGGCCCCACCAACGCCAGACTCCGGGACGCCGCGCAGGACCGCGCCGAGAGCTTCCGCGCCGCGAACGGCCTGGGCGCCTCGGCGCCCGTGCCGGTGGACATGGTCACCGCGTCCGGCAGCGGCCTCGACCCGGACGTCAGCGTGGCCGCCGCCCTCGCCCAGGCCGGCCGGATCGCCCGTGAACGCGCCGTTGCGCCCGCGCAGGTGCAGGCCGTCATCCGCGCGAACGTCACGCCGCGCAGCCTCGGCGTGCTCGGCGAGGAACGCGTGAACGTCCTGCGCGTCAACCTCGCCCTGGACGACCTGACGGCCGGCCGGCGCTGACCCCGTGCCGAACCCTGTGCGCCTGACCCGCCCCGCGCCGGACCTCCCCGCCCGGCGCGGTCGGCACCGGGTGTTCCTGGGCATGGCCGCCGGGGTCGGCAAGACCGTCCGCGCCCTGAACGACCTGCGCGACCGTCACGCCCTCGGCGAGGACGTCGTGATCGGCGTGCTCGAAACGCACGGCCGCGCCGGCACGGTCGCCGCCGCCGCGGGCCTGCCGGTGTTCCCGCCGCTGGAACTGCCGCGCGGCGCGGCCCTGCTGCGCGAACCGGACATCGCCGGCCTGATCGCCCGGCAGCCGGACGCGGTCCTGATCGACGAACTCGCCCACACGAACGCGCCCGGCAGCGCCCGCGCCCGCCGCTGGGAGGACGCCGAGGCCCTGCTCGCGGCGGGCATCGACGTGTACAGCACCCTGAACGTGCAGCACCTGGAATCCCTGAACGACGTGGTCGCCCGCCTGACCGGCGTCCGCGTCCGCGAGCGCGTCCCGGATCACGTCCTGGCCGACGCCGACGAGGTCGTCCTGATCGACCTGCCACCCGAGGACCTCCGCCGCCGCCTGCGGGGCGGGCAGGTGTACGCCCCGCAGAAGGTCGAGCAGGCCCTGACGCACTTCTTCACCACGCCGAACCTGACTGCGCTGCGGGAACTGGCGCTGCGGCACGTGACGCAGACCGTCGAGGCCGACGCGCCCCCCGGTCCGCCGGGCGCGCACGAGGTCGTGGTGGTCGCCGTCGCCGCCGAGAGCACCGCCCTGCGCCTGATCCGCCGGGGCGGGCAGATCGCGGGCCGGCTGCACGCGCCGCTGCACGTGATCACCGTCAGCGGCCCGCGCCTGAGCGCGGATCAGGCCCGGCTGCTCGAAACCGCCCGCGAGATCACGCACGCCCTCGGCGGCACCTTCGCCGTGCTGCCCGCGCAGGGCCGCGTGGCCGACACGCTCGTCCGGCACGCCACCGAAGTGAACGCCACGCAGATCGTGCTGGGTGAGACGAGCCGCTCCCGCTGGCTGGAATTCCTGCGCGGCGACATCATCCGCCACGTGCTGCGCGCCACCCGTGACGTGGACGTGCACGTGATCAGCCGCGACTGATACGGATGCGCGGCGTCCGGGTGAACTGCGCGGCCGTTCAGTCGGTGTGGCCCGGCGCGGGCGTGGCCGGGTCGGCGGCGTCCGGCCGGGTACGCGCGCCGCGTGGCGTGAGTCCGGCGTCACGCAGGAACTCGTACGTGCGGCCGAGATGCACGGTCAGACCGTACTGCTCCCGGAGCCACGTCTGCACGTCCCGGCCCGACCACAGGACGCCGCGCCCGGCGTCGGCCTGGAGGCGGTCGTGCAGCGCCCGCCGCTGCCCGTCGTTCAGGAGGCGGGGAGCGCCCCGGTTGTCCTGCCGTCCGTCGCGCAGCGCCCCGAGTCCCCGTTCCCGGTAACGCCGGATCAGCGCGTACGCGGTGACGCGGCTGTAGCCGGTCGTCTGAAGAACCTCGCCCATGGGGCGGCCCTCGGCGAGCAGGGCGAAGAACTGCGCGCGGCGACGCTCCACCGGGTCGGCCGTGGCATGGAACTGCTGCCAGAAGGTCGCGGCGCTGTGCTCCAGCGGAGTGGTCAGGTTCATGGGCCCACGGTACTGCCTTTAAGGCTTCAACCGGATTCCGGGCGGGCCGCTTGACAGCAAGGAACCGGTCCGGCCGCCTGCGGGTGGAGGCCCTGAAAGACGTCCCGCAGCGTCAGGGAGCGCGTGCAGACCTGTGCATGCGGATCCAGGGTGCGCAGGGCCGCCGCAACGCCCGCGTGCGCGTCGGCCGTCACGTGCAGCTCATGGCCGAGGCGGCGGACGGACCGCACACCCGGAACGGCCAGCACCTGCGCGCACCGCAGCGTGTCGCTGCGCGCCGTGACGCGCTGCGCATTCAACCTCGCCTGCAGTTCCGCCCGGCTGGCGCGCGCCAGTACCCGGCCGCCGCGCACCACCAGCGTCCGCTGCGCGGGAGCGTCCGCCGGGGCGAGGGTGCGCGCGACCACGACCACCGGCAGCCCCGCCTGCGCCGCCGCCGTCACGTCCGACCAGAACGCGTTCCGCACGGCCAGGCCGGACCCGGCCGGCGGTTCGTGCCGGAACACGCCCGGCCAGCCGGACCCGGTCAGCCCGCCGCGCCCGGTCAGGAAGCCCTGCGGCGGTCGCGGGCAGGTCGCCCCGGCGGTGGCAGGCGCCGGGGCGCCGCCCAGGTCCAGCAGCGTCAGGATGGTCCCCGCCCGGACCGTCCACACCAGGGCCGGTCGGCGGTTCCGAACCTGGGTGCGCGGCAGGGCGGGCCACGGAGGGCCGGTGAGCAGCGGCATGATGGGAAGGTCGGGCGTCATCCGGGTCTCCTGCCGGGGCAGACGCACGGAACGTCCGCTCCCTGACCGGCAGTGTCCGCGGCAACCGGAGACACGGTGGGGACACCGCCAGAGACACGGGGCGGGTGGCGCGTGTCCCTCCCATGTCCCTCCCATCAGCGCAGACTGCCGCCATGACCCTCACCCGCATCCTGCGCACCCTGCTCCGCACCGTGTTCACCGCCGCCGCCCTGACCGGACTGGCCGCCGCTCACACCCTCCCGACCGGCGACCCGAGCGTGGGACCGGTCCAGCTGGGCGATCCGAGCGTGGGACCGGTGCAGCTTGGAAAATGACACCAGTTGCCAGTTCTATCCAGGGTGCAGGAGCACATCCCAGAGCGACCGATACGGACTGCCGTCTGTTTCGCCTTCCACCTGCCCACGCCCTGGTAGCCGACTCCAGGTCCGGAGGGAGGTTTCGCTTCCGCTCTGCCGGGCAGCTCTGCGCGTCGCATCCGCTCGGACTGATTGGTCTGCAACAACCGTTTAGGCGGGCCTGAGGGGATCCTCGCCGGAGTCGGCTTCTTGGCAGACGCTTCATCGCGCCTTCCACCAGTCTTGTGGAACGGCCTTGTGGTTCTCACCTTCTCCTACCATGCCGCTCATGACATTGAACGCAGACCGTCTCTCCCACCGCCTCTCCTGGCGCGGTGTCTTCGCCGGCATGGTGATGGGCCTCGTCACGACCTTCACCATCATCGCGCTGGGCACCGTCATCACGGCCCTGACCGGCCTGACCCTCTCCGGCGTGGGCATCGCCGCCGCCATCTGGTCCGGCATCGCCGCGCTGGTCGGCGCGTACGTCGCCGGCCTGACGGCCGTGCGCGCCGCCGCCCCCGCCACCCGCAACGATGACGGCATCGCCGCCATGACGCATGACGACGCCACCCTGACCGGGCTGGTCACGGCCGGCATGATCATCCTGCTGAGCACCATCTTCGCCTTCAACAGCGCCAGCCGCGTGCTCGGCACGGCCACCACCGCCGCCGGGAACGTTCTGGGCGCCGGTACGGCCGCCACGGCTGCCGCCGGAACGGCCACCGCGCAGAACGGCGGCGTGCAGGACTTCGTGAGTGGTATCAGCGAGGACGACATCGTGGACCTGATCGCCGGGAACAGCGAGGAGCTGAACGAGCAGCAGGTGCAGGCCACCAGCAACGTCGTGAGCGGCATCTTCCGCCGCGCGCAGTACGACCTGGGCCAGCAGGACCTGAGCAACGTCACCGACTTCGCCGGGGCGCGCGTGACGGCGATCCGCAACGCCCTGACCGGCGAGCAGTTCGTCACGCGTCTGGAGCGGCAGGGACTGAGTACCGCGCAGGCCGAGGAAGTCCGCACCGTCGTCACGACCGAAGTGGACCGCCTGGAGAAGCAGGCGCAGCAGGTGGCCGAAGCGACGGAACGTACCGCCCGCACGGCAGCCAGCACGACCGGCTGGGCCTGGCTGCTCGCCGCCGGCCTGACCATCGCCGCCAGCGTGTTCGGTGCCCGCAGCGCCGCCACCAGCCGCACCGTCAGTCCCGCTGCTCGCCGCTGAACTCAGCTTCTGAGCGGAACCGGACGCGAGGGCGTCCGGTTCTTTGGTTTCGCACGGTCACGCGAATTCAGTCGGACTGCGGTTGAACGGCTGGCAAAGCCGCTGGGTTCGAGCGGACGCGACGCGTAGAGCTGATCTGCAGACGAAGAGCAGAACGGACTTCGGGAGTGGAGTTGGCAACCCGGTGCATGGGCGGCTTGTCAACGAAACGGACGGAGTCCGTATCAGGAGTGCGTGTTACTTCGCGGCGAGCGCCTTGCTGACCGAGATGATGCTGACGCTGCCGGCCGGGTCGGTGCTGTAGTCGGCGCTGGGTTCGCCTTCGTTGGCGACCACGACGAACTGCCCGTCGGGCGTGAAGGTCAGCATGTCCGGGAGCGCTCCGACAGTCACGGGGGGGGCGCGCAGGGTGCCGTCGGCGTTCAGGAACACGACCCGGCCGGGGTCGGTCTTGACGGTCGCCTCGACGGCCACGGCGATCACGCCGCCGCGCGCGGTGACGGAGTTCGCGGCGCGTCCGTGGGTGCTCAGGTCCACGCGGCCGCTCAGGGTGGGCTGGGTGGGCTGGGAGAGGTCGAGGATGTCGAGGCCGCCGGTCTGGCCGTTCACGACGAACAGGCGTCGGCTGGCGGGGTCGTAGGCGCTGATCTCGGCGACGCCCTTGTCGTACGCGAACGGGGTCGCCTGGTAGCGGCCGGTGAGGGTGAGGCGGCCGCTGTCCTCGACGGCGTACAGGGTGACGCTGCCGCTGACCTCGTGGCTGACGACGACGAGGGGTTTGCCGGCGGGGCTGTCGGCGGCGGGGATGAACAGCACGCCTTCGGGGGCGAGGTCGCCGGCGTCACCGCTGTCAGGACGGGCGGCGGGCGTGTTCAGGTGCGCGTAGTCGACGAAGGTGGGGGTTGCCGGTGTGGTCACGTCGAGGACCATGACGCCGCCCATGCGTTCGAGGCCGACGAAGGCGAAGGTGCGGCCGGCGACGACGCCGGTGGTGACACCCTCGGGTTCCGGGCCTTTGTTGTCGCTGCGGGTGTCGAAGGTGCTGGTGGTGCCCTCGCTGTTGAAGGTGGTGGGGCGCAGGGTGGCCATCTGGCGTTCGATGAGGTCGCCAGTGTCGGCAACGAGGTTCAGGTCGGCGTCCCAGATGCTGACGCTGCGCGCGCCGAACGCGACGAGCCGGTCGGCGTCCCCGTCTCTGTCGGTGTCGGCGTCGGCGGTGCTGACGGTCAGGCGGCCGAGGGCGCTGTCCGCCTGGAGGGCCGCGGCGTCCGGGAAGGCGGTGGGGTCGAGTTTGAGGGTTTTCACGCGCGCCTCGTCCTGGTACGCGGCGCCGTAGTCGCGGCTGTCACCCTCGTTGGCGGTGATGAGGTACGTGCGGCCCTGCGCGGTGAAGGTGGCGGCGGCGTCGGGCATGAACGCTCCCAGGACCGGCCAGGACTGCAGGTTGATGCGGCCGTCGCGGTCACTGGCGTCCAGGGTGTTGCCGGCGGCGCGGTGGTCTTTCAGGCCGAGGCTGCGCACGGCCGTGACGGTGGCGGTGTTCAGGTCGATGGTGGCGACGGCGTTGCTTTCCTGCAGGGTGACGTACGCGCGGCGGCTGTCCGCGCTGACGGCCACGTACTCGGGCTCGGCGTCCAGGGACAGGACGCCGCTGCGGCCGGGGCGGAGTTTGAGGGTGCCCTGCTGCGCGTCGAAGGCCCTGAGGTCGAGGGTGGTGACGAGCGGCAGGTTCGCGCCGGGCGCCGTGGATTGCGGGCAGGCGGTCAGGAGCGCGCTGAGGATCAGGGCGGCCGGCAGGAGGGGGCGCATGCATGGCAGTGTGCGGGGGGTTGTTCAGGTGAACGTCACGTGAGCGGCGCCGGGCTGGGGGCCGGGTGGCTGTCCAGGTGAATCCGGTTCTTGCCGGCAGCCTTGGCGGCGTACAGGGCGCGGTCGGCGCGGGCGAGGGCGTCCTGCCAGGGCTGTCCGGGCGCGACGTGGACCGCGCCGACGCTGAGGGTGACGGGGCGGGTCAGGGCGGGGCCGCCCTGGGTGCGCAGGCGTTCGTGGGTGTGGCGGATCAGGTCCCGCAGTTCAGTCTCGGCGGCGGGGCCGGTCTGTTCAGTGATGATCAGGAATTCCTCGCCGCCCCAGCGTACCGCGGTGTCGGCCCGCTGGAGGCCGCCGGCGAGGAGGCGCAGGACGTGGTCGCCGGCGGCGTGTCCGTGCCCGTCGTTCAGGCGTTTGAAGTCGTCCACGTCGGCGACGGCCAGCAGGTAGGGGCGCTGTTCGGCGGTCAGGGCGTTCAGGGCGCGTTCCCCGCCCCGGCGGTTGAGCAGGCCGGTCAGTGGGTCGGTGACGGCCAGGGTGTGCAGGGCGTCGCGGTCGTGGCTGGCCTGCACGTACCCGATGCGGAAATGGAACAGCGCGGCGAGCAGCGTCAGGAGGGTGCCCAGGGCGAGTTGCGTGCCGAGTGTGGTCATCCAGGGGCCGCCGCTGCGCAGTTCGTGCTGGACGATCAGAGTGGCGTGCAGGGCGTACAGGACCATGACGAAGGTGGTGGCGCTGCGCAGGCCCATGGTGAGGAAGCCGAGCACGGCGGACATCAGCAGGCCGATGATCATCTGCGCTTCCGCGCCGGGGGCGGGCCGTCCGAGCAGGATCAGGTCGAAAGGCAGGCGGCTCGTGGTGGCGAAGGTGACGACGATCAGGGCGAGGCGTTCGAGCCGGACGAGGTGCCCGGCGCGCAGGAAGACCGTGAGGAGTGCCCCGGCACAGAACAGCGCGATGAGCGGCTGCGTGACCAGGAAGTACAGGCGTTCCGGGTCGCGGCTGGTGGCGGCCTGCACCGTCAGGACGGTGGTGGTCAGCAGTCCGGCAGCGCAGGCCCACAGGTAGTAGATGCGCCGGGTGTCGTCTGCCGTTCCCTCCATGGTGTTCATGATGCCGTTTGCTGCCATACACGGCTGTCACGGGGCGGATGGGTCCGGGGCCAGTCAGGTTTGGGGGGCGGTGGTGGCGCGGTGGGTGGCCTTCTGGTAGGGGAGAGGCTGCGTGGGGCGCGTCACAGCCGCGTGTGGGTGGGTTCCGGTAGTGGAAATCGGCATGGGCCGGGCACCGAATCGGCCTTCATATTACGCTATTTACATAGCGTGACGTTTCGGTTAGGCTGAAACGTGAACAGCGTTCCATTCCACCCTTCCCCCACCTGAGGTTCCCCATGATCGTCGAAACGAAACTGATCGGCCGCCGCACTCCCTTTGAACGTCGCCCCATCGACCTCCCGGACGGCCCCCACACCCTGGCGGGCCTCCTCACCCACCTCGTCGAGCACGAGGTCGCGGCGTACCGGGAACGTCAGGACAGCGTGGGCGTGCTGCGCGTCCTCACCGAACGCGAACTGCAGGACGCCGCCGCTGCGGGCCGCGTCACGGTCGCCCCGCAGGAACGCGGCGGCGACGTGCACACGCCCGACGCGGTCCGCACCGCCCTGACCGCCTTCCGGGACGGCCTGTACTACGTGTTCATCGACGAGCAGCAGGTCACGGACCTCGACGCGCCCGTTACCATCCGCCCCGACAGTACCCTGCTGATCGTGCGCCTGACCGCGCTGGCGGGCGGATGAGCGGGGACGTGCAGGACCTGCTGCGCGCCGGTCAGCAGCCCTGGAAGGCGGCATTCGAGGCGCGGCTGGCCTCCCTGCCCACGGAACTGGCCGGGCCGCTCGGCGCACTCCACCGGGGAAGCAGCGACCCGCAGGTGCGCGAGCGCCACCAGCAGGCCGTCACGGACCTCCTGCACACCAGCACGCCCGAGATCCGGCACATCATCGCGGCCGTGTTCTTCCCGCAGTTCCCGGACGTGGCGGCCCGCACGCTGGACGCCCTGCTCACCCGCCACCCGTACCCGCAGGGGTACGCCCGCCGCGCCTTCCGCGCCCCCGGTCACCGGCTGGCCGCCGCGCACGCGCAGGCGTGGCTGTGGCAGACCTGGCACACCACCCGCGAGTACCCGCAACCCATCGAATGGTTCGCGGTGCACGCGGGCCTGCTGAACGCCTGGCAGTCGCACGGCCTGGGACTGCTGCTCGGGCAGGCGATCAGCGACGGCAACGAGGAGGTCTACCAGATTCTGCGTGACACGGCGGGCACGCAGCACCCGGTGGCGCGCATGGGCCGCCACGTGCCCGGCGCCCTGCTGAGCAGCACCAGAGAGGACGCCTGGACACTCGCCGAGGGCCTGCTGCTCGCCGCGCAGCGCCAGGAGGGCCTGCGGCAGGTGATCCTCGAGACGGTGGACGAGGCCAGCCCGGACGCCTTCACCCGCCTGCTGCGCCTGATCCTGAAAGAGGACCTGCTGCGCTTCGCCGCGACCCTGCGCGCCGCGTGCGTGTGGTTCGGCCTGAACTACGACGTGACCGACGTCAGGACGGTGCGCGCCCACCTCACGCAGGCACTCGCCTTCCTGGACGACCCGGCTGCCGCCCGCGACGCCGTGACGACCGGGGCGGGCGTAGACACGTACCTCGCGCTGTTCACGCTCGCCATGCGCGACGCCGTGCACGCCGCCGACCTCGCCCGCCCGCTGCTGGGGGACGCCGACGCCGCCAGACGCATGGCCGCCGCGCAGTACCTGACGGCCGCCGAACTCCTCACGGACGACGACCGCCGGACCCTGCTGCGCGACCCGGACCTGCGCCTCGCCGCGCTGGCGGGCAGCGCCGTGAACCGCTGGGCGGGCAGCGACCTCTTCACCTTCGAGGCATTCGAGACCTACGCCCTGCGCCTGCCGGACGCTGCGCGGCACGACCCGATCCTGTTCCCGTGGCTGGGGCAGATTCCGGCCCGCGAGTCCGCCCTGGACGCCCTGCCCACCCTGCGCGGCGACCGGCCCTTCACGGTCCTCGCCCCGCACCTGAACGGCATGAGCGTGTACGGCAAGACGGCCGTGCTGCGCGCCCTGGGCGAACAGGCCGGGAAGGCGCTCCTGGACGCCCCCACCCGCGCCCTGCTGCTGACCCTGCTTCAGGACCGCAACAGCAGCGTCTCGCAGGAAGCCGTGACCGTCATGGCGCACTTCACGCCCGATCCCGCCGAGCTCGGCGCCGTGCACACCCTCCTGAAACGCAAGAGTGCCGACCTGAGGCGCGGCCTGATCCGCCTGCTCGCCAGCGACCCCGCCCAGGCGCAGGCCAGCGCCCACACCCTGCTCGGCGGGAACACCGACCAGCGGCAGGCGGCCCTGCAACTCCTGATCGAGACGGGCGGCACCCTGCCCGGCGACTTCCGCCCGAAGAACGTCACCGAGCAGACCCTGCTCGCCCGCCTGACGGACCCCGGCTCGCAGGTCAGCCTGCGCGACGGGCTGGGCCTGTTCGACCCGGCCCGCCTGACCCGCCCCGCGCCCCTGCAGGCGCGCACGCGGGACTACCCGGCGGACCTGCAGCGCGGCGCGGCCCTGCTGCGCAGCCTGGACGCCCTGATCACCGGGCACCGCGAGACGCCCCTGACCGGCGTCGGCTGGGACGGCCGCGAGACCGTGCTGCTCGGCAACGTCAGCCCCTGGTACCTGCGGCCCGGCCGGGACGGGCAACCCATGCCGCTCAATGACCTGTGGCAGGCGTGGTGGAACGCCCGCCCGGACGCGCAGGACGGCGACCTGACCCGCCTGCGCTGGACGCTGGCGCACTTCGTCGCCCGCAACGACACCACCGAAAGCGAACTACAGAGCGAACTGGACGGCACCGACACCGCCAGCCCTGAAGCCACCAGTTCCGACGCCACCAGTTCCGACGCCACCACGACCGACGCCACCGAACTGGAGGCCGAGTTGCTGGACCTGCTGGGCCTCAACCCGGAAGGCCTTCAGGACCTGCTGGAGGACGCCGACGAGGACGAACTGGCCGAGCACCGCTCGACCGTGAACGCCGCCGAGGTGCGCCAGGACCTGCGCCGCCGCACCCTGCACCGCACGCTGGGGCCACTCGTCGCGCTGCGGCTGGAGCACCCGGACCTCGCACGCGTGATCGTGGACGCCCTGCACGATCAGCACGCCACACCCACCGACACCGAGATGGCGCTGGACGCCTGGGAGACGGCCCTGTCGTACCTGCCGGTGGACGTGCAGGTGCACGTGGACCCGCAGTACACTTGGCGGCGCGAGGACCCCCGCGACCTGCTCGATCCGCTGCGCCCGCATGGCGCCTGGGCCACCTGGACGGCGGAGCAGGTGCAGCGCCTGTGGAACGTGATCCTGCACCTGGGGCAGGCGTTCCCGAAGCTGCCGCGTCAACGGCCGGACACGGCGCTGCTGCTGCGCGCGTACGAGCACGGCTGGGCGAACCGCGACGACCTGCTCGACCAGCTGATCGGGGTACGCCCGGAAGAGGGGGGCTACTATTCCGGCAGCGACTTCCGTGAGCTGGGCGCCTACACGCGCCGGACCGTCCGGGCGGACCTGCCCACCCACCCGGACTGGCTGAGCGCCGTGAACGCCGTGCGCGAGCGGGTGCTGGAGGTGGAACTGGCGCGCGGTGATCTGGAGACGCCCGCCACGCGGCCCGCGCTGGCCCTGCAGGGTGCGCACGGCGCGGACCTGCCGCTGCGCCTGCTGGCCGCCCTGGGCAAGAATCCCCTGAAGCGCGGGTATCAGGGCCGCAACGAGAGCCGCGATGTGACGTTCAGCCACCTGATCCGGGTGTCGTTCCCGCTGCCCGGCGACACGCCCGCCGGGTTCCGCGCGCCGGCGCAGGCGCTGAAACTGACGGACGCGCGCCTGCTGGACCTCGCGATGTTTGCGCCGCAGTGGGCGCCGCTGGTGTCCGGCGCGCTCGGCTGGCGGGGGTTGCAGGACGGCGTGTACTGGCTGCACGCGCACACCCGCGACAGCAACTGGAGCGTCCCGCAGGACGTCCGTGACGCCTGGGAGGCCGAGATCACCGAACGCACGCCCCTGAGCGCCGCCGACCTGACCGAGGGCGCCGTGGACGTCGAGTGGTTCCGGCGCACCCACGGGGCGCTGGGCGCGCCGCGGTTCGCGGCGCTGCTGGACGCCGCGAAGTACGCCAGCAGCAGCGGCGGGCATAAACGCGCCGAGCTGTACGCCCGCGCGGTCCTCGGTGAGCTGGACGGGGCGGACCTGCGCGTCCGCATCGACGAGAAGCGCAACCAGGACGCCGTGCGCGCCCTGGGTCTGCTGCCCCTGCCCCGCGCGAAGGCGGCGGCGCGGGCACTGACGGACCGCTACCGCGTGATCAGCGACTTCCGGCGCGGCGCGCGGCAGTTCGGAGCGCAGCGGCAGGCCAGTGAACGCCGCGCGGCCGACATCGGCCTGCACAACCTCGCCCGCACGGCCGGGTACACGGACCCGCAGCGGCTCGTGTGGGCCATGGAGGCCCGCACCGCACCCGACTGGACGAGGACCGTCAGCGTGGACGGCGTGACGCTCGGCATCGCCCTGACGGACGCCGGGGAGGCCAGCCTGACCGTCCGGCGCGGCGAGAAGGCCCTCAAAACCCTGCCGCCCGCCCTGAAGAAGGTGCCGGACGTGATCGCCCTGCGCGAGAGCGTGACGGAACTGAACGCCACGCGTCTGCGCATGCGCGCCGCCCTGGAGGACGCCATGGTCCGGGGCGACCACCTGCAACCGCAGGAACTGGCCGACCTGGCCGCGCATCCGGTGATCGCGCCCATGCTGCGCAGCCTCGTGTGGATCCTGAACGAGGAGCACGCCGGGTGGTGGCAGGGCGACACCCTGGACACGCCCGGCGGCCCACGGGTGATCGGGCGTCAGGCGCTGCGGCTGGCGCACCCGCACGACCTGTTCACGCTGGGGCAGTGGCCAGTCTTCCAGGCGCAGGTCATGGACCGCCGGATCACGCAGCCGTTCAGGCAGGTGTTCCGCGAGTACTACCCGCCCACGCCCGCCGAGGTGGACGCGCGGCGCAGCACCCGCTTCGACGGGCATCAGGTGCAGCCCGGCAAGGCCGCCGCCCTTCTCAAGGCGCGCGGCTGGGTGCCGGTACCCGAGGAAGGCGTCCGCAAGACCTGGCACGCCGAGGGCCTGAACGTCTGGATCGACACCAGCCTCGGGTACGGCACGCCGAACGAGGTGGAGGGCACGCCGCTGAACGCCGCGTACTTCCTGCGGCGCGGCGAGACCGAACCGCTCCCCCTGTCGCAGGTGCCGCCGCGCGTGTTCAGCGAGACCATGCGTGACCTCGATCTGGTCGTGTCGGTCGCGCACGTGGGCGGCGTGGACCCCGAAGCGACGCAGAGCACCACCGCCATGCGCTCGGCGCTGCTGCGCGAGACGCTGCGCCTCCTGAACCTCGGCAACGTCCGCCTGGAGAACGACCACGCGCTGATCGACGGGCATCACGCGCGCTACACCGTGCACCTGGGCAGCGGCACCGTGCACCGCCAGCCGGGCGGGTACCTGTGCATCATTCCCGTGCACAACGCGCACCAGGGCCGCGTGTTCCTGCCGTTCGCGGACCCCGACCCGCGCACCGCCGAGGTCGTCAGCCGGGTGCTGCTGCTCGCTGAGGACCGCAGGATCCAGGACCCCACCATCCTCGAACAGCTGCGCTGAGGGCCGCCGGGCCGGGTGGGGGCGTGCGGGCGGGTAGACTGGCCCGCGTATGGCCATGACCCTGACCCGACTGCGGCAGGCCCTCGCGGGACTGAGCGAGTCTGAACTGCACGTTCTCGTGGAGGAACTGCACGGCCTGAACGCCGACAACCGCCGGTACCTGACGGCCCGACTGGACGGGGACACGGGCGCCCTGCTGGACGCGTACGTGCGCGCGCTGGAGCAGGCGTTCAACCCGAAGAAACGGACCTTCCGGGTCGCGGAGGTCAGCAAGGCGCTGCGCGAGTACCTGCGGTTCGCGTCGCCGCTCGAGGCGCTGGAGGCCCGCATGCGGTTCGTGCGGGCCTCGCTGGAGTACTGGAAGGTGCTGCCGGACTGGCCGGAAGAGCAGTACGGGTACCTGGAGGACATGTTCCGGGAGGTGACGGTCGGGGCGCTGGCCTTCCCGGACCGCCCGGATCTGCTGGCGGGGGTCGAGGAGATAGGTGAGGAGTTCGTGCGGCAGGAGGAGGCGTTCGGGTACTTCGACGGGCACGTGCGGGTGTTCAGTGAGTTCCGCCGCCAGCTGAACCGCTGATCGCCCTGCCCGGCTCAGCGCAGGCGGTCGAGGATCAGGTTGGTGAGTTTGTTGCTGTGGTACACGCTCATGAGCGGACCGGTGTAGGGGTTGAAGTCGTCCGGGACGTACAGCACCGACTGGTCTTTCAGGCGCTGTCCGACGGCGGTTTTCAGGAAGGCGTCCGCGCCGTTGTAGCGCCCGCCGGGCGGGAACAGGATGACCAGGGTGTCCTTGCCCAGGCCCAGCAGCGCCTCGTCGCTGATGGCGGTGCCCACGCCGGCGGTCTTCGGGACGCTCAGGCCGTTCCTGAAGCCCAGCGCCTGCACTTCCGGGACGAGGCGCACGTCGGTGTACAGCCAGTTGCTGCCGCCGGTGAACGGCGCCAGGACGATGGCTTTCGGGTAGCGCTTCAGGATGCCGGCGGCGTTCAGTTTCTGTGCGTTGGTGCGGCCGGTCTGGGCGGCGGTGCGGATGGCGGTTTCGGCCTGCGCTTCCCGCCCGAACAGGCGGCCGAGGTCGCGGATGCCCTTCTGCCAGAAGCCCTCGCCGCCTTCCTTGTACGCGATGACCGGCGCGACGCGGCTGAGGCGGTCGTAGTTCTGGTTGCCGTCCCAGGTGAGGCGGACGATCAGGTCCGGTTTCAGCGCGGTGATGGTCTCCAGGTTGGGGGTCTGCCAGTCGCCGACGAAGGTGGGGTTTTTCAGGTTGACTCGGCCGTAGAAGCCACGTTCGAGCACCTCGGGTTTGATGCGGGTGCCGCTGAGGTCGGTGGGCGTGAAGTACGTGCTGCCGATGCCGACGACGCGGCTCTGCAGGCCGAGCGCGGCGAGCCAGCCGAGGGATTCCTCGTCCATGGCGATGATGCGCTGCGGGTTCTTCCTGAGGGTGGCGGTGCCCTCGTCGTGTTTGATGGTGACAGTGGCGGCGCTCTGCGCGAGGACGTGGCCCTGGGCGGTGAGGTACGCGCCGACGGTGAGCAGGAGGGGCAGGGGGAGTTTCTTCACGCCGTAATCCTGACTAAAAAGTCGGATTAGTCAAGTAATGGTGGATCTGTTCACTGTTCCGTCATATCCGGCGGCGCCCACTGCCGCTCCTTCCATACTCGGCGGATGGCGGACCCCCTGACCGACTTCTACCTGCTGCTGCGCGTCCTCGGAGCCTGCCTGCTGTGCGGCCTGATCGGCTGGGAACGCGAACTGTCGCAGAAAAGCGCCGGCATCCGCACCCAGATGCTCGTCGGCGGCAGCTCCGCCCTGTTCGTCGTTCTCGCCGAAGGGCTGATCCTGCAGTTCAGCGGCGACAGCGACTCCGTCCGCTTCGACCTCGTCGGCGTTCTCGGCGCCGTCGTCAGCGGCGTCGCCTTCCTCGGGGCCGGCACGATCTTCTCGTCCGGCAAGGAGCAGCGGCGCGGCCTGACCACCGCCGCCAGCCTGCTCGCCTCCGCCGGCATCGGCGTCGCCTGCGGCCTCACCCACTACGTCCTGGCGGTCGGTTCCACCCTGATCTTCCTGTTCGTCCTGAACACCGTCGGCCGCCTCAAGACCGACATGCTGCGCCAGGAGAAACCCGGCCCCTGATCCCCGCCCGGCCCCGCACCCGCACGTTGCATTCAGCGGCCGGACAGGCGACCATGGAGAGCACACGCACAGGAGGTGAACACCCGTCCGGTCCGCCGACCCCCACGCCCCGACCGCCGCCCGCCTCAGCGAACGCCGCCAGCGGCAGGCCCTGCAACTGCTGGCCGCGCTCGGCATGGCCGTGAACGGCGTGATCCTGCTGTACCTGTGGAGTCAGGCCGACCCCCAGCGGCAGGCCGGCCGCGCCCTCCCCGCCCTGCTGGTCTCCCTGACCCTGCTGACCCTGACCCTCTGGCCCCGCGTGACCCTGCACACCCTGCACCGCGTGAGTGTCCTGATCCTGCTCGCGTGGTTCGCCGCGAACATCCACAACCTCCTGCTCACCGCGCGGCCGGTCACGTCCGGTCTGCTGATCCACCTGATCCTGATCGCGCTGTTCTCGTTCACGTGGCTGACCGTGCGTCCCGCCGCGCTGCTCGTGGCCGGCGCGTACGCCCTGCTGATCGTGGCCGCCCTCGCCAGCCGCCAGCCGGACGTGCCGGGCGTCATCCTGACAGCCCTCACCCTGCCCGTCATCTGGTACCTCACCCAGCACGGCCTGACCGTCAACCGCGAACGCATCCGCAGCGATGCCCTGAGAACCCTGGCCACCACCGACCCCCTGACCGGCATCCTCAACCGCCGCGCCGGACAGACCGCCCTCGACACGGCCGTCACCGTCCACGCCCATCACCCGGACCAGCTGTGGGCGGCGCTGATCGACATCGACCACTTCAAACGCGTGAACGACGACCTCGGCCACCAGACCGGCGACACGGTCCTCATCGCCGTTGCCGGCCTCCTCCAGGCCGACCTGCCGCCGGGCGGCGCCGCCATCCGCTGGGGCGGCGAGGAATTCCTGCTGCTGCTGCCCGACCAGACCGGCGAACAGGCCCACACGCGCGTGCAGGACATGCTCGGTCACGTACGGGACCTGCGCCTGCCCGGCGTGCCGCCCGTCACGATCAGCGCCGGACTCGCCACCCTGCGTGAAGCGCCGACCACCCTCGCGCTGATCGACCTCGCCGACCGCCGCCTGTACGAGGCGAAAGCCGCCGGCCGCGACCGCCTGAGCGGCCCCCCCATCGCCGGTCACACCAGCGATACGGACTCGGATTGAACGGGCTTTGCAGCTCATTCAATCCGAGTCCGTATCAGTTGGTCTTGCTGAGTTTCAGGCGGTACTTGTTGAAGGGGCTGTCGTCGTCCTGCCCCTCGCTGATGTCGTAGCTGGTGACGGCCAGGAAGTAGTTGCCGTCGGCCGGCAGCGTGAAGTTCAGTTCGGAATCCGAATCCCCGGCGCCGCGGTCGTCATTGACTTCCAGGACCTTGCCGGTCGGGTCGAGCAGGTACACGAACGAGTCGAGCTGACCGCCGAACTGGATGCGCGCCTGCACCTCGGCGCGGATGGCGTCGCCGCTCTTGCCGCTGAAGGTGAACACGTCGAAGTCCTGGGGTTTGCCGTAGATGTACGCGGTCTGGGTGGTCTGTCCGTACGCGATGGGCGCGGCAGTCCCGAGGTCGTCGTTGGGTTCGTAGGGGTCGGTGGGGTTGGTGTCCACGAACGCGGCGGGCAGCAGCAGGCGCTTGTGGTCGGGCGCGGCGTAGGTGCTGCCGCTCGTGGCGGTCAGGGTGCCCACGAAGGTGCCGCGCTCGTCGGTCTTGCCGCCGGTGGTGCTCAGGTCGGGGCCGGCGATGTACAGGTCGTACGTGCCGGGCGCGATCTCGCTGAAGCGCACGTCGCCGTTCTCGTCGGTGGGGCTCAGGTACAGCGGGGTGGGGTCGTCGGTGGCGCCGGCGCGCATGCCCTGGCCGCGCAGGATCACGTCGCCCAGGATGCCTTTCTGGGTGCCGCTGCCGTTCACGTACGAGAGGTTCACGTGGACGTTCGCGCCGCGGGCGGGCAGGGCGGCGCAGTCGGTGAGGGTCTGCGCGATCTTCCCGGCGTCCAGCGCGCCCCAGCCGGTGTCACGGTCGAAGCCGGTGGGGTTGCTGCCGATGGCGCCGTTGGCGTTCAGTTCCATCACGCGGCGCACCTGGTAGGGCGTGGCGGCCGGGCATTTCTGCAGGATCAGCGCGGCCACGGCGGCCGTGTACGGCGACGAGAAGCTCGTGCCGGAGATCAGGGCGTACCCGCCGCCCTGCCAGGTGGGCCGGGCAAGCATGGTGTCCTGGCCGGGGGCGCTGCTGGAGATGTGACGGCCGGTGGTGCTGAACGTCACCTTGCGGTTGCTGCCGTCCAGCGCGCCGGACGCGATGATGCCGGGCAGGGCCGCCGGGTACTGGAATTCGTCGTGGTAGGAGTTGCCCATGCTGGCCACGACGGTCGTGCCGTTCGCCATGGCGTAGTCGAAGGCGTCCTTGACCGGCCCGAAGCTCACGCCGCCGCCCCAGGAGTTGTTGATGACCCGCGCGCCGTTGTTCGTGGCCCACACGGCCCCGAGCGCGATGTTGAAGCTGGAGTACCCGTCGGGGTTGAACATCACGACCGGCATCCACTTGGCTTCGTAGGCGAGGCCGACGATGCCCTCGCCGTTCTTCGCGGCGATGATGCTGGACGCCACGTACGTGCCGTGGTCGTTCTCGGGTTTCTGGAAGTACTTGGCCCATTCCGCCCCGTTGGTGTACGTCTTGGCCTGCGCGGGATCGAAGGCCTTCCCGGCCCAGTTGGGCGCGAGGTCCGGGTGGGTCACGTCGCCCGGATCGTCGATGACGGCCACCAGGACGCCCTTACCGGTCAGACCCTTGTCCCAGGCGGCCTTGGCGTTCAGGTGGCGGGGGTCGAGCGCGTACTGCGGCAGTTTGTCGAAGATCTGGTCGGCGCTGGCGGCCTGCGCGTTCAGGCCCGCCTCGGCAACGGGCGTGGGGTCGCCGCGCTGCGGCGTGACGACCACGTTCGCGCGGGCGTAGCGGACGCCGCTGACTTTCGAGCCGGTCCCGGCGACTTTCAGGGCGTCGCCCGGCACGCGGATCAGCGCGGTGCGGATCTCCGGGATGGTCCGGACGACCGTGCCGTTCATGGCGGCGGCGGCGGCGTTCAGGCCGGCCTGGGTGTCGTACCCGACGACGACCTCGTTGCGCACGTACTGCGTGGTGCCGGCGGTGGCGAGGTCGGTGTCGGCGGGTGCCGGCGCGGCGACGGGAGCGGCGGTCTGGGTGGAGCACGCGGCGAGCAGGGCGGTCAGGCCCAGCACTCCGAGGGTCAGTGGGAGGTTCTTACGCATCAGGGGGTTCCTCGCAGGGCAAAGTACGGTCGGGGCAGGTCGGAAGGGAGCAGAGAGCGCGCGGGCGTCACTTCTCGCCGGTGATGAAGTCCCAGTTGAGGTTCACGGGGCGCGTCTGGTTGATGGGCGCTTCCAGCGAGGACGGCCAGGTGAACACCGAGTACGCCGAGATGCGGTTGCCCTCGTCCGGGGCGTAGCGGTACGCGAAGCCGGAGTACATCTCCCACTTGTAGGGACGCAGGGGTTGCAGCGGCGTCGTCACGAACGAGTTCAGCGGGAGGCTGACGGTGTGCGCCGCCGTGTCCACGCTGGCGCGGCCGGGGTTGGTGGGCAGGTACCGGCCGCCGGTGTCGGCCAGGATGGACGCGGCCGTGGTGGGCGCCCCCAGGACCGGGCCGGTGCTCGTGAACACCAGGGACTGGCCGGGCGTGACGCCGTTCCCGCCGCTGCCGGTGCCTTCCTCGACGCGGATCAGGGCGTTCGAGGCCGTGCCGGGCAGGTTGTAGCCGCCCAGGGTCATCAGGTCGCGCAGGCGCAGGTTGAAGGCCGCGCCGTCCGCGCCGATGGCCGCCTGGTTGTGGCCCAGGACGAAGGTGGGGGTCAGGCTCACGCCGGTGGATTCGTCGGCGGGACCCTGGAAGGTCGGCGTGAACTGCGCCAGGGGCGTGGTCTTGCTGACGGTGCCCGGCACGCTGTTCGCGCCGCGCGCCACGACCCGGTACGTGAAGGTCTTGCCGACGCTCAGGTCGCTGCTGGTGTCCCGGAAGTTGTACGGGCGGGCCGCCTGGTTGGTGCTGCACGAGGTGCTGGCCGCGCCGCCGACCGTGCCGATCTTCTGGAAGGTCGTGCCGTCACCGGAACGCTCGATGTCGAACGCGAAGGGTTTGGCGGCCACGTTGGTGTAGCACCAGCGGACGTCCACGAACACGCCGCTGCCGTTCGGGGCGGCGTCCGGGGTGGGCGCGTCGTAGGGGGTGGTCCACGAGCCTTCCTGTTTCAGGGTGAAGGCAGTGGCGGCCACGCCGGTCGGGGCGGTGACGGTGTTCGCGGCGGCCGCGCCCGTGTTGATCAGGTTGATCGGCACGATGTAGCGCGAGTAGTTGTAGTTGTAGTCCACCGTCATGATTTCCAGGTAGACGCGCTCGCCCGCAGCGCTGCCGAACCCGGCGGTGAAGTTGCCGCTGGTGGTCACCTTGTCCGTGTCGATCACGCCGGTCTGATCCTGGGGCGGCGAGTAGTTCCAGTTGCTGGCGGTGGTCGAGCTGGTCACGCCGCCGCTGCCGGGCGTACGGCCCAGCTGCGCGTACATGATGCGGATCGGGCCGACGTGGTCGCTGGTGGGGGCGGTCTTGATGCGGAAGTCCACGTTGTCCGTGAAGGTCGCGCCCGCGATGGGGCTGCCGTCGGCGCGGGTGATGACCAGCGTGGCGGGGTTGGTGGTGGCGCTCGTCTCGAAGGCGGGGCGCTGCACGAGGCTCACGCTGGGCGTCTCGGTGCCCACCACGACGCCGTACAGGTCCGAGCCGGCCATGCCGGTCTTGCGGGCCCGGAGGTCGTAGGTGCCGGCGCTCAGGCCGCTGAGGGTGAAGGTGCCGTCCGCTCCGGTCGTGACGGTGCCCAGCACCGTGCCCGCGCGCGAGACAGTGATGGTGCTGCCCGCGACGGGCGCGCCGATGTTCTGGTCCACGACCGTGCCCCTGAGCGGGGCGGTGTTGGCGGTGATGGCGACCGTGACCTCGGTGCTGCCGCTGGCTTTATTCCCGGCGGCGTCGTACGCGGTGGCGGTGTAGGTGCGTTTGCCGTTGTTCACGGCGGTGACGCTGGTGGTGAACTCGAAGGGCGCGGTGGTGTCCTCGCTGATCTTGGTGCTGCCCTCGAAGAACTCGACGCGGGTCACGCCGGTGGCGTCCCTGGCGTCGGCTTTCAGGGTGAGGTTGTTGGCTGCCTCGGTCGTGACGGGGTTGGGCGTGGCGGTCAGGGTCACGGTGGGGGCGGTGGTGTCGCTGGGCGTGCTGGTGGTGCCGCAGCCGATCAGGAGGGTGCCGAGCAGAAGGGCAGAACCGACGGAGCTTGGTTTCAGGGCCATGGGGTGGGGTGACTCCTTGATGAGGGCGCGTGACGAAGGACAGGGAATGGCCGTGCCGGTCCAGGTCCGGGCGCGCGGACTGAACACGGGGTATAGACGGCCAGTTTTCAGAACAGGGAGGTCCGTGTGGGACTCCTGAGAACACAGGCCGAATCATGTATGACTCGTGAGGTTGAGCCTACGGGGGTGGGGGGGGGTGGGTCAAGCCGAACTGTCAATGTGTCAGATGCGTGTCGGCTGGCCTGCCTAGACCGGGGGCCTGCCCTCAGAACGCCGGATTCGTGTGGTCACTACCAGAGGTGAGGGGAGATTCACCGTGACAGGGCATGTTTCTTTTCTGAGTGGCCTGGTCCGGCACTCCCGGTCCCACCGCACATGAAGAGTTCCTAAATCCCATGCCCCAGCGGGCTGTCCCACATGCCGGGCCGACTGGGGGTGGCATACTGAACCCAGTCCACAATTCAGCGCCCAGGCAGCCCCGGCCCCCACCGCCGACCCTCTCCTGCCCTCAGCCGGTCCCCGCGACCGGACCCCACGGAGGCTCCCTCATGCTCGCAACCGATCCCACCCACCCGTACCCCAGCCCCCCCGCCCCCGACGGCATCCACTACCGCGCCTGCAACCTCTGCGAGGCCATCTGCGGCCTGAAGATCACCGTGCAGGGCGGCCGCGTCACCGACGTGCGCGGCGACCCCGACGACCCCCTGAGCCGCGGCCACATCTGCCCCAAGGGCACGGCGCTACCCGACCTGCACGCCGACCCCGACCGCCTGAAAACCCCCATGCGCCGCGTCGGGGACCGCTGGGAATCCATGGAATGGGACGCAGCCCTCGATTACGTCGCCGCGCAACTCCGGGCCGTGCGGGAGCAGCACGGCGCCGACGCCGTCGCCACCTTCCAGGGTAACCCCAGCGTGCACAACAGCGGCACGCTGCTGTCCGCCGGGGCGTTCCTGAAGGCCCTGGGCAGCCGCAGCCGCTACACCGCCACCAGCATCGACCAGCTGCCCCACCACTTCGCCGGGGCCGAGATGTTCGGGCACCCGCTCATGCTGCCCATCCCCGACGTCGACCGCACCGACTTCTTCCTGATGATGGGCGCCAACCCGCTGGCCAGCAACGGCAGCATCATGACCGCGCCCGGCATCCGCGACCGCCTGAAAGCCATCCGCGCGCGCGGCGGCCGCGTCGTGCTGCTCGACCCGCGCCGCACCGAGAGCGCCGAGTACGCCACGGACTTCCACCACATCCGCCCCGGCACCGACGCCCTGTTCCTGCTGGCCCTGCTGAACGAGGTCTTCGCCAGCGGCCTGGAACGCACCGCGCACCTGGGCGGCGTCATGACCGGCCTGGATGCCCTGAAAACGGCCGCCGCGCCCTTCACGCCCGAGGCCGTGGAGGCCCGCACGGGCGTCAGCGCGGGCGTGACCCGCGAACTCGCCCGCGCCTTCGCCACCGCGCCCCGCGCCGCCGCGTACGGCCGCATCGGCCTGAGCATCCAGGAATTCGGCGGACTGTGCCAGTGGCTCGTGAACGCCCTGAACGCCGTCACCGGCCACCTGGACACCGAGGGCGGCGCGATGTTCCCCGCGCCCGCCTTCGACCTGCTCGCCGGCGCGAAAGCTGGCGCGACCCACCACGGCCGCCACCACACCCGCGTGCGCGGCCTGCCGGAATTCGACGGTGAACTCCCGAACGTCGCCCTGGCCGAGGAGATCCTGACGCCCGGCGAAGGCCAGATCCGCGCGCTGATCACGGTCGCCGGGAACCCCGTCCTGTCCGTTCCGGACGGCGCCGCCCTGGACCGCGCCCTGTCAGGCCTGGACTTCATGGTCAGCATCGACCCGTACCTGAACGAAACCACCCGCCACGCGCACGTGATCCTGCCGCCCGCCTTCGGGCTGGAAGTCCCGCACTACGACGTGATCTTCCACCACTTCGCCGTGCGCAACACCGCCCGCTACTCCCAGCCGGTCTTCCCGATCCGCCCCGACCAGCGCTTCGACTACCAGATCTTCGACGGCCTCGTGCAGCGCCTGACCGGCAAGGCCCTCGCCACGCCCGAACAGCGCCTGGGCGCCGGCCTCGCGCACGGCCGCAGCGGCCTGACCCTGGACGACCTGAAAGCCAATCCGCACGGCGTGGACCTCGGCCCGCTGCAACCCTGCCTGCCCGGCCGCCTCCTGACCGCCACCGGCGAGCTGCACCTCGCGCCCGCCCCCATGCTCGCCGACCTGCCCCGCCTGCAGGCCACCCTCGACCAGACGCCCGAACCCCTGGTCCTGATCGGCCGCCGGCAGCTGCGCAGCAACAACTCCTGGATGCACAACACGCCCCGCCTGATGCGCGGCCCCGACCGCTGCACCGTGCAGCTCAACCCCGCCGACGCCCAGGGCCTCGAACACGGCCAGACCATCCTGATCCGC
Organism: Deinococcus sp. LM3; assembly: GCF_002017875.1. NCBI lineage: Bacteria > Thermotogati > Deinococcota > Deinococci > Deinococcales > Deinococcaceae > Deinococcus > Deinococcus sp. LM3. The sequence goes on along the minus strand of NZ_MUFV01000002.1, from coordinate 214,833 downwards.
TCCCGCGTCGGCGAGATCACCGCGCCACTGGAAATCACGGACACCGTCATGCCCGGCGTCGCCTGCCTCCCCCACGGGTTCGGCCACGCCCGCGGCGGCACCCGCCTGAGCACCGCCGCCCAGCACGCCGGAGCCAGCCTGAACGACCTGACCGACCCCACGCGCATCGACGCCCTGACCGGCAACGCCGCCGTGAACGGCACACCCATCACCGTCCATGCCACCGAGCAGGTGGGGGAGAGCGCCGCCGACTGACGGACCGGGCGCAGGAAGTAGGAAGTGGATGGGCGGCGGACCTCCGCCCCGGTCACTCCCTACCGCAACCCCCCCCGGGAACGATGCGGAGGCCCCTGGCAGATCACGCCGGGGGCCTCCGCTCAGGCTTGAGGTCGGTTCGTTCAGCCCCGTGAGGAGCCGTTGCCCCCGCTCTCCGCTGTCCCCTGGCCCGGCTGCGCGACAAGCGCCCGCCCGTGCCCGTCGAGGCGGTACGGGCCGGTCGCGGCGGGAATCAGGGCGGTCTGGTGCGTGCCGAGGGTCAGGGTCTCGCTGCCGGCGCGAAGGGTCAGGGTGCCGCTCACGACCGTCACCAGAGCGAAGCGGCCCCCGGTGTTCTGCTCGATCCCGCCCGTGATGCCGGTCAGCGTGAACTGCTCGCAGCGGACCAGTTCACCGAGTCCGCCGGTCTGCGCGGCGGTCCGCAGCTGCCCCTGCCGGGCCGGGTCGGTCACGGCGACGCTCTCCTCGAGGTGCAGGGCGCGGCCGGCGCTGGCGGGGCGGTCCCAGTCGAACACGCGGTACGTGGTGTCACTGGCCTGCTGCACCTCGTACAGCAGCAGCCCTGGCCCCAGGGCGTGCAGGGTGCCCGCCGGGATGAACAGCGTGTCCCCCTCGTGCGGCTGGTGGCGCTGGCTGAGGTCCAGGATGCCGCCCCCCCGGATGGCGTCCGCCAGGGCCTGCGGGGTCGTGCCGGGCTGCACGCCGGCCAGCAGCTCCGCGCCGGGCTCGACGTGCAGGAAGTGCCACGCCTCGGTCTTGCCGCGTTCGCCGGGGCCGACCATCTCGCGGGCCTGTGCGTCGTTCGGGTGAACCTGCACGCTCAGCCAGTCGCGGCAGTCGAGCAGCTTGATCAGCAGCGGAAAGCCGTCCTGCGCGGTCTGCCCGGCACCCAGCAGCGCGGCCGGGTGCGCGGCCAGCAGGTCGGCGACCGTCTGACCGGCCAGGGGGCCGCCGCTCACGACGCTCTGCCTGTCGGCCATCCAGGCCTCCCCGATGGGCGTGCCGTCCGGGGCGGGCGGGGCGAGGCGGTCCCCGCCCCACACCCGCGCCTGGTAGCGGGGCGTGAGCGGCAGGAAGGCGGGCAGGTCGGCGCTGGTCGGGTGGGTCATGGCAGGGTCCTTTCAGGAGCGGGAAGGGCAGAGGGGCGGGTGAGGATGCTGACGATTCTACCCGGCCCTTACGCGGGCGCGCCGCTCAGGATCGCCTCGATGGCGTTCAGTTCCGCGTCGGTCAGGGGCGGGGCGTTCAGGGCTCCGGCGGCGTCGGTGATCTGCTCGGGGCGGCTCGCGCCGATCAGGGCGCTCGTCACCTGCGGCCAGCGCAGCACCCACGCCAGCGCCAGTTGCACCAGCGTCTGCCCGCGCGCGGCGGCCACGTCGTTCAGCGCGCGGACCTGCGCGACCCGCTCCGGGGTCACGGCGTCTGTTTTCAGGAACCCGGTGGCGCTCGCGGCGCGGGAATCGTCGGGAATGCCGTTCAGGTAACGGGTGCTCAGCAGGCCCTGCGCCAGCGGACTGAACACGATCGCGCCCACGCCCTCGTCCTCCAGCGCGCCGGGCAGACCGTCGGGTTCCAGCCAGCGGTTGAACATCGAGTAACTCGGCTGGTTCAGCACGAACGGCGTGCCCAGCTCCCGCAGGATGGCGGCCGCCTCACGCAGCCGCGCCGCCGGGTAGTTGCTGACGCCCACGTACAGCGCCCGCCCGCTGCGCACGATCTGGTCGAGCGCCCCCATGGTCTCCGCCAGCGGCGTGTTCGGGTCCGGGCGGTGGTGGTAGAACACGTCCACGTACTCCAGGCCCAGCCGCCTGAGGCTCGCGTCGCACGACGCCAGCAGGTACTTGCGGCTGCCCCAGTCGCCGTACGGGCCGGGCCACATGGTGTACCCGGCCTTGCTGGACACGATCAGCTCGTCCCGGAACGGCGCGAGGTCGCCGCGCAGCAGCCGCCCGAAGGTCTCCTCGGCGCTGCCGGGCGGCGGCCCGTAATTGTTCGCCAGATCGAAGTGCGTGATCCCGGCGTCGAAGGCCGTGCGGACCATCGCGCGGGCGTTCTCGAAGCGGTCCACGCCGCCGAAGTTATGCCATAGGCCCAGCGACACGGCCGGCAGCAGCAGGCCGCTGCGGCCCGCGCGGCGGTAGGGAAGGGCCTCGTAACGCTGCGGATTCGGTTGGTAGGTCATGCAGGGCACCTCGCGAGGGTGGGGAAGTGGAGCCGGACGGACGCCCATTCTGACAGCGGAGGAGCGCGTCCCGGTGGTCGTGACCGGGACGCGCTCTTCACCTGCTCTGGCTGTGGGTGTTCAGGAGGCCGTTGGGGCGCGCGCGGCCTCCTGCAACTGCCGCCACGCGACCTTCCCGGTGGGGCTGCGCGGCAGGCTGTCCACGAACTGCCAGTCACGCGGGACCTTGTAGGTGGCCATCTGCTCGCGCGCCCAGGCTTCCAGTTCAGCGGGCGTGGCGCTCATGCCGGGGCGCAGCACGACCAGCGCGCGGGCGCGTTCGCCGCTGCGTTCGTCCGGCACGCTGATCACGCAGGCTTCCTGAATGGCGGCGTGGCCGTGCAGCAGGTTCTCGACCTCGGCCGGCCAGACCTTCATGCCGGACACGTTCACCATGCGCTTCAGGCGGTCCGCGAAGTAGAAGTACCCCTCGTCGTCCATGTACCCCAGGTCGCCCGTGCGGAAGAACTGCTGCCCGCCGATGTCCATGAACGCCTCGGTGGTCGCGTCGGGGCGGTTCCAGTAGCCCTGCATGACCTGCGGCCCCCGGATCACGATCTCGCCCGTCTGCCCGGCCGGGAGTTCCTGCCCGGTCTCGATGTCCACGATGCGGGAATCCACGTTGAACAGCGGAATGCCCAGGCACTGCAGTTTCTGCCGGCCCTTGGGGTTGCTGTGCGACTGCGCCATCGTCTCGGACAGGCCGTACCCTTCAAGGAACATGATGCCGGTCAGGTCCAGCAGCCGCTGGCCGACCGACGCGGGCAGGCTGGCGCCGCCGCCCGTGACGCTGCGCAGCGACCCCAGGTCCGCCGGGTCGAAGTTCGGGGAGGCCATCAGGTCGATGACCATGGTGGGCGTGTTCGTCCAGAGCGTCACGCCCTGCTCGCGGATCAGCGTGCGGGCCGCGTCGCGGTCCCAGCGGGACATGATCACGACCCGCGCGCCGCTGCTCACGGCGCCCATCAGCGAGTTGATGAAGCCGGTCACGTGGAAGAACGGCAGGGCCGCCAGGAACACGTCCTCGACGCTGCTGTCCACCCACACGCCCGCGCCGAACACGTTCGCCTGCACGCTGCGGTGCGTGTGCATGCAGCCCTTGGGCAGCCCGGTCGTGCCGGACGTGTACGGCATGATGCACAGGTCGTCGGCACTCACGTCCGCCATCGGGACCGGCGCGGCCTGGAGCGCGGTTTCCAGCGTCACGTCGCCGCCCTGCACCTCCGGCTCCAGGTCCAGGCCGTCCGGCAGCGCCACACCGGCCCGGGCGGCGTCCGTGCCGCGCATGACGTTCGCCACGACCGCGTGCGCCAGTCCGCCCTGCTTGGCCCGCTCGTACAGTTCCGCGCCGACCACGCCCACGCGGATCCCGGCGTCCTGCAGGAAGAACCCGAACTCGCGGGCCTGCAGCATGGGGGCCAGCGGCACCACGACCGCGCCCAGGTGCCACGCGGCGAAGGCACTGATCACCCAGGCGGGGCTGTTCTGCATCCACACGGCCACGCGGTCGCCCTTGCCGACGCCCTGCGCGGCGAGATGCCCGGCGAGATGTTCGGCCTGCTCACGCAACTCGCGGTACGTGATCTCGCGGCCGTAGTGCCACAGCGCCACCTTGTCCGGGTAACGGTCGGCGGACACGTGCAGGCTGTGCATCAGGCCGGTGGCGGGCAGCGTCAGGGACCGGGGTTTCCCGGCGGGCCAGTAGCGGGTAGGAGCAGGAGCAGTCGTCATAGGAGCCTCCGTGGCAGTGAGACGGCGGCCCCCTGGGTCCAGGTAACGCGGGTGGACCGCCGAAAACAGGTTGTGGGTGAACCGAGTGTAGCGCAGCGCGGCGCCCCGGCAAGCCCGGTTCGTCTGCCCAGGTGGCCGGACCGGGCGTGAGGCGACCTTCATACACTGGAAGTGACGTGCCACACGCCCGAATTCCGCAGATCGGAAAAAGCGCGTGTGGCAGGGCGTTTTCGCCTTACGTGACTGCGGAAGGGCGTGCTGGCGGGCATTCCTGGCCCCACTCCCCCCTTCCCAAGGGCGCGGCGGTATGTCATGCTGCTCACCATGACGAAAAAGTCTGCTAAAGCCCCCGCCAAGAAGCCCGCTGCCAAGGCCGCTCCCGCCGCCAAGGCCGCCCCCAAGGCCGAGAGCACCAAGGTCGCCAAGACCCAGCTCGTGGAAATGGTCGCCGACAAGACCGGCCTGACCAAGAAGCAGAGCGAGGAAGCCGTCAGCGCCATGCTGGACGTCATCGTGGGCGCCATCAAGGGCGGCCAGAGCGTCGGCCTGCCCGGTCTGGGCACCCTGAGCGTCAAGGCCACCGCCGCCCGCACCGGCGTCAAGCCCGGCACCAGCGAGAAGATCCAGATTCCCGCCGGCAAGAAAGTGGCCTTCAAGGTCGCCAGCACCCTCAAGGGCAACCTGTAAGAAACGGCCTGACCGTTTGAAGGGAGGCGCGGCCACTGCGGCCGCGCCTCCCTTTTTGTGGGTTTCATACGGATTCCGTTTGTTTCGCCAACAATCCGGAACTTCACCGGATTGCCGGCTCCACGTCCGGAACCCGTTTCTCTCTTACTCGCATCCGCTCGGATTGAATGGGCTGCAAAGACCATTCAATCGGAGTCCATATCAGCTGATGGGAGTGGCGCTACACGGCCCCGGCGGCGGCGCGGCCCGCGATCCGGCCGCTGAACAGGCAGCCGCCCAGGAAGGTGCCTTCCAGCGCGCGGTAGCCGTGCAGGCCGCCGCCGCCGAAGCCCGCGACCTCGCCCGCCGCGTACAGGCCGGGAATGGGCTGCCCGCCGTGCCCCAGCACGCGCGCGCTCAGGTCGGTTTCCAGGCCGCCGAGGGTCTTGCGGGTCAGGATGTTCAGTTTCACGGCGATCAGCGGGCCGCTCTGCGGGTCCAGCAGCGGGCCCGGTTTCACGACGCGCACCAGTCGGTCGCCCAGGTAGGCGCGGGCGCCGCGCAGCGCGGTGATCTGCGGGTCCTTCCCGAAGGGGTTGGCCAGGGCCGCGTCGCGCGCGTGAATCTCGCGGCGGACCTGTTCGGGGTCCAGCAGGCCGTCGCCGGTCAGGTCGGCCATGCCGCGCAGCAGCTCGTCCAGAGTGTCGCGGACCACGAAGTCCTCGCCCCGGTCCATGAAGGCCTGCACGCTGGGTGACACGCGGCTGCCCACGCGGCCCAGCGTGGCGCGGATGTCCCGTTCGGTCAGATCGAGGTTCTGCTCTGAGCCGCTGAGCGTGAATTCCTTCTTGATAACCGCGCGGTTCAGCACGAACCACGTGTACGGCCAGCCCTGCGTGGTGATGTGCGTCAGGGTGCCCAGCGTGTCGAAGCCCGGCGCGTGCGGGTACGGCAGCCGCTCGCCGCCCGGGGAGAGCCACAGGCTGCTCGGCCCCGGCAGCACGCGGATGCCGTGCCCCTTCCAGATGGGGTTCCAGTTACGCAGGCCCTCGGTGTAGTGCCACATGCGGTCCGGGTTGATCAGGTTCGCGCCCTGCGCGTGCACCGTCTGCTGCAACTGCCCGTCCACGTGCGCCGGCACGCCCGCCACCATGAACGCCGGGGGTTCACCCAGCCGCTCGCGCGGCCAGTTGCGGCGCACCAGCTCATGGTTCCCGCCGATCCCGCCGGACGTCACGATGACCGCCCCGGCCCGCAGGTCGAAGTCCCCGACGATCACGCGGGAACTCGCCTCGCCGCGCGCGACCGCCGAGGGCTCCAGCACGTCGCCGCGCACGCCTGCCACGGCCGGACCGTCGAACACCAGTTCCCGTACCCGGTGCCGGAAGTGCGCGCGGATGCGCCCGGACTGCAGGTGGGCACGCACGCGCCGCTCGAACGGCTCGACCACGCCCGGCCCGGTCCCCCAGGTGATGTGGAAGCGCGGGACGCTGTTGCCCGGTCCCAGCGCGCCCTGCCCGCCCCGCTCGGCCCAGCCGACCACCGGGAACAGTTTCAGGCCCTGCGCGGCCAGCCACGAGCGTTTCTCGCCCGCCGCGAAGTCCACGTACGCCTGCGCCCACTGCCGGGGCCAGTGATCCTCGGGCCGGTCGAAACCGGCGGTGGTCATCCAGTCGCTCAGGGCCAGTTCACGGCTGTCGCGGATGCCCAGGCGGCGCTGCTCGGGGCTGTCCACCAGGAACAGGCCCCCGAACGACCAGAAGGCCTGCCCACCCAGGTTCTGCTCGCCCTCCTGATCCAGCAGCAGCACGCGCTTTCCGGCGTCGGCGGCCTCGGCGGCGGCGACCAGTCCGGCCAGTCCGGCTCCCACCACGATGATGTCTGCGTTCGGTTCGCTCATAGGTTCTCCCTGGGTTCAGGGCGGGCCTTCCTGCGCCCGCCGGGTGTGTGGTGCCGCGTGGCGCGGCCGGATTCGGAACGCCGCCATTGTGCCGCAATTCGCGCTGTTCTGTACCGGGTTCACTGGACGACCCGGCCCCTTTCCTGCCCAGACGAGCGGCGTGCGCCACTGCGGCCCTTGCCTTATGCTGGGTGGGTACCCAATCAGGCCGTTGTTCTGCATGGATAACCAGCGGCCCGCCCCCGACTCCGCGTCCGGCGTGAACCATGCGTCCGCCCCTGAAGGCCTTCAGGCTGGTGGGCGCTGTCCGCCGGGTGTTTCCCACCGCACGAAGGGTGGTCAAGGAGCGACATGCAGACAGTGAACCTGACCGTGAACGGCCAGCCGCGCGAGGTGCCCGCCGGAGCGCACACGAATCTCCTGAACACCCTGCGGTCCCAGGGCCTGACCGGCTGCAAGGAAGGCTGCGCCGAGGGCGAGTGCGGCGCGTGCGCGGTCCTGATCGCCCGCGATGACGGGCAGGGCGGCACCCGCTGGGACAGCGTGAACGCCTGCCTGGTGACGCTGGCCGCCGTGGACGGCGCGCAGGTCGTGACCGCCGAGGGCCTGGGCTCGCCCGCCGCGCTGCACCCGGCGCAGCGGGAACTGGCGGTGCGGGGCGGCTCGCAGTGCGGGTACTGCACGCCGGGCTTCGTGGTCAGCATGGCCGCCGAGTACCTGCGCCCGGACCGCGTGGACGGCCAGCACGGCGCAGCTAACGGCTTCGACCTGCACGCGCTGAGCGGGAACCTGTGCCGCTGCACCGGCTACCGCCCCATCGCGGACGCCGCGTACGCGCTGGGCACGCCGGACGCCGCTGACCCCCTGGCTGCGCGCCGCGCCGGGCCCGCCCCGGCCCCGCGCCCCACGGCCCTGAACGCCCCGGACGGCGCGTTCCACCGCCCCGCGACCCTGGCTGAAGCCCTGAACCTGCTCGCCGCGCACCCGGACGCGAAGGTACTGTCTGGCGGCACCGACTGGGGCGTGGAGGTGAACCTGCGCCACGCGCGGGCCGCCGTGACCGTCGCCGTGGATCACCTGCCGGAACTGCGGGTGTTCGAGGAGCGCGCGGACTCGCTGCTGCTGGGCGCAGGCCACAGCCTCAGCGAGCTGGAACGCCGCCTGGACGGGCGCGTGCCGCTGCTGGCCGGGTGGTTCCCGCAGTTCGCTAGCCGCCTGATCCGCAACTCTGCCACGCTGGGCGGCAACCTGGGCACCGCGTCGCCCATCGGGGACAGCCCGCCCGCGCTGCTGGCGCTGGACGCCTCGGTGCAACTCGTCGGCCCCGGCGGCGTGCGCGAGGTCGCGCTGGCCGACTACTTCACCGGCTACCGCCAGACGGTGCGGCAGCCGGGCGAACTGATCGCCGCCGTGCGGATTCCGCTGCCGCTCTCGCCCCTGACCGCCTTCCACAAGATCGCCAAGCGCCGCTTCGACGACATCTCCAGCGTGGCGGTGGGGTACGCGCTGGACGTGCAGGGCGGCGTGGTCACGCGCGCCCGCATCGGCCTGGGCGGCGTGGCCGCCACGCCCCTGCGCGCCCATGAAACCGAGGCGGCGCTGGAGGGGCAGCCCTGGACGGAAGCGACCGTCCGGACAGCTGCGCGCCTGCTGGGGCAGACCGGCACGCCTCTGAGCGACCACCGCGCCAGCGCCGCCTACCGCGCCGCGATGCTGGAACAGAGCCTGCTGAAATTCTGGTTCGAATCGCAGGACACCGCCATGCAGGCACAGGAGGTGGGCGCATGAGCCTGCACGAACGCCCGGACGCCGCGCCCGTGGGCGAGGCCATTCCGCATGAGAGCGCCGCGTTGCACGTCACCGGGCACGCGCTGTACACCGACGACCTGGGCGTGCGGCTCCAGAACCTGTTGCACGCGTGGCCGGTCGGGTCGCCGCACGCGCACGCCCGCGTGACGGGCCTGGACACGCAGGCCGCACTGGCCGTGCCGGGCGTCGTGCGCGTACTGACCGCCGCCGACGTGCCCGGCGTGAACGACGCGGGCGTCAAGGGCGACGAACCGCTGTTCCCCACGGTCGCCATGTACCACGGCCACCCGGTCGCGTGGGTGCTGGCCGACTCCGAGGACGCCGCCCGTCTGGGGGCCGCCGCCGTGCAGGTCAGTTACGAGCCGCTGCCGTCGGTCATCACGGTCCGCGAGGCCATCACCGCCGGGGCCTTCCAGGGCGCGCAGTCCACCCTGGCGCGCGGCGACGTGGCGGTCGGCTTCGCGCAGGCCGCGCACGTGTTCACGGGCGAGTTCGACATCGGCGGGCAGGAGCACTTCTACCTCGAAACGAACGCCGCGCTCGCGCACGTGGACGAGGCCGGGCAGGTCTTCATCCAGTCCAGCACGCAGCACCCGACCGAGACGCAGGAAATTACCGCGCACGTCCTGGGCCTGCCGTCCAGCCATGTGACCGTGCAGTGCCTGCGCATGGGCGGCGGCTTCGGCGGCAAGGAGATGCAGCCGCACGGCTACGCGGCGGTCGCGGCGCTGGGTGCGACCCTGACCGGGCGGCCCGTCCGGCTGCGCCTGAACCGCACGCTGGACATGACCCAGACCGGCAAACGCCACCCGTTCCACGCGGCGTGGAAGGCCGGGTTCGACGCCGACGGCCGCTTCACGGCGCTGGAGGTCACCCTGACCAGCGACGGCGGCTGGAGCCTCGACCTGTCCGAACCGGTCATGGCGCGCGCCCTGTGCCACCTGGACAACGCGTACTTCATCCCGCACGTCCACGCGCGCGGCCGGATCGCCCGGACGAACAAGACCTCGCAGACGGCCTTCCGGGGGTTCGGCGGGCCGCAGGGCATGCTGGTCACCGAGGACATCCTGGGCCGCGTGGCCCCGCTGCTGGGCCTGGACGCCCACGAGCTGCGGGCGCGCAACTTCTACCAGCCGGGCGAGGCGACCCCCTACGGCCAGCCGGTGCGGCACGCCGAGCGGATGCATGACCTGTGGGCGCAATTGCTGTCCCGCAGCGACTTCCGGGAACGGCAGGCGGAGGTCGCCGCGTTCAATGCCGCGCACCCGCACCGCAAGCGCGGCCTGAGCGTCACGCCGGTCAAGTTCGGAATCTCGTTCAACTTCACGGCGTACAACCAGGCGGGCGCCCTCGTGCACGTGTACAAGGACGGCTCGGTGCTGATCAACCACGGCGGCACCGAGATGGGCCAGGGCCTGCACACCAAGATGATGCAGGTGGCCGCCACCGCGCTGGGCGTGCCACTGTCCTCGGTGCGCCTCGCGCCGACCCGCACGGACAAGGTGCCGAACACCAGCGCCACCGCCGCCAGCAGCGGCGCGGACCTGAACGGCGGGGCGGTCAAGGACGCCTGCGACCAGATTCGCGCGAACCTCGCTGCCGTGGCCGCCGGAGCGCTGGGCGTGCACCCGGACGACGTGCGTTTCGAGGCCGGGCGCGTGTTCCCCATCGGGCATCCGGACCGCAGTCTGGACTGGAAGACCCTGGTGCACGACGCGTACCACCTGCGCACGCAGCTGTGGGCGGCGGGTTTCTACCGCACGCCGGGCCTGCACTGGGATCGCGTGGCGATGCAGGGCGAGCCGTTCAAGTACTTCAGTTACGGCGCCAGCGTCACCGAGGTCGAGGTGGACGGCTTCACCGGCGCGTACCGCGTGCGCCGCGCCGACCTGCTGCACGACGTCGGGGACAGCCTCTCGCCGCTGATCGACCTGGGGCAGGTCGAGGGCGGGTACGTGCAGGGCCTGGGCTGGCTGACCCTGGAGGAACTCCGCTGGGACGAGTCCGACGGCCCGAACCGGGGTCGCCTCCAGACCCAGTCGGCCAGCACGTACAAGTTGCCCAGTTTCAGCGAACTGCCCGAACAGTTCAACGTGGGCCTGCTGGAACGAGCCACGGAATCCGGCGTGGTGTACGGCAGCAAGGCCGTGGGCGAGCCGCCGCTGATGCTGGCGATCTCGGCCCGCGAGGCGCTGCGTGAGGCCTGCGCCGCCTTTGGCCCGCCCGGACGGACCACACCGCTGAACAGCCCCGCCACACCCGAGGCCGTGTACTGGGCGCTGCATGAGGCCCGCACCGCTCGGCATGAAGAGGTGCCCGGTGACTGACGCCTGCGCGCGCGGCGGTGGCGCGTGAACTGGCGCGAGGCCCTGAACGCCCTGCACGCGCGGGGCGAGGCGGGTGTGCTGGTCACGGTCGCCGCCGCGCGCGGGCACACGCCCCGCGAGGCCGGCGCGAAGATGCTCGTCACTGCCGAACACACCTGGGACAGCGTGGGCGGCGGGAACCTCGAGGCGACCGCCGTGGACCGCGCCCGCGCCCTGCTGGCGACCGGCGCGACCACACCGGACCTGCTGACGCTGCGCCTGACCGACCGCGCCGCCAATGACCACGGCCGCCAGTGCTGCGGCGGCGAGGTCACCCTACTCCTGGAACCCATGCAGGCCGCCCGCGCGCACGTCGCGGTGTTCGGCGTGGGGCACGTGGGCCTGGAACTCGCGCGGATCCTGTCGCGGCTGCCGCTGCACCTGCACCTCGTGGACTCGCGCGCCGCGCAGCTGACCCCGGAACGCCTGTCGGTCCTCTCGGGCGCCGCCGCGACCCTGCACGTCCATCACTCGCCCATTCCCGAAATGACCCTGCACGACCTGCCCGCCGGAACGCACCTGCTGGTCATGACGCACGATCACGCCGAGGACGCCGCCCTGATCGACGCCGCGCTGCGCAGGTCTGACCTGGGCTTCGTGGGCCTGATCGGCTCGGCCGCCAAGTGGATCCGCTTTCAGGCGCAACTGCGCGACCTGGGCCACCCGCCCGCCGCGCTGGCGCGCGTCACCACGCCCATCGGCCTGCCGGACCTGATCCGGGGGCCGCAGCGCAAGCACCCGGCGGTGATCGCACTGGCGGTCGCCGCGCAACTCCTCCCGCTCATTCAGGCGGCGCCTGCCCTCCCGACGCTGCCCGCCGCCCCAGAAAGGACCCCATGACCTCCCCCTCCACCGCCCCCACCCTGTACCGCGCCACCTACCTGCACACGCCCCGCAATCCCTTCACGCACCCGGACGCGCTGGACGCCCAGTCGGACGGCGGCCTGCTCGTCCAGGACGGCGTGATCCGCGCCGCCGGGTCCTTCGCGGACATCCGGGCCGCGCACCCGGACGCACCCGTCACCGACCTGCGCGGCGGCCTGCTGCTGCCGGGCTTCATCGACACGCACGTCCACTACCCGCAGGTGCGCGTGATCGGCGGGCTGGGCCTGCCGCTCCTCGACTGGCTCGACCAGTGCGCCCTGCCGGAGGAGGCCCGCATGGCCGACCTCGCCTACGCGCGCGGCGTGGCCCGCGACTTCATCGGCGGCCTGATCGGCGCCGGAACGACCACCGCGCTGGTGTTCGGCTCGCACTTCGCGGGCGCCGTGGACGCCTTCTTCGAGGAGGCCACCCGCACCGGCCTGCGCGCCGTGACCGGACTGGTCGTCAGTGACCGCCTGCTGCGTGACGAACTGCACACCACGCCCCAGCGCGCCTACGACGAGAGCCGCGCCCTGATCGAACGCTGGCACGGCGTGGGCCGCACCCTGTACGCCGTGACGCCCCGCTTCAGCCTGTCGGCCAGCGAGGGCATCCTGGACGCCTGCGCCGCCCTGATGCGCGACTTCCCCGGCGTGCGCTTCACCAGCCACATCAACGAGAACACCCGCGAGATCCAGACCGTGCGCGACCTGTTCCCCGGCGCCCGCGACTACCTCGACACCTACGAACGCGCCGGACTGGTCGGCCGTCACTCGGTCCTGGCGCACAACGTCCACCCGACCGACCGCGAACTGGGCGTCATGGCCGCGCACCGCTGCACCGCCGCGCACTGCCCGTGCAGCAACTCCGCGCTCGGCAGCGGCTTCTTCCCGCTGCGCCGCCACCTGGACGCCGGCGTGCACGTCTCACTGGGCAGCGACGTGGGCGGCGGCACCGGCTTCAGCCTGCTGAAAGAGGGATTGCAGGCGCACTTCATGCAGAACCTGATGCCCGGCGGCGTCCCCCTGAGCCCCGCCCACCTGCTGTACCTCGCCACGCTCGCCGGGGCCGAGGCGCTGGACCTGCCGCACACCGGGTCCTTCCAGCCGGGCCGCGCCTTCGACGCCGTGCACCTGAACCCCGCGCCCGGCACGCCCCTGGACGCCGTGTTCCGCCACGCCGCCAGCCCCGAACGCGCCCTGGCCGCCGCCTTCGCCACCGGCACGCCCGCCGACGTCGCCCGCGTCTGGATCGGCGGGGACACCGTCCTGGGCGGCTGAATCCAGAAGAGAGGCGCGCCCCCGGTCACTCCAGGGACGCGCTTTCTGTGTGATCGGATGTTCAGCTCTGCAACTCCGCCTCGCGTTCCAGGCGTTGCTGGCGGCGGCGGGCGAGCTGGCCGTGTTTCGGGGCGAACAGGAACGCCAGTCCGAACAGCACGCTCTGCGTCAGGACGATGCACGCGCCGGTCGCGCCGTCCAGGAAGTAACTGACGTACGTGCCGAGCAGGCTGGACAGCACGCCGGTCGCCACGGCCAGCCACATCATGCGGCTGAAGCGGTCCGTGAGCAGGTACGCGGTCGCGCCGGGCGTGATCAGCATGGCGACGACCAGGATCACGCCGACCGTCTGGAGGGCGCTGACGATGGTCAGGGCCAGGATGACCAGCAGCGCGGCGTACAGGAAGCCGGTGTTCAGGCCGATGGAGCGGGCGTGCGTGGCGTCGAACACGTACAGCAGCAGGTCGCGGCGCAGGATCAGGATGGCGCCCAGCGCGACGGCGCCCGCGATGACGGTCTGCCACAGTTCGTCCTGGCTGATGCCCAGCACGTCCCCGAACAGGATGTGCGACAGGTGCACGTCGCTGGACACGCGCGAGATCATCACGAGGCCCAGCGAGAACAGCGCCGTGAAGACCACGCCGATCACGGTGTCCTCCTTGACGCGCGAGCGGGACTGGATGAAGCCGATGGCGCTGACGCTGATCAGGCCGAACACGAACGCGCCGATCACGAACGGCAGGTTCAGCAGGTACGCCAGGACCACGCCGGGCAGCACGGCGTGCGATACGGCGTCGCCCATCAGGGACCAGCCCTTGAGGGTGATGAAGCACGACAGGACCGCGCAGACCGCGCCGACCAGCGAGGAGACCAGCAGGGCGCGCAGCATGAAGTCGTACCCGAGGGGGGCCAGCAGTGGGGTGAGCAGGGCGTCCATCAGCGGACCTCCGGGGCGCGCGCGGGAATGCGGGCCGGGTCGTGCAGCGGCGAGCGGCCCCCGAAGGTGAGGGCGAGGTTCTCGGCAGTGAGGATCTGCGCGGTCGGCCCGACCGTCAGGACGGTGCGGTCGGCGATCAGGGCCACGTCGTCGCAGAAGGTTTCCAGGGTGCCCAGGTCATGGGTGCTGACCAGGACGCTGCGGCCACTGCCCGCGAGGTCACGCAGCAGGCCCGTGATGGCCTCGCTGGTGCCGACGTCCACGCCGCCGAAGGGCTCGTCGAGCAGCAGCAGGCGGGCGTCCTGCGCCAGCGCGCGGGCAAGGAAGGCGCGTTTGCGCTGCCCGCCCGACAGTTCCCCGATCTGCCGTTCGGCGAAGTCGGTCATGGAGACGCGCGCCAGGGCGGCCTGCACGGCCTCGCGGTCGGTGGCGGACGGGCGGCGCAGCAGGCCCATGCGGCCCTGGCGGCCCATGGTGACCACGTCACGCACGCTGACCGGGAAGTCCCAGTCGACGTCCTCGGCCTGCGGGACGTAGGCGATCACGCCGGCCTTCTGCGCCTGCCGGACGGGCTGCCCGAACACCTGCACCTGCCCGCGCAGCGGCGGCAGGAAGCCCATGATCGTCTTGAACAGTGTGCTCTTGCCGGCGCCGTTCATGCCGACCAGACCGCAGATCCGGCCGGGTTGCAGGGTCAGCGTGGCGCTTCTCAGGGCGAGGCGGCCGCCGCCGTACGCGACGCTCACGCCCTGCACGTCCAGCGCGGGGGCGCTCAAGGCTGCCCCTGCGTGAGGCCCGCGAGGATGGTGTCGGCGTCCTTGCGTAGCAGGTCGAGGTAGGTGGGGACCTCGTCGGACAGCGAGTCCACGTGCAGGTCCCCGCCGTAGCGGGCGCCGGCCTCGGCGGCGACCTGCCGCATGCCCTTGTCGGGGACGGTGCTCTCGCAGAACACGGCGGGGATGCCCTGGGCGCGCACGCCGTCGATCACGGCGCGGATCTGGCGGGGTGTGCCCTGGCCTTCCTCGGCGTTGACGGGCCACAGGTACAGTTCCTTCAGGCCGTAGTCGCGGGCGAGGTAACTGAAGGCCCCCTCGCAGGTGACCAGCGCGCGGCGGTTCGGGGGCAGCTGGCCCAGCTGCGTGGAGAGCTGCTGGTCGACCTCGCGGATCTGCGCGGCGTAGGCGTCTGCGTTGGTCTGGAAGGTGTCGGCCCCGTCCGGGTCGAGGTCGGTCAGCGCCCGGCGGATGTTCTCGACGTAGATCAGGGCGTTTTTCGGGGACATCCAGGCGTGCGGGTTGGGTTTGCCGGCGTAGGCGTCGGCCGAGATGTTCACGGGTTCGATGCCCTCGGTCAGCGTGATGGTGGGGGCCTCGCTGTCCTGGGTGAAACGGGTGAACCAGCGTTCGAGGTTCAGGCCGTTGTTCAGGATCAGGTCGGCGTCCTGCGCGCGGATCAGGTCGCTGGGCGTGGGCTGGTACCCGTGGATTTCCGCGCCGGGCTTGGTGATGGACACGACCTCAATGCGGTCGCCGGCGACGTTGCGGGTCATGTCAGCCAGGATGGTGAAGGTGGTCAGGACGCGGGGGCGGTCGCCGGTGTCGGAACCGGTGTCGGTGCCCTGCGGGGTGGTCTGGTTGGTCTGTCCGGCCGGGCCGCAGGCGGACAGTGTGCCGGCCACGCACAGCAGAGCGGCGGAAAGCAGCAGCATCTTCATTTTTTTAGTCTTGCCTAAAAATTTCTGGAGGTCAAGCTGGGGCGGCATTTATCATTGATATACTTGACTAATCCGCTCGGATTACCTAGGGTGCAGTCCGTGAATCGCCTCCCGTCCCTCCTGGCCGCCCTGCTCGCCGCCGCCCTGACCGGCGCGGCCAGTGCCCAGACCAGTCCACAGACCAGCGCCTGCACCACCGTCACGCACGCCCTCGGGCAGACCTGCGTGCCGAAACTGCCCAAACGCATCGTCACCCTCGAATGGACCCACACCGAGAACCTGCTGGCCCTCGGCGTGCAGCCCGTCGGGGCCGCCGACCTGAGCGGCTACGCCCAGTGGGTCCGCGTGCCTGCCGCCCTGGGCGCCTCCGTGCAGGACGTCGGCACCCGCCAGCAACCCAGCCTGGAACGCATCCGCGCCCTGAAACCGGACCTGATCATCACCACCCGCCTGCGCGCCACGCAGAACTACGCGGCGCTGTCCGCCATTGCCCCCACCATCGCCTTCGACCCCTACGCCGGCGGCTCGCAGCTGGCCGAGATGCGCGCCACCTTCCAGACCACCGCCCGCCTGCTCGGCCGTGAACGCACCGCGCAGCAGGTCCTGAGCAACCTCGACGCCCGCCTCGACCGGGTCCGGCAGGACCTCAAACGCAGCGGCCGCGCCGGGCAGAGTTTCGTGTTCGCGCAGGCCTTCACCGCGCGCGGCGGCGCACCCACCCTGCGGCTGTTCACCGGCAACTCCATGCTCAGCGAACTCCTGACCCGCGTGGGCCTCGTGAACGCCTGGAAGGCCCCCGCGCAGCCGTACGGGTTCAGCGAGGTCAGCCTCGAGGCGCTCGCCGGCCTGAACACCACGCACTTCCTGTACGTCGCGCAGTCCGAGGACGACGTGTTCGGCGCGCCCAGCGTGCGCCCGCTGTGGCAGGCGCTGCCGTTCGTGAAGGCCGGCCGCGCCCACGCCCTGAACGAACGCACCTGGACCTTCGGCGGCCCCCTGAGCGCCCTGACCCTGACCGGCGAGATCAGCCGCGCCCTCAGCGGCCGCTGACGTGCCCCGCCTGAAGCTGTGCGCGGACGACTCCCGCGCCGCCGGAGAGGACCCCATCGGCACCGCCCCCCACTGGGCCGAGGTGACGGTCCTGGAACTCGACGTGCCCATGTGGGCCCGCCTGCGCGACGTGAACGCCTGGACAGCCGAACAGCAGGACGTGTTCGCCGCGCTGCGGGGCAAGGTCGAGGCCAGCGGCGCCGGCTTCGGCCTGCTCATGAGCGCCCCCACCACGCCCGGCCGCGCCCTGCGCGTGCGGCACTACACGCTGGCCGATACCCTGCACGGCAGCCCGCTAGGCGGGTACGTCCGGCGCGACTACGCCAGCGACCTGCCCCAGAGCGACTGGGCGCGCGGCCTGCACGACACCCTGCTCGACCCGTCCGCGCTGACCGGCGGCGACTGGACCGCCGTACCCGCCCCGGACGGCCCGGACCTGCACG
The DNA here is from genome assembly GCF_002017875.1 of Deinococcus sp. LM3. NCBI lineage: Bacteria > Thermotogati > Deinococcota > Deinococci > Deinococcales > Deinococcaceae > Deinococcus > Deinococcus sp. LM3. The sequence goes on along the minus strand of NZ_MUFV01000002.1, from coordinate 197,576 downwards.
TCTGCACGCACGGCACCGTGGACGCCGCCTGCGGCCGCTACGGTGTGCCGGTCTATCAGGCGCTGGGCGCAGCGGGCGTGCGCGCGTGGCGAACCGGGCACTTCGGCGGGCACCGTTTCGCCGCGACCGCCGTGGACCTGCCCTCGGGGCTGCTGTGGGCGCACCTGACCCCGGAACTGGCCGCGCAGGTCGCGCGGCGCGAGGTCACGCCCGCCCAGGTCGCCGGGCACCTGCGCGGCTTCGCGGGCCTGCCCCCGCTGGCGCAGCTGCTCGACCGGCACCTGCTCGTCCAGCACGGCTGGGACTGGCTGAACCGCGCCCGCCGCGCGACCGTCGAGACCCACCCGGACGGTAACCACACCGTCACCCTGACCGCCAGCGGCCCGCACGGCCCCGAGACGTACCGCGCCCCGGTCCTGCCCGCCGCATCCCTGCACCTGCGCGGTTCCAGTCACTCGCACGACGCCGCCCCGGTCCGGCAGTTCACGCTGGGCCCGGTCACGGCCCTCACGCCGGTGGGGGGCGGGTGAAGCTCCGGCCCGCCGCGCTGCTGCCCCTGGCCGCGCTGACGCTGCTGCTGAGTGTCCTGCTGTCCCTGGCACTCGGCGCGACCGACATTCCCCTGCCAGACGCCGCCCGGCTGCTGCTGCGCCCGGATGACAGCACGGACAGCCTCGTCATTCACACGCTGCGGCTGCCGCGCACGCTGGTCGCCGCGCTGGCCGGGGCGGCGCTGGGCGTCTCGGGCCTGCTGCTCCAGGGCGTGACCCGCAACCCGCTGGCCGACCCCGGCATCCTGGGCGTGGAGGCGGGCGGCGCGCTCGCCATCCTGATCATGGTCGTGTTCTTCCCGGCCGCGCCCGCCGCGCTGTTCGTCCCGGCGGCCTTCCTGGGCGGCCTGCTGGCCGCCGCCGCCGCGTACGGCGCGGCCCGCACGGCCGGCGTGACCCCGCTGCGGCTGGCGCTGGCGGGCGTGGCGGTCGCGTCCCTGGCGGCCGCCGCCACCCGCGCCGTGCAGATCCTGTTCGAGGAACGCGCCCAGGGCGCGCTGTTCGCGCTGTCCGGCTCGCTGGCCGGGCGCACCTGGGAGCAGCTCGCCCAGATCGCGCCGTGGCTGGCCGGGGGGCTGCTGCTGTCGCTGCTGGCCGCGCCGCGCGTGAACGTCCTGACCCTCGGCGAGGACGTCGCCCGCAGCCTCGGCGCGCGCACGGAACGCGACCGCGTGATCGTCACGGGCCTGGGCGTGCTGCTCGCGGCCGGGTCGGTCAGCGTGTCCGGCCCCATCGGCTTCGTCGGGCTGATCGTTCCGCACGCCGCGCGCGCCCTGATCGGCCCCGACCACCGCCTGAGCCTGCCGCTCGCGGCGCTGCTGGGCGCCGGGTTCCTGACCCTGGCCGACACCGCCGCCCGCCTGATCGACCGGCCCGCCGAGACCCCGGTCGGGATTCTGGTCGCGGCGGTCGGCGCGCCGTTCTTCGTGCTGATCGCCCGCCGCGCCGGACGACGCGACTGACCCCCACACCTCACCCTGACCCGCATACCGAACGAACTGCCCCGAAAGGATCCATCATGCCCGACCGAATCTCCCGTTCTGCCCTCCTGACCGCCCTCCTCCCGGCCCTGCTGCTCGCTCCCGGAGCGTCCGCCGCGCCGGTCAGCGTGCCCACCGACCGTGGCACCCTGAGCCTCCCCGCACCCGCCCGGCGGGTCGTGGCGCTCGAATACTCCTTCGTGGACACCCTGCTGGCGCTGGGCGTGCGGCCGGTCGGCGCGGCGCTCGGCACGCAGGGCGGCGACCGGGGCGCGCCCCCCTACCTGCGCCCGAAGGTGGGCGGCATCACCCACACCGGCAGCCGCGCGCAGCCCAGCCTGGAGGCCATGGCCGCCGCCCGCCCGGACCTGATCCTCGCGGACGCCCTGGTTCACAAGGACAGCGCCGCCGGGTTCGCGCGCCTCGCGCCGACCGCCGTGTTCCCCAGCCGCCGCGCCGACCTGGACGAACTGAACAACCAGACCCTCCAGATCGGCCGGCTGGTGGGCCGCGAGGCCGCCGCGCGGCAACTCCTGGCCGACCAGAAGACCCTGATCGCCAAGGCCCGCGCCTTCACGAAAAAGAACGCCCCGACCTTCGTGGCGGGCGTGGTCACGCCCACGTCGTTCACGGTGCACACGCAGGGCAGCTTCGCCGGCAGCTTCCTGGAGGCGGTGGGGCGCCGCAACGCCGTGCCGGTCCGTGACGGGCAGACGCAGTTCGAGACCAGCCTCGAGGGTCTGGTCGCCCTGAACCCGCAGACGCTGGTGCTGTTCACCGCCCCCGACGAGAAGCCCGTCACGGACACCTGGGCGAAAAACCCGCTGTGGCAGAAACTCAGCGCCGTGAAACGCGGCCGGGTGTACACCTTCGACCGGGACGACTGGACCCGTGGGCGCGGCCCGACCGCCCTGAAACTCATGACCGCGCAGGCCATCGAGAGCCGCTTCCTGCAGGACGCCGCGCCCGCACGGGGCTACCAGTACCAGCCGTGACCGCCCTTCCCGGAGGCGCGCCGCGCTTCACGACCGCCCGCGCCGTCACGGTCGCCGTGATCCTGGCCGCCCTGTGCGCCGTGCTGGGCATCCTGGCGCTGGGGCTGGGCGCCGTCCCGACCCCGGCCCGCTCGGTGCTGGCGGCCCTGCTGGGCGGCGGGGACGACCTGACCCGTCAACTCGTGCTGGAGCTGCGCGCCCCGCGCGTGGCTGTGGCGCTGCTGTGCGGCGCGATGTTCGCCGCGTCCGGCACGGTCATGCAGGGCGTGATCCGCAACCCGCTCGCCTCGCCGGACCTGATCGGCGTGGGGGCCGGGGCGGGACTGGCCGCAACCGTGTTCCTGCTCGCGTGGCCCGCCGCGCCTCCCGGCGGCCTGCCGTGGGCGGCGCTGGCCGGCGCGTGGGGCGGCTTCGGGCTGGTGCTGCTGCTCGCGCAGGAACGCGGCGGGCGGCTGCACCCGGTACGACTGGCGCTGGTGGGCGTGGCCGTGGCCGCCGCGCTGGGGGCCGCGCAGCAACTCGTCCTCGTCCGCGCGCCCGACGGCCTGGGCAGCGCCCTGACCTTCCTGACCGGCACCGTGTACGGCGCCGACAGCGTCCGCGCCGCGCGCCTGCTCCCGTGGGCGCTGGTGCTGCTGCCCGCCGCGTGGGTGCTGCACCGCACGCTGGACATCCTGAACCTCGGCGAGGACCTCGCCACCAGCCTCGGGACGCGCGTGAACCCCTCGCGGCTGCTGGCGCTGGGCGTGGGCGTGGCCCTGGCGGGCGCCGCCGTGACCGGCGCGGGTATCCTGGGCTTCGTGGGCCTGCTCGCCCCGCACGTGGCGCGGCTGCTGGTCGGCGCGCGGCACGCCCGCGCCCTGCCGGTCTCGATGCTGCTGGGCGCGGCGCTGGTCCTGGCGGCCGACACGCTGGGCCGCACGCTGCTGCCCCCCCTGGAAGTCCCGGCCGGACTGCTGACCACCCTGGTCGGCGCGCCGTACTTCCTGTACCTGCTGAGGAAAACTCCATGACCGACCCCTCCACTGCCGGCCCCCTCACTGCCGACCGGCCCACTGCTGAACGGCCTGCGCCGCTCTCCACCCGCGACCTGCGCCTCGGGTACGGCCAGAACGTCATCATCCCGGACCTGAACCTGAGCATTCCGGCCGGGCAGGTCACGTCCATCATCGGCCCGAACGGCTGCGGCAAGAGCACCCTGCTGCGCGCCCTGGCCCGGTTGCTCCCACCGGGACGCGGGCAGGTGCTGCTGGACGGTCAGGCGCTGCACACCCTGACGGGCCGCGACATCGCCCGCCGCCTCGCCATCCTCCCGCAGGGCCCCACCGCGCCCGAGGGCCTGAGCGTCGAGGAACTCGTGTGGTTCGGCCGGCACCCGCACCAGGGCCGCTTTCCCGTCCGCCGCCCCGGCGACCGCGAGGCCGTCGAGTGGGCGCTCGACCAGACCGGCATGCGCGTCTTCGCCGGCCGCGCCCTCGACGACCTCAGTGGCGGGCAGCGGCAACGCGCCTGGATCGCCATGAGCCTCGCGCAGCAGACCGACATCCTGCTGCTGGACGAACCCACCACCTACCTCGACCCCGCCCACCAGCTCGAGGTCCTGCACCTCGCGCAGCGCCTGAACCGCGAGCAGGGCAAGACGGTCGTGATGGTCCTGCACGACCTGAACCAGGCCGCCCGCTACAGCGACCACCTGATCGCCCTGCGGGGCGGCGAGATCTACGCGCACGGCCCGGCCGCCAGGGTCCTGACGCACGACATGCTGCGCGACGTGTTCGGCCTGAAAGCGCACCTGCTGACCGACCCGGACACCGGCTGCCCGCACGTCATCCCCTACGCCCTGACCCGCTGAACCGGATTCCGGTTACTCCAGCCGAACGCGCGCCCCTGCACAGGTCGGGGGCACGCGTTCTGTCTGGTCTGTCGGTCAGCTGGAGGGTGCAGTCAGGGCTTCCACTGCCGCTGGAGTTCGCGGACCATCAGTTCCTCGGCGATGGAGCCGCGCAGGCGGCTGAACAGTTGCGCGTCCAGGACGTACACGCGGCCGCTGCGGCTGGCGTTCAGGCGCTGCGCGAGCGGGTTGGCCTGCCAGTCGCGGCGGGCCTGCGCGGTGGTGTTGCGGCTCGACGCGATCAGGAAGACCACGTCGGCGTCCAGGCTGGCCAGGGCCTCGCTGCTGACCTTGCGGTAGCCCTCGCCGAGGGCGGGGTCGGCGCTGCCGGGCAGGGTCAGCCGGAAGCCCAGGCTCTGGAAGAACCCGCCGGTCCAGTCGCGTGGCCCGAGGACCGTGAACACGTCCCGTTGCGGGCCTCCGGCGTTCCAGACGACCAGGGCGCGGGCGCCGCGCAGCGGGGCGGGCACGTCCTGCGCGGCGCGGCGGATGAAGGTCGCGTGGCGGTTCAGGACCGCTCTGGCCTGCGGTTCGCGGTTCAAGGCGCGGCCCAGCGTCACGATGCTCTTCTGCCAGTCGCCGCTGTGGATGCCGTGAAACAGCAGGGTGGGGGCCAGCCGGGTCAGGGCCGGGTAGTTCGCGGCGGCGTAGTTCTCGCCGACGATCAGGTCGGGTTTCATGGACAGCAGCACTTCCTGGTTGGGGTTGAAGCGGTCCCCGACGTTGATGGGTGCGCCGGTCACGCGGCTGCCCAGGTAGCGGATCTGGCGGATGGGGGAGCCGTAGTCGCGCGTGGCGATGTGCGAGGCCTCGCCGTACCCGACGGGTTGCACGCCGAGAGAGAGCAGCAGGTCCAGGGCGTGCGGGCCGAGCGCGACGACCCGGCGGGGTTCGGCGCGCAGGGTCGTCTGCCCGGAGGTGTGGGTGACGGTCACGGGGTAGCCCGCAGCCCCAGCGGCGCCGGTCAGGAGGGTCAGGGTGAGGGGAAGCAGGACACGCATCTATTGAGAATAGCAAATCATTATCATGCGGACTCCGATTGAATGGGCTGCAAAGCCCGTTCAATCCGAGCGAAGCGAGTGGGAGCGGGGCGGGTTCCGGACGTGGAGCCGGCAATCCGGTGAAGTTCCGGATTGTTGGCGAAACAAACGGAATCCGTATCAGTGATCGGCAGAGCGGTGGGTGCCTTGCCCTGCGCCGCCACCATGGCGGGAACCGGCCGCCGGATGTCCTACAATGGGTCATGTTCCTCACGAGGCCGCCGTATGTCCGACCTTGAAACGCAGCTGTTCGTCGCGATGTTCAAGAAGTCGCCCATCGGCATGGCGCTGGTCTCCCCGCTGGGGCGATTCATGACCGTGAACGACGCCCTGTGCGCCCTGCTGGGCTACCCGCGCGAGCGTCTGCTGACCCTGACCTTTCAGGACATCACCCACCCAGACGACCTCGACGCGGACCTGACCCTGCTGCGCCAGCTGATGGACGGCGACATCACCCAGTACGAGATGCGCAAACGCTACCGGCACGCGAACGGTGAACTGCTGTGGGCGCAGCTGAACGTCTCCATGATCCTCGGAGACGACGGCGGCCCCGCCTTCTTCGTCTCGCAGATCCAGGGTCTGCCCGTCCCGGCACCCACCCAGCCCGCCCCCGTCAGCGGCTGAGCGGCGGCGGGCCCTCCTGGAGGCAGCACCCGGCAGCACACGGAAACAGCAGCAGGAAGGAGCGCCGGTCCGGACAGCGCTCCTCCCTGCTTCCGCCGCTGCGCCCGTCATACGGATTCCGTTTGTTTCGCCGACAACCCGGAACATCGCCGGCTTGTCAGCTTCACGTCCGGAACCCGTTTCTCTCCCACTCGCTTCGCTCGGACCCAGCGGGCTTTGCAGCCCATTCAATCGGAGTCCGTATCAGCCGGTGCGGCCCAGACGCGCGGCCAGGATCGCCGGGCCGTGCTCGGCGGCCGTGCGGACCAGGATGCCCATCTTGTGCGGGTTGGCTTCCAGGTCGATGCGCAGGCCCAGGTCGGCGGCGGCCTCACTGCACGCCGGGCCGATGGACACCACGACCATGCGGTGCAGGCCGGCGCGGGCCTCTTCGAGCAGGTTCAGTTTCTCGGCGTACTTCAGGAAGTGCAGGATCTGCGTGCCGCTCGACAGCAGCAGGATGTCCGGGCCGCCCAGGATCACGTCCCGCACGGCCCTGGCCAGCGGGGCGGTGTCCTGCGGGAACGCGCAGCGGTACACCGGCACGCTCGTCACGCGGATCCCGGCGTACCCGAGTTCGCGCAGCATGGCGGTCGGGACGGCCTCGCCGTACTCGAGGATCACGGCGTGCTGCCCGCGTTCCAGCGTGGCGATCAGGTGCTCCTGCACCTCATGCCAGGTGCTGGGTTTGGGGACGATGGTGCTGCTCAGCCCGAAGGTCTTGAGGGCCTGGGCGGGTTTGCTGCCGCGCGACACGAACGGCACGCCGCGCAGGGTCTCGAGGTGCTGCGGGTCACGGGCCGCGAGTTCTTTCAGGAACATGCGGGTGCCGACGCCGGTCAGGCAGGCGACCGCGTGAATGTCCCCGGCGTTCAGGTCGCGTTCGAACTGCGCGAGCGGTGCGCTCAGGTCCAGTTTCATCTCGCGCATGCTGGGGGCGACCTGGGGCACGCCACCATACTTGCGGATCAGGGTGTCCATCTCTTCACTGCGGCGGGATTCCAGACTCAGTACGTTCAGGCCAGCGAACCAGTCCATACGTCACCTCCTTCGGTGCGGGTGGCGTACACGGGAACGCGCACGCCGGGGGTTTCCAGGCTCTCGCCGGTTTCGAGGTCAAAGGTGTGTTTCAGCAGGGGCGAGGCGACCTTCAGGCGGGTCTGACCGTCGCGGGTGTAACTGCCGGTCAGGCCGCGCGAGAGCACGCCCACACCGGTGAACGGGTCGAGGTTGCCCAGGGCGAACACGCGCCCAGCGACGCGGAACACCGCGACCTGCTGCCCCGCGATCAGGGCGCACACGCCCGTGCCGGGCAGGATGTCGCTGACGGCGCACACGCGCGTCCAGGGCAGGGCAGGTGGGATGGGGGAGACGGTGAGGGTCATGCAGGCTCCTTGCAGGTGCGGCCAGCGAGGGCGCGTGGAGTGGGCGTCGCGGTCAGGGTGGGGGGCGGGGGTCAGGGAGAGGTCAGCGAAACAGACGGAATCCGTATCAGTCGCCGCCCAGGGGCAGCGGGTACAGGTGCGGGTTGTCGGCGGGGCGGATCTGGCCGCGTTCATCCACCCACTGGATGCCGTCGTCACGGGCGTCGGAGTTCACGAAGGTGCGGAAGCGGGCGCGGATGGCCGGGTCCTGCACGGCGGCCGCCCACTCGTCGCGGTAACTGCCGACGTGGCGGGCCATCGCGGCGTCCAGTTCGGCGCAGATGCCCAGGCGGTCGTCGACGATCACGCTCCGCAGGTACTCCAGGCCGCCGTCCAGGTTCTCCAACCACGTGCTCGTGCGCTGGAGGCGGTCGGCGGTCCGCACGTAGAACATCAGGTAGCGGTCGAGCAGCGTGATGACCCCGTCCTCGCTCAGGTCACTGGCGAGCAGCACGGCGTGCTTGGGTGTCACGCCGCCGTTCCCGCCGACGTACACGTTCCAGCCGCGCTCGGTGGCGATGATCCCGAAGTCCTTGCTGCGGGCCTCGGCGCACTCGCGGGTGCAGCCGGACACGCCGCTCTTCAGTTTGTGCGGGCTGCGCAGGCCCCGGTAGCGCAGTTCCAGGCGCACGGCGAGACTGGTGGAGTCCTGCACGCCGTAGCGGCACCATGTGCTGCCGACGCAGCTCTTGACGGTGCGCAGGCTCTTGCCGTACGCGTGCCCGCTCTCGAAACCGGCGGCGATGAGTTCCTCCCAGATGGCGGGCAGGTCGTCCACGTGCGCGCCGAGCAGGTCGATGCGCTGCCCGCCCGTGATCTTGCAGTACAGCCCGAAGCGTTTGGCGACCGCGCCGATGGCGATCAGTCCGTCGGCGGTGATCTCGCCGCCCGGCACGCGCGGCATGACCGAGTACGTGCCGTTCTTCTGGATGTTCGCCAGGAACGCGTCGTTCGTGTCCTGCAATGGCGCGTGCTGCGGCGCGACCACCAGGTCGTTATGCAGGCTGGCCAGGATGCTGCCCACGGCGGGTTTGCAGATCTCGCAGCCCAGGCCACTGCCGTGCGCGGCGAGCACCTTGTCCCAGGTCGCATGGCCCCGGACGCGGATCAGATCGAACAGTTCCTGGCGGGAGTGCGCGTAGTGCTCGCACAGGTGGTTAGTGACCGCCACGCCCAGGCGGCGCAGTTCAGTCTGCAGCAGGCCGTGCATGTTCGGCACGCAGCCGCCGCAGCCGGTGCCGGCGCCCGTGCACTTCTTCAGGCTGGTCACGTCGCGCGCGCCGTCCTGCACGGCGGCGCACAGGGCGCTGGCGCGCACGTTCTCGCACGAGCAGATCAGCGTGTCGCCCGTGGCGGCCAGTCCGGTGCCGGGCAGGGGCGGCACGATCAGCGTCTCGGGTGGCACGGTCAGCGGCGTGCCGGACAGCGTCAGGTCCAGCAGATCCGCGTAGCGGGCGGTGTCGCCGACCAGCAGGCCGCCCAGTACGCGGCTGCCGTCGGCGCTGACGACCAGCTTGGAGTACGTGCCGCGCACGTTGTCGCTCAGAGACACGGTGCGGCAGCCTTCGGTGGTGCCTTTGGCGTCCCCGAACGAGGCGACCTCCACGCCCAGCAGTTTCAGCTTGGTGCTCAGGTCCGCGCCCCGGAACAGCGGGGGCTCGCCGGTCAGCAGGCCCAGGTCCGTCAGGACGCTGGCCGCCACGACCCTGGCCATCTGGTAGCCGGGCGCCACCAGTCCGTAGATGCGGCCGTCGTGCAGGGCGCACTCGCCGGCGGCGTACACGTGCGGGTCGCTCGTGCGGCCCGTGTCGTCGATCCGGATGCCGCCGCGCTCCCCGACCGTCAGGCCCGTCTGCCGGGCCAGATCGTCGCGCGGGCGAATCCCGGCGCTGAACACCAGCAGCTCCGTCTCCAGGCGGGTGCCGTCCGTGAAGTCCAGGCCGGTCACGCGGCCCTGCTCGCCGCTGGTGATCGCTGCCGTGGATTTCCCGGTGTGCACGCCGATGCCCAGGCCCTCGATGGTGCGCCTCAATGTGGCCCCGCCCTCGGCGTCCAGCTGGGCGGGCATCAGGTGCGGCGCGAACTCCACGACGTGGGTGTCCAGACCCAGTTTGCGCAGCGCGCCCGCCGCTTCCAGGCCCAGCAGGCCGCCGCCGATCACAACGCCGGTGCGGGCGCTGCGGGCGGCCTCACGGATGGCGTCCAGGTCGTCCAGAGTGCGGTACACGAAGCACCCGCCGGCTTCCCGGCCCGGCACGGGCGGCACGAACGGTACGGAGCCGGTGGCGAACACCAGCGCGCCGTACGTCAGGGTGCGCCCGGCGACCGTCACCTCGCGCGTGTGCAGGTTCACGTCCGTGGCGCGGCCGTACACGACGTTCACGCCCTGAGCGGCGTACTCGGCGTCGGTGGCCAGTGACAGGTCGGGCTGCGGGTCGTCGAGGTGGCTGCTGAGGTGCACCCGGTCGTAGGCCAGGCGGCCCTCCTCGCTGATGACCGTGATGTTCAGTGCCCCGGCGTCTGCCTGGTCGCGCAGCTTCTGGACCAGGCGGTGGCCGACCATGCCGCTGCCGATGATCACGACGTGCGCGGGGCGGGGGGGATGGGTTGGGGTCATGGGTCCTCCGGGCACGTCGCGGCCAGCGGGCGGCTGGCGGGTGCGGTGGCGACTGCTGCGGACATTGAGCCGGATTCTGAACGGTTTGTCAAGTTTTTATGGCCAGATTGAACAAATGACCGGACATCAACCACATTTTTCTGGTCGGTTCGACAAATTGTAACGAAAAAGTTTAACAGCTTGCAAAATTGGCCTTGACTTTTCTCACGCTGGCCGTCAGGCTCCCCCCATGAACGCGGCCTCTTCCCGCACCGTCCGCACCACCTGCCCGTACTGCGCGGTGCAGTGCAACTTCGACCTGCACCTCGAACAGGGCCTGGTCACGCGTGCCACGCCCACCCGCGAGTGCCCGGTCGCGCACGGCACCGTCTGCAAGAAAGGCCTGGCTGCCCTGAACGACCTGCGCCACCCGGACCGCCTGACCACGCCGCTGCTGCGCCGCGACGGCCAGCTGGTCCCCGTCGGCTGGCCCGAGGCGCTGGCCTACGTCCGCGAGGCCCTGGGCCCCCTGGTGCACAGCGCCCCGCAGCGCGTGGGCGTGTTCGGCAGCGGCAGCCTCACCAACGAGAAGACGTACCTGCTGGGCAAATTCGCCCGCGTGGCCCTCCGCACGCCGCACATCGACTACAACGGCCGTTACTGCATGGCCTCGGCCAGCGCCGCCCTGAACCGCACCTTCGGCCTCGACCGGGGCCTGGGCTTCCCGCTGGACGACCTGCCCCGCAGCGACCTGATCGTGCTGGTCGGCGCGAACATCGCCGAGACGCTCCCGCCCGTCATGCAGTACCTCAAGGCCGCCAGGGACCGCGGCGGGGCCGTGTACGCCATCGACCCGCGCGTCACGCCCACCGTCAAGGTCGCCGGGCGGCACCTCGCGCCGCGCCCCGGCACGGACGGCGTGCTCGCCCTGGGCCTGCTGCACCTCATGAAACAGTGGGGCCGCATCCGCCCCACCGCACCCGCCCACGGCCTGAGCGACGTCCTGTGGCACGCCGACGACTACCCCCCGGCCCGCGTGGCCCACGAGTGCGGCGTCCCCGAAGCCGAGCTGATCGCCCTGGCCCGCGCCTACGCCGACGCCCGCACGCCACTGATCCTCACCGGACGCGGCCCGGAACAGCACACCCACGGCACCGACACCGTGCAGGCCTGGATCAACCTCGCCTTCCTGACCGGCCACGTCGGCAAGCAGGGCGGCGGCTTCGGCACCCTGACCGGCCAGGGCAACGGCCAGGGCGGACGCGAACACGGCCAGAAGAACGACCAGCTGCCCGGCGCCCGCAGCCTGCGCGACCCCCGCCACCGCGCCCAGATGGCCGCCCACTGGGGCGTCCCGGAACACCACCTGCCCCAGCCCGGCCACAGCGCCCAGGAACTCCTGAACGCCTGTGGCGAGAGCGGCGAGGGCGGCCTCGACGCGCTGATCGTGCTGGGCAGCAACCCGGTCGTCAGCGCCGCCGGAGCCGGGCAGATCACCGAGAAACTGCGCGCCCTGAAACATCTGATCGTCATCGACTTCCTGCCCAGCGAGACCGCGCAGCTCGCCACGCTGGTCCTGCCGGGCAGCATGTGGTGCGAGGAGGAAGGCACCACCACCAACCTCGAAGGCCGCGTGCAGCGCCGCCGCCGCGCCATGACCGCCCCCGGCGCCGCCCGCGAGGACTGGCGGATCCTGTGCGACCTCGCGCACGCCGTCGGCCGGCCCCACGGCTTCACGTACCCCACCTTCCGCGACCTGCAGGACGACTTCTTTCTCGCCACGCGCGGTGCCAAAGCCGACTACAGCGGCCTGAGCGCCGAACGCCTCGACCGCGCCAGCGCCCAGTGGCCCGTCCCGCGCGCCGACGGCCCCGACACGCCCCTGGCCTACGCCCCCACCTACCCCACGCCCGACGGTCTGGCCACCCTGCACGTGCCGCGCCTGCCCGCCCCGGACCTCGCGCCGCGCGCCCTGCACCTGACCACCGGCCGCCTGAGCGGGCAGTACCAGAGCGGCACCCAGACCCGCCGCAACCCCGCCCTGAAAGGCGAGAACGCCGTGCAGATCCACCCGGACACCGCCCACGCCCACGGCCTGCGCGCCGGCCAGAGCGTCACCCTGGTCACCGCGCACGGACAGGCGACCCTGCCCGTCACCCTGACGCCCGGCATCCGCCCCGACACGCTGTTCGTGCCGTTCCACTGGCCCGGCGCGGCCAACCTGCTGACCGACCCCACCGCCCTCGACCCGCACTCGCGCATGCCGGGTTTCAAGATCACGCCCGTCACGCTGCGGCCCGCCCCGACCCCGGCGCTGCACCCGGCCCAGACAGTCCCGCCCCCCACGCCCCTGATTCCCAGGCCCTGAATCCCGCCCACAGGAGACCCGCCCACCCACTGACCGCCCCGCCCGCAGCCCCTTTCCCCCTGATCTGGAGACCTGATGACTGACCGACGTTCCTTCCTGAAACTCGCCGCGAAGACCGCCGCCGTCACTGCCGCCAGCACCACCCTGCCCCGCGTGAACATCGCGTCGGCCCAGGGCAAACCCATCAACATCGGGTTCATTCCGCTGACCGACTGCGCCAGCGTCGTCATGGCCCAGGAACTCGGGTACTTCAAGAAGTACGGCGTGAACGTGAACGTCATCAAGCAGGCGTCCTGGGCCGCCACCCGCGATGGCCTGCTCAGCGGCGACCTGCACGCCGCGCACTGCCTGTTCAGCCTGCCCCTGAGTGTCTACGCGGGCATCGGCGGCCCCGCCGGGCGGGAACTGCCGATCGCCATGGTCCTCAACAACAACGGTCAGGCCATCACGCTGGAAAACACCTTCAAGGCGGCCGCCGGCGACCCGAAAGCGGCCGGGGAGATCATCCGCCGGCTCATCGCGCAGGGCAAGGCCCCCACCTTCGCCATGACCTTCCCCGGCGGCACGCACGACATCTGGCTGCGCTCCTGGCTCGCGCAGGCCGGCGTGCCGCAGGGCAAGGTGGGCATCATCACCGTGCCGCCCCCGCAGATGGTCGCCAACATGAAAGTCGGGAACATGGACGGCTTCTGCGTCGGGGAACCCTGGGGCGGCGTGGCCGTCGCGCAGGGCATCGGCTTCACGCACCTGACCACCCAGCAGATCTGGCGCAACCATCCGGAAAAGGCGCTGGTGCTGAACAAGGACTTCAGCGCCCGCAAGGACGAACTCAAGGCCGTCATGCGCGCCATTCTGGACGCCAGCGCGTGGCTGGACTCCATCGCCAACCGCCGTCAGGCCGCCAGGGTCATCAGCGCGAGCCGGTACGTGAACGCGCCCGCCGAGGTCATCCAGGGCCGACTGGAAGGCAAGTACGACATGGGCGGCGCGATCGGCAACCGGCAGTTCCTGGGCGACCAGATGATGTTCTCCCGCGCCGCGCAGACGAACCTGCCCCGCCACGCGCACGCCATCTGGTTCCTGGCGCAGTTCGTGCGCTTCGGCCTGATCAAGTCCGCCCCGGACTACCAGGCAGTCGCGCAGAAACTCATCCTGGACGACCTGTACCGCGAGGTCGCCAGGGAAGCCGGCGTCAAGGTTCCCACCGACGACATGGCCAAGATCAAGACCACCATCGACGGCCTGACCTTCGATCCCAGACGCCCGGCTGAGTTCATCAAGGCCAACCCCATCCCGGTCTGATCCCGGTGGCATGGTCGGCTACGACTGTTCCACCCGACCAGAGCAGGAAAGTCAACAGAAGCCCCCTCAACCGCCCCTCCGCGCCCGAACCGGGGCTACGCCCGACAGGAGATGTCCATGACCGTCACCCACACGCCCCCGGCCCCCCCCGTTCCCCGCGCCCGCCCGAACCTGAAAGTCCCGCTGCAGTCCCTGGGCTTCTTCCTGCTGGGTCTGGGCCTGCTGACACTGGTGTACGTGCTGCTCAGCGCGCTGCGCAGCGACCTGCCGAAACTCGCCGAGATCGGCTCGGCGCTGGGCACCCTGCTGAAAGACCCCTGGTACAACCGCGGCCCGAACGACCAGGGCATCCTGAACCTGCTGCTCTCCAGCCTGAAACGGGTGTTCTCCGGCTTCGCGCTCGGCGCTCTGGTCGCCATTCCTCTGGGCGTCGTGATGGGCAGCGTTCCGGGCGTGCGCCGCGCCCTCGACCCGGTCGTGCAGCTGCTGCGCCCCGTGTCGCCGCTGGCGTGGTTCCCGATCGGGCTGGTGCTGTTCAAGTCCGCCGAGCCCGCCACGGTCTTCATCATCTTCATCACGGCGCTGTGGCCCACCGTGATCAACACGGCCTTCGGGGTCAGCGGCGTGCCGCAGGACTTCAAGAACGTCGCCCGCGTGTTCCAGTTCACGCCCACGCAGTACGTGCTGCGCGTGCTGATGCCGTACGCGCTGCCGCACATCGTGACGGGCCTGCGCATCTCGTTCGGCATCGCGTGGATGGTCATCGTGGCCGCCGAGATGCTCAGCGGCAAGAGCGGCATCGGCTTCTTCGTCTGGGACGCCTGGAACGCCCTGAACCTCCCGAACGTCGTGAGTGCCATCCTGATCATCGGCGTGACCGGCTTCATCTTCGACCGCCTGTTCAACGTCCTGGAGAAGAAGGTGTCGTATGTCTGAACCCCACACCCTGCCGCAGAAAGCCTCCGCCATCGCCTCGCCCCTGACCCCGGCCCTGGCCATCCAGGGCGTGCACCGCCGCTACGGCCACTTCGTGGCCCTGGAGGACGTGAACCTCGACATCTGGCCCGGCGAGTTCGTGAGCATCATCGGGCACTCCGGCTGCGGCAAGAGCACCCTGCTGAACCTCATCGCGGGCCTCGACCACCCGACCGAGGGGCAATTGCAGATCCTGGGACGCACCATCACCGGCCCCGGCCCGGACCGCTCCATGGTCTTCCAGAACTATTCGCTGCTGCCGTGGCTGAGCGTCCGGCAGAACGTCACCGAGGCCCTCAGGGCCGCCCGCCCCGACATGAACGGCACCGAGCGCGAGCAGAGCGCCGACCACGCCCTGAAGACCGTGGGCCTGTGGCCCCACCAGCACAAGCGCCCCAGCGCCCTGAGCGGCGGTCAGCGTCAGCGGGTCGCCATCGCCCGCGCGTTCGCGGTGCATCCGCGCGTGCTGCTGCTCGACGAACCCTTCGGGGCGCTCGACGCGATCACCAAGGGCAAGTTGCAGGACGAACTGCTGGGCCTGTGGAGCGCCGAGGGCGAGGGCGGCATCAGCAACGTCGTCATGGTCACGCACGACATCGACGAGGCCATCTACCTCAGCGACCGGATCGTCGTCATGAGCAACGGCCCGCGCGCCCACATCCACGAGGTCCTGACCGTGGACCTGCCCCGACCCCGCGACCGCGCCGCGCTCGTCAAGAGCGACACGTACCTGGACCTCAAGGCCCACATGCTGCACCTGCTCGGCACGGTCCTCGCCACCCACCACTAGTGACCTGGGTCAGCACGTATCGATCAGTTGCGGCTGATCTGTTGACGCACGCTCCACAATGCCAATTGAGCCCAGTAGCTTCTGATGTTGATCAACTCTGATATCCCCTCAATTGAAATCTGACGTTCAACCAGCAGCACAATGTCCCAGGCAAATGCGCCGTAGTCATCATGGTCATCATCATCAAAAATCCTGATCCATTCCAGCGCTTCTCGCTCATTCCAATCCGAATGACTCAAAAAGTATTCGAAATAGAGACTCTGGTTCTCGAATGTGATTACTCCAAGCTCTGCCCGGAGATGATCGATGGACTTATGATCACGCATAAGGTGGATTCTGCTCAGTCGTGACTTTCCCCGTCCGGGTCGCGGGTGCCGAGGCTGCGGGCGAGGGTCTGCGCCAGCTCGAACGAGCGCGGGTCGGCGTACCCGGCGTCCGTCTGTGCGAGCGGGAAGTCCCGCAGGCTGGCGCGGCGGATCTGCGACGGACCGATGAACGGCAGGTTGGCGCCCTGGCACACCCGGAAGATCGCGAGGCGCAGGTCGTCCTGCGTGCGGTACGGGAAGACGTGCGCGTCGTCGTGCGCGTGCATGGGGCCGCCCGCGCTGGCCAGCAGCGGTTCGAGCGCCTGGATGCTCAGCGGGTCGAGGGTGCTGACCGTGCGGCGGCGCAGCAGGCGGCCGCGCGCGTGGTCGTACATGCCCCAGCGCAGGGACAGGACTTCCGTGACCTGCAGGGCGTGGCGGTACATCAGGGTCAGCGCGGCGTGCAGGGTGGGTTCGGTGGCGTTCAGCAGCAGTCGGGTCAGGTCGTCGCGGTGGGGGAGGGCGTCGCGGGCGTGCTCGGCGGGCGGCGTCTGGAAGTCGGTCAGTGGGTCGGTGCTGATCAGGCCGGCGCGGCGCAGGGTGGTGTACAGGCCGCGCAGGGTGCTGGTGCGGGCGATGATGGTGTTGTTGCTGGCGACGCCGCCGCGCGCGTTGCTCAGCAGTGGCGTGCGCAGCCAGGCGTGAAAGTCGGCGGGGGGGCGCAGCAGGTTGATGTGGTCGGTGCGGGCCTGTTCGAGGATGGGTTTGAGGTTCGCGCGGGTCTGCGCGGGGGGTCGGGTGAGGTTCCCGCCGGCCTGGAGGGTGGCGACGAGTGCGTCGAGGTCGAGGTCCGTGAGGGCGCGGGTGAGTTTCAGGGCGAGTTCGTCGGGGTGCGGGGCGGCCATGCGTACCTCCGGGGAAAGGCCATTCAGAAAGTTGTAGGCTAGATATTTGCATGTATATGATAGCACGATCCGCAACATGAATTCACGCCGAATTCACTTCCACTCCCCCCGGCGTCCTTCACCCGCCCCGGTTGCCTTCCCGCCGGCTCCCGCTGCTGCCCTGGCGTGCTGACCGCGCGCCCAGCCGGGTGTTCCGTGGGGGGAGACTGTGTTTTTCGCGCCGGATGGGGCATGATGGGGGGATGACTGGTCGCCGAGGGTGACCGGCTCGTGTGCAGTTCTCGCCGGGATGTCTGGTTCTGTCCGCCTGGACGGACGTGTGACGGCGCCCCATTAGTTTCAAGCTGCGCTCCGGCGCGGCGCGCCCTGTGTGGGCGTCGACAGGATGTTTCATGACCCGAATTCAGGATAAACCCCGGCGTGCGCCGGTTGCTTCTTCGTCTGCCAGCCCGGCCCGTTCCTCTGACCACGCGGCCCCAGTCCGTGCGCCTGCCGACTGGCGCGCCCTGCTGGGTGACCGCACGCCCACGCCCGTGCAGGCCGGAGCGATTCCGGCGCTGCTGTCGGGCCGTGACGTGATCACGACCGCCCGCACCGGCAGCGGCAAGACGCTCGCGTTCCTCATTCCGGCGGCGGCGCGGGGCATCGGCATGAGCGCGGTGCGCGGCATGCGCCCGGAAGTGCTGGTCATCACGCCCACCCGCGAACTGGCCGTGCAGATCCGCGACGTGGCCCGCGAGCTCGGCATGACCGCCGGGCGCATCACGGGCGGCATCACGCCCGGACAGACGCGCAGCGAGGCGACCGGCAAGGGCCTGATCTCCGGCACGCCCGGCCGCCTCAAGGACCTGATCAACCGCAACGAACTGAGCCTCGCGGGGCTGCGGTACGTGGTGCTGGACGAGGCCGACGAACTGCTGTCCCTGGGCTTCCTGCGGGACGTGGGGGACATCCTGCGCGCCGCGCAGCAGCAGAGCGCCAACAACGGGCACCTGCAGGTCGCGATGGCGTCGGCGACCTTCCCGGCCGAGATCCGCGCGGTCGCCGAGCGGTTCATGGTGAACCCGGAACGCATCGACATCGCCCCGGCCCGCTCGGACGACGCGGGCGCGAACGCCGCCGACGTGCTGGGCGGCGCGACCGGCGCCACGCACCTGCTCGTGAACACCACCCGTGATCAGGTGCTGGACCTCGCCGCGGACCGCGCCCGCGAGGTGCTGCGCGAACCCGGCGGGTGCGTCGTGATCTTCAGCCGCACCAAGTCCCTCGTGAAACGCCGCGCGGAGAAACTGAACGAACTGCTGCCCGGCGAGATCGTCAGTCCGCTCGAGGGCAACATGGATCAGAAGAAGCGCGAGCGGACCATGGCGCTGCTGCGCGAAGGCAAGTCCCGCGTCCTGATCGCCACGGACATCGCCGGTCGCGGCATCGACCTGCCGGAGGTGCGCCTGGTGATTCACATGGACATCTCGTCCACTGCCGAGGATCACGTGCACCGTTCCGGCCGGACGGCCCGCGCGGGCCGTCCCGGCACGAACCTGGTGCTGCTGATTCCCGAGCAGCGTGCCCTGTGGCAGAACGTGCGCCGCAAACTGCCGGGCGCGCTGCACCCGCCCCTGACGCGCGAGGAAAGTCAGATCGACAAGGAGATTCAGGAGAAGCAGGGTCAGGGCCGTGGCCAGCAGGGTCCCGGCGGCGGCCGTCAGGGTCAGCCGCGCGCGCAGGGTCAGCAGCCCCGCACCCAGAGCGCCGGGCAGGGTGGCGGACATGGTGGTGCTCGCAGCGGTCAGGTGGAGCGTCCCCGCCAGGGCAGCCAGGGCCGTAGCGACAGCGCCGCCGGTACCGGCGCGGGCCGCGTGGGACCCCAGCGTCCCCGTGGACGCGGCGGCCGCCGCTGAGCGGAAGCTCCTGAGGCTGGAAGGGGGAGGCGCCGGCGCCTCCCCCTTTCCTTTATCGCGCCCGGAGCAGATGCTGCCGCCCAAGGCCGTGCTGGACGGCAGAAAACCGGTTGCTGCGCCCGATCGCCTGTGGGCGTGTCCGGCGACGCCCCGAGGGGTTCTGGACCCGGGTTTTATTCCCGGTCTTTTCACACTAATCTCTCTTAGCTTGAAAAACCGTTCGTGTCGGATCTGCCGATGCCGACGACTTCCACGCCCACCGGAAACCCGGTCGCGCGCCCGCAAACGCGGTGGCCTGTCGCACGGGCGTCCGGCGAGTCCCGGCCCGTGCTGGTCGGTCACGCACGCGTCCACTCTTGTGAGAATCGTCACTCTTCTGGGGGGCACGCGCGGCGGGTGGTGGACGCAGCAGGTAGGATGTCGGTCAGGACCTCATGACGACCTCCACTCCCGACAGTGAAACGCTCCTGCTGACGGTCACGCGGCAACTGCTCGCGCAGGGCAGCGAGACTGACCTGTGCCGCGAAGGTCTGTCGTTCCTGTCGGAGTTGCTGGGCGCGGACCTCGGGATGCTGCACCTGCGGGTGACGGAAAGGGAGTACGTCATGAACGCCGCGTGGGGCGAGCACCCGCTCCTGGACGTTCACCGCGTGCAGGTGATGGAGCCGGACTGGGTGACGCTCCTGACGGCCGGCACCTGGATCAGCGCGCCGGTGCCGTCACCGGACTGGCATGGGCCGGAGGAACGGAATTACGCGCGGCTGGGAGCGCGGCATCTCGTGAACTTCGGGTTGTTCAACGGGCCTGAACTGGTCGGGACCGTGAATCTGCTGTTCAACCGGCCCCGCCCGGACCTGAACGGGCTGGGCGTGCTGGGAACGATCGGGGCGCTGTGGGGAACGCTGCTGAGCCGCCTGCAGGCGGAGAGCGCGGTGCGGGCGCGTGAGGCGATGCTGCGGACCGTGACCGACCAGGGCACGGACCTCGTGACGGTCCTGGACGCCGGGGGCCGGGTGCTGTACCAGAGCGGGGGGGCGCGGCTGCTGCTGGGGCGCAGCGCGCGGGACGTGACGGGCCACGCCGCGCTGAATGTCGTCCACCCGGACGACATCGGGCGTGTGCAGGAGGCGTTCATGGCGATTCAGCGCGTTCCGGACGCCACCCTGAACCTGACGTTCCGGGCGTTGCATGTCGACGGGCGGGTGCTGTGGCTGGAGGCGCGCGGCCGCAACCTGCTGGAGGAACCCTCGGTGCGGGGGGTGGTGGTGCACTCGCGGGACGTGACGGCGCAGCACCTCT
Organism: Deinococcus sp. LM3; assembly: GCF_002017875.1. Taxonomy (NCBI): domain Bacteria; kingdom Thermotogati; phylum Deinococcota; class Deinococci; order Deinococcales; family Deinococcaceae; genus Deinococcus; species Deinococcus sp. LM3. The sequence goes on along the minus strand of NZ_MUFV01000002.1, from coordinate 177,594 downwards.
CGAAACGGGCGCTGGAACGCCGGGTGCAGGAGCTGACCCTGATGCACGCCACGAGCCTGCAACTGCAGGAGGCGCAGAGCGTGGACGAGATCGCGTCGCGGGTGGTGCGGCTGATCGAGGGGCGGCTGGGGCATCCGTTCGTGTGGGTGGCGGAGCGGGTCGGGGATCAGCTGCTGATGCGGGCCTGCGACGGGAACCGGGAGCCGCGGACGGTGCGGCACGCGCAGTCGCTGCCGGTCGACCAGGGACTGTGCGGCGCGGCGGTGCGCGGCGGCGTGACCCTGATGCTCGGGGACGTGCGCTGCGACCCCCGATACGTGCCGATCGGGCATGAGGTGCGCAGCGAACTGGTCACGCCGATCCGGGTGTCGGGGCGCGTGTGGGGCGTACTGAACGTGGAAAGCCCCCTCGTGGACGCCTTCGACGAGGACGACCGGCAGGCGCTGGAGACGGTCGCGGCGCAGATGGGCGCGGCGCTGGCGAACGTGATGCTGCTCGCGGACCTGCGCGGCAGCCGGGACGAGCTGAGCCGCGCGTACGATCAGACCATCGAGGGCTGGGCGCGGGCGCTGGATTTCCGGGACCGGGAGACCGAGGGGCACAGTCAGCGCGTGACGGAACTGGCCGTGGAACTGGCGCGCCGCATGGGCCTGAGCGGCGAGGCGCTGCTGCACCTGCGGCGCGGGGCGCTGCTGCACGACATCGGCAAGATGGGCATTCCGGACGCGGTGCTGCTCAAACCCGGCCCGCTGGACGATCAGGAGTGGGCGGTGATGCGCCGGCACCCGGACATGGCACTGGCACTGCTGGAACCCATCGAGTTCCTGCGCGAGGCGCTGGATATTCCGTCCGCGCATCACGAGAAGTGGAACGGGAGCGGTTACCCGGCGGGTCTGGCGGGCGAGGCGATTCCGCTGCCCGCGCGGATTTTCGCGGTGATCGACGTGTGGGACGCCCTGCGGCACGACCGGCCGTACCGGCCGGCCTGGGACGCCGAGCGGGCCCGCGCGCTGATCGAGCAGGAGGCCGGGCAGCACTTCGATCCGCAGGTGGTGCGGGCGTTCCTGGCGTGGCTGGACGGGGCGGGCGCGAGCGACGGGGGTGACGCCGATGCCTGAACCGATCCCGCCCGACCCGGAACAGACGGACCTGCGGGCCGTGGAACGGGAACTGCAGGACACGCTGGCCGCCATGGACGGCGTGAGCGACCTGCGCGAACTGGCGCTGCTGCGCAGGGACGCGACGTACCTCGCGCTGGACCTGGGGGACGTGCAGGCCGCGATGACGCACGCGGTCACCTGCCTGGATCTCGCGCGGGCGTCGGGGGACGCGGGCCTGACGGCCCGGGCGCACGTGGCGGTGGCGCTGGTGATGCTCGACGTGTATGACGACCTGGGTGCCGACGGGCACTTCCGGGAGGCGGACACGCTGGCCCGCGCGGCCGGTGAGGTGCGGGACGTGGCGCTCGTCGCGGTGAACGCCTCGCACTACGAACTGGAACGCGGGCGGAACGCGGCGGTCACGGCGCGGCTGCTGGAGCTGCTGCGTTCGCCGTTCCGGGTGGGTCTGGAGTCCGCCCAGCCGGGCGTGCCGCCCCTGTCGATCGCGTTTCACATCAATTTCGTGCGGGGCGCGGCGCTGGCCCTGCGGGCCGGTGAACTGCCCGGCGACCTGGCGGAGGAAGCCCGCACGCACCTGCCGACTTCCGTGTGGGAACTGCGGGCCATGCAGACCGGCCCGCAGGAGGTGGCGGTGCTGCGGCTGCAGCCGGAGATCCTGGAGTCGCTGGTCGCGTGGGAACTGCTGAGCGGGCGCGTTCCGGCCGCGCAGGCCCTCGCGACCCGGCGCGTGCGGGTGGCGCGCGCTTCGGGCAGTCAGCAGGCGCTCGGGCGGGCGCTGCTGGACCGGGCGCGGGTCCGTGCCGTGGCGGGCCGCTGGCCGGACATGGAACGCGACGCGGCGGCGGCGGTCAGCGCGTTCCAGCAGGCCAGTCTGGACCTGCTGGCCGCGCAGGCCCGGCAGGTCCAGGCGGACGCGCAGGCCCGGCAGGGGCGTTTCGAGCAGGCGTTCGAGGTGCAGCGGGACCTGACCCGTCACCTCGAACGCCTGTACCGCGAGTACTTCCAGCAGGGCGCGCTGCTGCGTCAGATCGAGCGGCAGGTCAGCGAGGCCGAGGTGCGCGCCGAGGCCTTCGCGGAAGCGGCGCTGCGCGACCCGCTGACCGGCGCGCCGAACCGCGCGGCCGCCATGACCCACCTGGACAACCTGCTGCTCCGCGCCGGGAACGGGCACCCGTCGGCGGCGGCGCTGCTGGACCTCGACCACTTCAAGGGCGTGAACGACCGGTACGGTCACGTGATCGGGGACGCGGTACTCGTGCGGGCCGTGCAGATCCTGACGCGGGAAATCCGGGATCACGACTGCCTGGCGCGCTTCGGCGGGGAGGAATTCCTGCTGCTCCTGTCCGGCGCGCCACTGCCGGTGGCCCGGCGCGTCTGCGAGCGCCTGCGCGCCGCGCTCGACACCCACGACTGGACGGACATCCACCCGGAGCTACGCGTCACGGCCAGTTTCGGCCTGACCTGCCTGAACCGCGGGGACGAACCGACCCGCGTCCTCCAGGCAGCCGATCAGGCGCTGTACGCCGCGAAGGCCGCCGGGCGCAACACCGTCCGCGAGTCCAGCCCACCGCAGGAGCCCTGAACGGCGTATCTTCCTTCACGGTGCCGGGCTGGCAGCGTGCCCTATCATGCGGAAGATGTCGGAATCTGGTCTGCGCCTGCCTGTCAGTGGTACCGCCCCGGACCTGCTGACCGGCGACGTCCCCGTTTCCGATCAGCAGTGGCGGGAACGGTACCTGACCGGCGTGCATAACCTCAGCGCCGACTGCATCAAGGTCGTCGACCGGGACGGCCGCCTGCAGTCCATGAACCTGCGCGGCCAGCACGCCATGCAGGTCGACGATTACAGCGTCTGCCACGGCGCGGACTGGCTGTCCTTCTGGGAAGGCGAGACGCGCGAAGTCATGCTGAAAGCCTTCGCGGTCGCGTCGGCCGGCACGCCCGCCGAGTTCACGGGATTCTGCCCCACCCTGCGCGGCGAACCCCGCTGGTGGGACGTGACGCTCGCGCCGCTCCCCGATCCCGCCCGGCCCGACGCGACCGCTCCCTACGACCTAATCGTCATCTCCCGCGACGTGACCGACCGCGTGAACGCCCAGCAGGCCCTCGAAGCCCTCAACGCCAGCCTCGCCGACGAGATCGCCCGGCAGACCGAAGCCCTGCGCAACGAGAAACGGTTGCTTCTGCAGACGAACGAGGAACTCGAGAACATCACCTACGCCATGTCTCACGACCTGCTCACACCCGTCCGGCACCTCCTGAGCTTCGCGCGGCTCGCCCGGCAGACCACCGACACCAGCAAACGCGACCGGTACCTCGGCATCATCGAGACGAGCGCCGTGAATCTCTCCGGCATGATCGACGGCGTCATGCGCTTCAGCCGCGCCGGACGCTGCGCCCTGCGCGTCCAGCCGGTCGACCTGAACGACCTGCACACCGAAGTGCAACGGGAACTTCACCCGGCCGCCCCCCAGGTTCAGTGGACCGTCTCTCCCCTGCCCACCGTGCCCGGCGACCCGCACGCCCTGCGGTCCATCCTGGCGATCCTCTGCCGGAACGCCCTCAAGTACACCCGGAACCGCCCGGACCCGCAACTGCACGTCAGCGCCCACCACGACCCGCAGGCCCGCACCTGGAGGATCGACGTGCAGGACAACGGCGCCGGATTCGACCCCGACTACGGACACAAACTGTTCCGCCTGTTCCAGAGACTCCACCACCAGAACGAATTCGAAGGCACCGGCACCGGCCTCGCGCTCGTCCGCCGCGTCGTCACCCGGCACGGCGGCACCGTCCACGCCACCGGCCGACCCGGACAGGGCGCGACCTTCTCGTTCACACTGCCGGAATAGTCCAGCAGGCGTTCCGTGCGGCCTGAATAGGCGGTGGGCAGGGCACAGTCGGGAAGGTTGATGCGGGAAGTCGGTTCGGTTGTTGTGTTGACCAAAAGTTTCCACAGGCGAGGGAATAGCGACCAGCACGAAGGCCCAGGAGGCAGGGGCTTGAAATTCCCCGGTCTCATGGGCCTTTATGCGAAGTGACTATGCCTCGCACACCCAGCCTACCGCAAAGCATCATCACCGCTCAGCTGAACCGAGTCACCAGCCTCAGCGGTCTCGTTCCCTACAGCACCTTGCGCAAAAGCGCCATCTCCCAGGAGATGGCGCGGAACTCCTTCGAATCGACAGAAGACCTCCAGCGCCGCGCCAGGAACGCGCCGTCCGGCGCGTTCCTGGCCATTGATTTCGTCATGGTGCCCCACGCTGGACGGACGATGGAAGGCGTCAACTACCACTACAGTGGTCAGGCCCAGACCCGTCTCGGTCATCAGTTCACCTCCGCTGCTCTGGTCAGGTTCGGTGAAGATCCAGTTCCACTCCTGGAGCGATTCAAAGTGTCACAGGCCCTGCATACAGAGCGCTATCCGTACCGTACAGCGACTCAGGAAATGATCCACGTCGTCCAGGATTGCCTCACGGCCGGCATCCCCATGGCGGGTCTTCTGTTGGATGGAGAGTTCGGGAGGGATGCAGCCATGACCTTCAGTCGCCAGCATCAGATTCCGGTCCTGATCCGTGCCAAAGCCAATATGACGGTGCAGTTCGAGGGTGAGTCCCTCACCCTCAATGCGCTGAGCAAACAATTCCCTCCGGACCGCTGCCACCTGTACGCGGAGTTCGGATGGCGTGTCCGCCGCTTGCCGGTCGCCCGTGAGGTCGGTGGGTTCGATGTCCTGATCGTGTGGCGCAAAGTGCACGGTGAGTGGACGCGCTTTTTCCTGTTCAGCACGTTTGGTGGTGACGTCACGGTTCGCTCGCTGCTGCGGGCCTGGAAGGCCCGCTGGGGAATCGAGGTGATTCACCGGTTCTTCAAGCAGAACCTGGGGCTGGGACGTTGTCATTGCCGGACGATCCAGGCGCAGGAGAACTGGGTGTGGTGCGTGGTGGAGGCCTTTCACGCGGTGTTACGGGTGCGTCGGGAAGTACCAGGAGTGACGTGGAGGGCCGCACAACAGCAGGCGGCTCTGAATGCAGAAAAGTACGTCCTGACCGGCCTTGAGCAGGATGGACCCCTGCCTGAGGCCGCGTGACACGTCATCGGCAGTGAAATGGAAACTCTTGGTTGACCAAATCATATACATAAAAATATTCTGGCGAATGCAGCACTGCCCCTACTCAGCGCTCCCCGAACGGCAGCTCCTCGGCCTCCGGGCTCTCCGCTCCCGGCCACCCGACCGCCGCCTCCCCCGCCACGGGCGTGAGCGGCACCTGCACGTTCCAGCCGTCCTCCTGACCGGTCAGCACGGCCGCCTCGTTCTCGACCACGCGGTTCCCGAGGCGGTCGCGCAACTCCGACCAGCGCGCCACGCCCCCCAACGGCCCGGCCCCCCGCTGCCCGCCCTCCGGCCGCAGCTGGCTCAGGGGGCCGGGCAGCAGGTCCACCTCGCCGGACTCTCCGGCCGCGCCGCCCGTCACGGCGGTCACGGACATCAGGCCCGTCACGCGGCCCGGCGGCAGGAACACCCACGCGGTCAGGTGCTCGACCGGCACGACCCGGCGCAGCGTCACGCCGTCCGGACGCTCCATGCGGACCGTGACCGGAAGCCGCGTGACGTTCCCGTGCCGGTCCGTGGGGTGCAGCACCAGCGCCGGCGGGCGCGGCTGCGTGACCCGTACCGCCCGCCCCCCCACCTTCAGGGTCAGCGGCGACACCGGCTCGCCGGGCTCGCGGCGCACCTGCCCCGTGAACCGGTGCGGACCGACCCGGACCTCGAACGGCGTGACCCCGGCCCGCACGAACGGCACGCGCAGCGTCACCTGCCCCGCCTGCGTGCGGGCGCGGGTGACGGTCTCCCCGGCCGGGCCGAACAGGGACGCCTCGACCGGCTCGCCCGCTGGCAGGTCCGGCCCGGCCAGCGTGAAACGCAGGTCGTCCGGCTGCACGCTGACCGTCAGGGACGGCCGCGCGAACGGGCGGGGCGTCCCGGCGCAGGCGGCCAGCAGAACCAGCAGCGCCGGGACGCCCAGGAGGGCGCGCCTCACGGCGCCTCCGGTGACGCGGCGTCCGGCAGGACCTGGAACGTCAGTGTGTACGACCCGCCGGGCAGCACCGCATCCGGCAGCGGGAACGACCCCGGCGCCGTCCGGGCGGCCCGTACCGTCCCCGCGTCCGGCGGGCCGGTGATCTTCTGCACGCGGACGCGGGCGTTAGCGGGGGGCGCGGCAGGCAGACTGAAGCTCCAGACCGCGCCGGGCGGCAGGGCCGGACCGACCGCGCCGCGCACCCACGCGACCCCGCGCGCGTCGGACACCGCGAGCAGCGCCTGCGGGACCGCCAGGGTCCGGGTGGACACGTTGCGGGCCTCGACGATCACCCGGCCCCCCTGCACGCGGCTGCGGGCGGCGATGGGCCGCTCGAGGCTGCGGCCGGTCACCACGGCCCGCGCGGCGACCTCCAGCGTCAGGGTGTCCGGGTCCGTGCCGGGCGGCAGGGGCGGCAGGCGCACCAGCCACGGGGTCCGCTCGCCGGGACGGAGTTTGTGCAGGACGCTCAGGCCGGCGTTCTCGCTGAGCAGCACCTCGCCGTCCGGGCCGCGCAGCGTGGCGCTCAGGGTCAGGTCGGCGGGGCGGGCGTCGGCGTTCAGCAGCGACCCGACCGCCACCACGCGCCCGGCGAGCGTGACCGTCCGGGCCGACAGGACCTGCACGACCGGCCGGTCGAGGACGTCGGCGGGCGCGGTGGCGTTCGTGGTGATGCGGCGCGGCGCGCGGTCGTACGCGACACCCGCCTGCAGGGACGGCACGGCGCGCCGCAGGGCCAGCGCCTCCGCGTCTGGCGGCGTGACCACCCAGCGGCCCCCGCTGAAGTGCAGGCCCTGGGTGATCACGGTGCGCCGCTCGCCCAGCGGCGTCCACCAACGGGCCGTGACCTGCGCCTGCCTCGCCCCGAACGGCAACGCCCCGGGCGCGCCGCCGGCGGTCTGCGGGAGGCGGGTGAGGCGGTACTGCACCTCCTCGAGGCGCGCGAACTCGCCACGCAGGCCGCCGCCCGTCGTGCCCGCGCGGGCCTGCGCGGCCCAGGCGCGCTCCAGCGCCCAGCCCGGCGACAGGCGTAGCGCCAGCCCACCGGCCAGCACCAGCAGCGTGACGCCCGCCACCACCCGGACCGGCCCCCACGGCGCGCCGACTCCCGCGCCGGTGAGGTCCTCACCGGTCACGGCCCCGGTTGCCGCCCGTTCGCGCGGGGCCGCCCGGACGATCACCAGTCCCGCCGCCAGGAACGCCGCGAGCGGCCCCACGCCCCACAGCGCGGCCGCCCACAGCGGCAGGGCGCTGCGCGGCAGTCTCGCCGGGACGGGCGGCACGTCCTCGCGCTCCCACACGACCACGCCGTTCTCCAGCGTGCCGATGGAATGCCAGCCGTGCAGGAACAGCAGCGGATCGAGCGCCGGACTGGCCGCATACACGAACTTCAGGTGCGCGCGTTCCGGGTGGGTCAGCAGCTCCGACCACGACCCGGCGCCCGGCAGGTCCGCGCGTTCCGCCAGGGCCGCGAACGCGCCGGGAGACGCGATCGGTTGCGGCAGGTCCGGCGGCAGGTGCCACAGGCCCGCCGGGGTCGCCGCGCGCGTCTGCGCGCCCAGCAGGCCCAGCTGCCGCCCGAACCCGACCGTCAGGAACCGGTACCGCCAGTGTTCGTCCTTCTCGATGAAACTCAGCAGGGGCGCGAGGTTCAGGGCCGGTCCCTCCAGCGGACGGGTGCGCGGCAGGGCGTTCAGGCCGACCGTGACGATCAGCGTCAGCGCCGCCGCGAGCGCCAGCGGCAGCGGCCCCCGCCCGGACGGGGCGTGCGCGGCGTCCCAGGCGCGCAGCGCGACCCGCGCGGCGAACGGAATCAGCAGCAGCGACGCGGCGAACACCAGCGTCTCCGGGGCGGGCAGCCGCAGCGTCCTGGCTTCAGAAGCCGCGCCGACCGGCACCCACAGCAGCCCCGCTGCGGCCGGCAGCAGCGCCGCCCCGGCCAGCGCCAGCCGCCCCGCCGCTCCCCAGGCGCGCGGGCCGCGCCGCAGCAGTCCCGGCAGGGCCGGCAGCACCCACTGCACGCTCCAGAGCGGCAGCAGCAGGCACAGCCAGACGCTGCGGCCCACGCCGGGCGGCGGCGCGGCCGGCGGGCCCAGCCACGGGGACCACAGCCACCCGGCCCAGCCGGACAGGGCCGCCTGCGCCAGCAGCAGCGTCCCGCCCGCCGCGCGCCGGCGTCCGCGCCCGCCCGGCGCGGCCAGCAGCAGCGCGCCGCCCAGCAGCAGGGTCGTCACGGGGTCCGCCGGGCCCGCCGCGAGCAGCGGCAGCAGCGCCCGGCGGCCCGCGCGGGCCTCGCCGCGCAACCACGCCCACAGCGGCGGCGCGGCGTGCAGGGCCAGCCCGGCCGCGAACACCGAGCCCAGGTGTCCGAACACGTTCAGTTGCAGGGTCAGGGCGCTGCCCAGCGTGACGAGCAGCGTCGCCACGCCCGCCTCCCGCGCGGACGAGCAGGCCAGCGTCGCCCGGTACGCGCCCCAGGCCAGCAGCGCCGCCGCCAGGAACTGCGCCGCGCCGTACGCGCCCTCCAGGCCCAGCGCTCCGGACAGCAGCGCGATCAGCTGCGCGGCCAGCGGAGGCTCGCCGGTCAGGGGCACGCCGCCGTACCAGCGGTCGTCCCAGGGGTCCAGCGGGTGACGGGCGTACGCGCTCGCCAGGAACTGCAGCGCGCCGGCGCCGTCCGCGCCCCGGTACGCGCGGGTCAGGACCAGCGTGCCGTGGTACGACCCGGTCAGCAGCAGCGCCAGCAGCAGCAGGCGCGGCGCGCCCCGGCGCGCTGCGGGTTCCTCCTGGTGGTCCGGCACGCGCCCAGCGTAGCGCAGCGCGCCAGAAAGGGATGGGGGCGCCCGCCACAGGCACCTCCAGCGTGGCCGGCCGGTCCGCCAGGACTCCCCTGCACACCCGGTTCGCCCGCGGCGCGGTGAGGCGCCGGATGAGCCGCGCGGCTTACACGGCAGTTCATGATTCCGCCGGGTGCAGGATCTGCGCAGTCAGCTGCACCGCCCAGGGATCGAATTGCTGCCCGCTGAGCCGCTGCACCTCCGCCCAGGCGGCCTGGGGCGTCCAGGCCGCGCGGTAGGGGCGATCACTGGTCAGGGCGTCATACGTGTCGATCACGGCGTACAGGCGCGGGTGTTCCTACAACTTCGTGACGGGTACTTCCGTTAGGGTCGCCACCCGCGCCTGTACGTTCACGTGCAGTTTGAGGTACTGGCCCCCCATGGCGTGGCCGGTCACTCCACACGCGATCAGGTAGTCGCCTGCCTTGTTGGCGGTGAATCTCACCATTTCAGTGGGAACTGTGCGCCCCATACCCCCCGTCACGTTCTTGCTGTGGGCACCTGTGAAAGCGGCAGACGCTTCACTGAATTTCAGGGGCAGCTTCTGGGCCATCCCCTTGCTGGGCGCTTCCACCACCACCACGCTGTGAGGCATGGTTCCGGCGTTGCGGTAGTGCAGCTCTACCGTCCAGCCCAGCGGCACGGTGAGCGTACTCTGCTCACCGTGCTTGCCGTTGAAATTCAGGCCTGCGTTGCTCTGGTCGCTGCCTGCGACGAGGGACAGGGATGCCGTCTTCTTCGCGGCGTCGCTCCTGAGCAGTGGGGCGTGGGAGGTGGGCGGGTGGTTCACATGCGCGGCCCCAGTACCCAATCCCACCGCCGTCAGCAGGATCAGCGTGTTCACGGTTTTATTCATGATCATTCTCTGGGGGCGGGCATCAGCGTGAGGCCGCCCAGGCACATCTCGTCCCTGGTGCCCTCTCCCCAGACGATGTAGCGAGGTTCAGGGTTGAGGGTGGTGTCCCAGGTGCAGGTGATGCGTACCGTGTCCCCCTTCTTCAGCGTGATGGGCTCACGGTAGAAATAACTGCCCTGCCAGTGGAAGTCCCAGTTCGGGATCTCCAGCAGCACCTGTTCCCGGTTCGTACCAGGGTTGAGCTCCAGCAGCCCGCTGGTGCCCAGCGTATGCATGTGGAAGTTCACGCCCACCGCCAGGGCGTCCTCGCGTACCCGCATGTCACAGGTGCTCACAACCTGTTTCGGGTTCTGCCTGGCGTAGTCTTCCGGCTTCTTCTGACACAGGGCCAGCAGCGCGGCGGGCGTCATGGCCGCGCGGGGGCCGTCCTCGGCCGTGTTCTTGCGAATCAGGGCGTCGCGGTTGCACAGCTCGCCCGTGGCTCCTGCCGGGCAGGGAATCTCGACCGGCGCGACCAGACTCATGCCGGTCAGCGGCTGGAGCTGCGAACCTGCCGGGGCGAGTTGAAGCTGCACGCTGGTGCGGTCAGGCTCGCGGCCCGCCAGGGTGTTGTAGTGGACCTGCATCACCAGCAAGGTGCCTTTTTTCAGCAGTCTCCCGGTGCTCTCGGGGAAATGGGTGGGCACGCTGCCCGGCACCCATGACCCCACGCCGAACACGTCACCCAGCCCAGACGTGATCACCGTCATCGCGTCACCGCTTCCCGCATGTGCCCCGTCGCCCAGGCCGCCTGCGCCCAGCAGTCCCTCTGCCTGAAGGGCGCTCAGCAGTGCGGTCAGGTCACCGCCCGCCTGCTGGTACGCGGCCAGGGCTACCGGCACGTTCCCCCTGTGCTCTTGCAGGGCCTTGATCAACGCGTTCACGTTCACGCCGCGTTCCTGCAACTTCATCAGCGCGCCGAAACTGGCCGCTCCGCTCCCTAACTTCAGGCCGCCGCCCGGGCTGCCCATGCCGCCAATTCCGCCCCCCGGACCCGCCTGTAATCCGGTACCGCCGAAGCATGACCAGCCGTCCTGGCCGTCCTGGCCGTCCAGCTCGCGGATCTGACTGATCGCCTCGGGAGGCACGGCATTCAGGATGACGTGATGCACGACCTCCGGGTTGCCGGGCTTGACCTCGAAGCCGGTAAAGAAACGGTCTTCCGTGAGACCTGGGTCAAGCACGAAGCAGCGGTAGTCGTCGCTGAGCTTCTCGCTGGGAACGTAGGGTTGACGCATGGTCAACTCCAGATCCACCCGCAGGGGAGGTGCCGTCTCACGGACACGCGGTGACTGCTGTCCGAGCTGGCTGGCGGGATGGGGCCGTTCCGTGGCGGCCTGACTGGAGCCGCCATGGTCGTGCTGGGTGTGAGTGCTGTGCGTGGGTGGAGTCTGGGCTGGGGCGTTCTGGGCGAGGACCAGCCCCGCGCCGATGCTGACGCAGAGGGCCGCGCTCAGGAGAAGCATTCTGTTCATGGTGTTGCCTCGTGGGGTTGAACGGGTGGGGTCGAACGGGTGGGACTGGCCGGGTGTTCAGGGCTGACCGGGGGTCTGGGGGGTGCTGGGCGTCATGTCTCGCTCCTGCGGGGCTCCGGCTTCTGCCCAGGCGACGATCACACCGATCTCCTGGTCGGTGAGTTTGCGTTCGTAGCGCAGGGGTGGGGTGCGCCCGCCCGGCATCCAGGGGGGCATCTGGCCGCTGCGCACGGCTTCCGCCATGGCGGCCGCCATCGGGCGGGCCTGCTCGTAACTTTCCAGTGCAAAAGGCGCGATGCCGCCCGCCCGGTGGCACGAGGCGCAACTGGCCTCCACGGTGGGCGCCACGTCTGCCCAGCCGGGCGTGAAGTCCAGCGGCGCGGGTGTGCGCTCCGTCCCCGGACTGCTCTGTGCTGACCTGCTCTGTACCGGATCCTGCGGCGCCGGGGGGGAAACCGGAGTGCTCTGTGCCAGCACCAGGTTACCCGCGGCGGCGCTCAGCAGGGCGAAAGCGAGAATGGTTGGCTTCATGAGATCACCTCGGTGTCCAGCGTAGGCAAGCGCTGTGGAGAAGCTGTGGAGGTCCGGGGGGCCGGACGTGAGGCTGACCTATAGTGACCTCATGGCCCAGGACGCGAGCATTCTGATCGTGGAGGACGACGACGAGATCGCCGCCGCCCTGGTTGCCTACCTGGCGCGGGCAGGTTACCGGCCCCGGCGGGCAGCGGACGGCCCCGAGGCGCTGGCCGCCTATCACCGCGAGCGACCCGACCTGCTGCTGCTGGACGTGATGCTCCCGGGCCTCTCGGGATTCGAAGTGCTGCAACTGGTGCGTGAAGACGCCAGCACGCCCGTGATCATCCTGACCGCCCGCACGTACGAAGCCGACCTGCTGCACGGCTTCCGGCTGGGCGCCGACGACTACGTGACCAAACCCTTCCGCCCGCTGGAGGTGGTGGCGCGCGTGGACGCCGTGCTGCGCCGCGCCGCCCCTCACGCGGGGGTGCTGCGCGGTCACGGGGGCCTGTGCCTGGATCCCCAGCGCCATGACGCCCGGCTGAACGGCGCAGCCCTGGACCTCACTCCCAGTGAATTCATCCTGCTGCGCACCCTGCTGCGAGACCCCGGCCGGACCTTCAACCGTGACCGGCTCGCCGCTCATCTGACAGGAGAGGGCGCCTCGGAGCGGGCGGTGGACAGTCACATCAAGAACCTGCGCCGCAAATTGGGGCCTGTTCACGGCATTGAAACGGTGCACGGGATCGGCTACCGCTACGCTGAAGACATCAAGGACCGTTGAGCACTCCGCCCCTGCCCCCGCTGCGCCGCCTGTGGGCGCGGCTGGCACTGCTCCTCACGGTGACCGTGCTGCTGACGGCGGTTCTTCAGATCACGCTGCTGAGTGTGACGGCACTGCAACTGAGCAGGAGCCTGCCACCAGAGGCGCAGCGGGCGCTGCGGGCCGTCGTGTCGGCGGAACTCACCACCGTCCGGCTGCCCCTGGCCCGCTACTTCCGGCCCGCCGTGCTGACGGCGCTGACCCTCTCGACCCTGTTCTCGCTGCTGCTCGCCTTCACGGTCGCGCGGCGCTTCTCGCGGCCACTGGAAGACGTGGCGGCGACGGCCCGGCGCATCGCCTCCGGAGACCTGGCGGCGCGGGTTTCGCTCGCGCCCCGCGCGGCCGGAGCAGGCGTGAGCGAGTTGGGCCGCCTGATCTGCGACGTGAACAGCATGGCCGAGCAGCTTCAGCGGGCCGAGCGTGAACGCCGTTTTGAGAGTGCCGCCGTCGCGCACGAGTTACGCACACCCATCACCGCCCTGCACGCCCGGGTGGACTGCCTGGTCGACGGCGTGTACCCCCTCACGCCACAGGAAGTGGCCCGGCTTCGTGCGCCTCTCGCCCTGCTCGGCCGCCTGGCCGAGGACCTCCAGACCCTCACGGTCGCCGACGCCGGGGAACTCCGACTGCTGCGTGCCCATGGTGACCTCGCCGCGCTGGTGCGCGAGGTCGTGACTGATTTCCAGCCGCTGGCCACGGCCCGGTCTCTGACGCTGGAAACCCGACTGCCCCTGGAGGCCCCTGTGTTCCTTGATGCGGCCCGCGCACGTCAGGTTCTGAACAACCTGCTCGACAATGCCCTGCGGTACGCACGCACGCGGGTGACGGTCTGGCTGACCTGGGAAGGCGACTGGCGCCTGGAGGTCGGTGATGACGGCCCCGGCGTCACTCCTGGCAGCGAGGAGCAACTGTTCGGACGCTTCTACCGCGCTGAGGAATCCCGTGCCCGGCACCTGGGCGGCAGTGGCCTGGGCCTGGCGGTCGCCCGCGCCCTGACCGAAGCGCACGGGGGTCACATCAGCGCGGAGCCGGGAGAGTCGGGTGGACTGCGGGTGATCACGCGGTGGCCTGCCGGACAGCAGGTCCACAACCGGGAATGCTGAAGTTCTGGTGTGTTCACAGGACACTCCTTCAAGACAGACCAGCAGGTCAGCATTTCCATGCTGGCGGGCCGTCTGGTGCTGCCTTACGAGTAATACGGACTCCGATTGAATGGGCTGCAAAGCCCGTTCAATCCGAGCGAAGCGAGTGGGAGCAAAACGGGTTCCGGACGTGGAGCTGGCAATCCGGTGAAGTCCCGGATTGTCGGCGAAACAAACGGAATCCGTATAAGAGTTTCCACGTCTGCTGGAGTCCTGTGCCACATGACGTCATGACGGCACAGGGAAGGGGGAACGTCGGTCAGCACGTCATTTTTCCCGTTGCCCTTTGGAGGGGATTTCTGGCCGTGACAGGCTCTTCTCCGCCTGAACAGCCCGGAAACGAGCGCCTGGCGATCGAAGAACGAGAAGGCGGGAGCAGCTGGATGTCGCGTGGTGCGGGGCGGAGGGAACAGAAACGCGCAGACTGCTGTACTGACCGATGGAAACCTGTGTACGGCCATGGTCGTCAGCGTCCTGGCGCGCAGCTCGTGCCGCGTGGGAACTCCTGTTCCCACAGCTCTGCTCGGCTCACAAACATGTGATACGGGTTCCGTTTGTTTCGCCGACAATCCGGGACTCCACCGGATTGCCAGCTCCACGTCCGGAACCCGTTTTGCTCCCACTCGCTTCGCTCGGACCCAGCGGGCTTTGCAGCCCATTCAATCGGAGTCCGTATGAGTCGACCGATCAGGCGTCGGAATGCGCCAGCAGGGAGGCGCGAAGGTCAGCGCCGAAACCGGGTCGTTCCCGCCGCAGAATCTCCAGCACGCGCCAGTGGCCCAGCGTGTCGAGATGGACTAGGTCACCGGGCGCGGGGGTTCGGGTGTGCCAGCGTAGCGTTATGATGACGGTGGAGCCGTCTGCGATCAGGTCCGCGAGGTGCTCGTCCGGTAACCGCAGGATGCGCATGGGGACCACTATGCCGGACCAAATCCAACAATGTGTCAGCTGCGGCCTGGCGATCTGAATCTCCTGCCTGCGCAGGCCGTGAGGACACCGCAGTCTCTGCACTAGGATGGGTCGCATGGGGTCTGTACCAGCACACCGTCAGTACCGTGACCTGCGCGCCCTGGCGCTGCAGGGCGACGAAAAAGCCGTTCACCAGTTGCGTAAGCTGGCGCGCACGGCTGAAACGCACGCCCGGGTCGGAGAACTGCGGAAACGGGAACGGCGCGCCTGGCAGGAAGTGCGCCGCGCAGCGTCGGCGCTGCGCGACCATGACGTCACGGGTCCGTTGGTCCAGCAGGCGCTGCGGACTATGGACGTTCCGGAAGAGGAGGTGCAGGCCTTCGCCCAAGCCTGGTCTGCGCGGCGCGTCAAGCTGCTGGGGGAACTCACCCTCCCCGAACGGGTGCCCAGGTTGCCGGAAGCTCCGGGCCGCAAGCGCTGGGAGCGGTTCCTGGCGGTCGAGGCGGCCCGCGTTCAGGCGACGGTGCCGCCCCGCGACGGTCGGGTGCGGGCAGAGGAGTGGCATGACTGGCGCAAAGCCCTGAAACGGTACCGGGCGGTGCTGGGATTACGCCAGCGGTCGCCGGAGGCGCTGGTGACGTTGCTGAATTTGCTGGGCGAGGCGCAGGACGCGCAGACACTCTTGGAGTTGGCCGGGCGTGAACCGCTGCTGGCGGCGTACCGGCCCGGATTGGTCCGCGCCGCGCAGGTGCAGCGGCGGCTGGCACGTCAAGCAGCGTGGCAGCAATGGGGAAGCCTGGCCGAGGAACTGCCCTAAGGTGCCTGGGGCGGGCTCACCTGGCGACTCCAGGGTGGTGCGGTCGGGCGGCGCTCCCGCCTCTGCCGCGGGCAGACCGGCTGACTTCAGCGCTATGAAATGGTGCCTGCCCGCCTTGTCCGGTCAGGCTGTCGCTCCTGAATGGGAATGAGCTTCTGCCCGCAGGTGCCGGACGGTGAGGGGATGGCGCGCCGGCCGTGGCCTCTTCTGCGGGCGCGCCGCGCGGCCCTGGTCAGCTGCGCTGTCCTGCTCATGGGGGCGGTCCTGGGTGGGTGCGCACCGCTCCCCGGCACGGGCGGAAGTCCGGACGGTGGAGGAGTGGACGCCGCGACGGGCGCCGGGCCGCTCGGGGACGGCGCGCGGCTGCTGGCGTGGCAGGCGCCGGAGCGGGAGCCGGGACCGCGCGTCCTGACCACCGCTGAACGCGAGGCGATCACGGACGCGTACCTGCGCGGCCCGCGCGAGATGGCGTTCGCGGCCGGCACCGGGCAGCCGGGCGGGCTGCGGGACCTGTTTCAGGGCGCGGCGCTGCTGGACGCGCAGGACGTCGCGCGGGGCGGGGCCGCGCCAGTCGGCTGGGCGCACGCGCCGACACTGCACTTCTACGCGCCGGACGGAGCGACCGTGTCGTTCACGGACCGCTTCACGTACGCCACGCCCCGGCCCGACCCGGACGCCGCGCCGCGCGTCGCCCGGCGGGAACTGGACGTCGTGATGGAACTCGGAGACGGCAACTGGCGCGTGCATCACTGGCGGGTCCTGCGGGACGAACCGCTGCCGGCCGCGCCGCCCCCCGAGCAGCCCGCCCCATACCGCGCCGCGCGGGCCGCGCCGGACTGGCTGCAGCGCCCGGCCGACACGCTGCGGCGCGACGTGTCGGCCGTGACGGAACTGGGGCTGGACACCCTGATCGTGCCGCTGGCGGGCGGCGCGGCCGGGCCGCTGAACACCGGCCGCGCCGGGCAGACCGGACGGGCACTGAACGTCCTGCTGGAGGCCGCCGCCGCCCGGAACGTGACGGTCCTGCTCGACCTTCAGGTCGCGGCGCTGGACCCGGCGGGCCTGCGGGACCTGCACGCCGCGCTCGGCGCGGAAGCCGAGGGAAATCCCGCCTCGGTTGGGGCGCGGCTGGGCGGCGTGATCCTCTCCCCTGCCCGCTCGCCGTCGGCGGCGCAGCTGGGCGCGTGGCGGCAGACGGTCCGGGCGCGCTTCCCGGCGCTGCCGGTCGGGTACCGCGCGCCCGGCGGCTCGGCCGACGCGACCGTGACCCGGCAGGTGGATTTCGTGGCGGGCAGCGCGGACGCCCCGGTCTTCCGCGAGCGCCGCGCGCCGCTGGGCCGCCTGGGGGACGCGCGGCGCGGCTGGCAGCTGCGGGCGTTCCTGACCCGCCCCGGTCCGCTGGAGGCCGGCGTGCTCGGCCCGGACGGCGGCCGCGAGGGGCGGGGCGCGCTGCTCACGGCGGACGGGTCGTTCACGCCGCTCGCCCGCTGGGCGGACCCGGCCCGCCCGCCCCCCGGTCCCGGCGCGTGGCTGCTGGGCTGGGCGGCGGACCTGTGGACCCTCCCGGCGGGACTGCTGCTCGGGCACGCACTGCGGCTGGCCCTCTTGAGATCGGGCCTCTGGCGATCGGGCCTGCGCCGGGTGCGCGCACGGCGCGGGTAAGGACGAGCCGGACGGCCGTATCAGCGTCCCGGTGCGAGCAGGCGTTGCGCGGCGGGGGTGGGCTGGTCGTCCGGGCCGAACAGGTCGTCCAGGGGCAGCAGCCAGCCGCCCTGCCACGCGGCCAGGGTCAGGGCCGGTCCGCGCCGGTCCGGGCGGCCCGGCAGCGGCAGGCGCGGCGCGGGGGGCGCGGTCAGGAGCACCTGCGGCGCGGCGGGACCGGGGGCGGGCGCACGCAACTGCGCGGACAGCAGGGCGTTCAGGTCGGGCAGGTCCGGCAGGGCGGCCTCGCTGCCGGTCGTCTGGGCCAGCAGCGGGAGGGTCGGGTGGGTCAGGCGCAGGGCCAGCAGCGCGGCGCGGCTGCCGGGATCGTCCGCGCGGACCGGCCCGGTGAGCAGGGCGGCGGCGCCGCGGGCGTGTTCTGCGACGGCCGCGCGGACCGGCACGCTCTCCAGGGTCAACGGCGCGCTGAAGGCGACGGCGGCGGGCCGGGCGGCGGCGCGCAGGCGGGTCAGGGCGGCGCGCAGCGCGCCGAGTTGCTCGCGGGTGGGTTGCGCGGCGAGCGGCAGCACCAGCGGGCGCAGGTCGTGGCGCGCCGCGAGCGTCAGGGTGGCCTGCCAGCGGGCCGGGGTCCAGTCGGTCCAGTCGGCGGGGAGGGTCACGGCCCGCCAGGACCGCACGGGCAGCGCCGGGGGGGCGCGCAGGTCGGGGCGGGTGTCGGCGAGCAGCGTGACGTCGGTGGTGCGCCACACGCCGCTCTGTTCGCGCAGCGTGACCTGCGCGTCGCGCCGCGTGACGCGCAGGTCCGTCCAGCCGTCCGGGCCGGGCAGCGCGCGGGCGGTCCAGTACCGGACCTGCAACCGCCAGCCGCCGGCCGGGTCCGGGCCGAGCAGGCGGGCGCGGTGGTTCCAGTCGAGCAGCAGCGGGTGGCGTTCCTGGCGGGTCACGGCGAGCGCGCCGCTCAGGGCGTTCCCGGCGAGGCGTCCGCCCAGGCCGCTGGGGTCGCCGGAGCGGGCGGCGTACGTGAGTTCCGAGTGACCCAGCAGGTACGCCTGCCGCAGGTCCTCGAGGGTCACGCCGTCCGGGCGGGGCGTGCCGGGCGCGGCGGGCAGCCAGCGCAGCGGCGGGGCCGCCTCGGGCCGCCGGGCGAGGTTCAGGGCGCTCGCCTGACTGGAGGCGCGGCTGGCGCGTTCCAGCCCGCGGGCCGCGACGACCAGCGCCAGCAGTCCGCCCAGCAGCGCGCCCAGCAGCAGCGTCACGAACGCCGCGCGTTTCAGGACGGTCAGGCGGCTCACGGCCACGGCAGCCTCTCCTCGGCGCCCGCCACGCTCAGGCGCAGCGTGACCGCGCCGGTCAGGGCGGGAACGCGGGCGCGGGCCACGCCCTGGGCGGTCGTGACCTGCGCGGTCCACAGGACCCGGCCGCTGCGGTTCAGGGCCTGCAGGGTGACGGGCGTGCCGTCGTCCGGGTACGCACCGGTCGTCCAGCGCAGAGGCCCGACCTGCAGGTCCGGCCCGGCCCACAGGACCGGCGGGCGGCGGCCGAGCAGCGCGGGCCGGACAGCGGCGTCCGTGGCGGCCTGCCAGTTGCCGGCGCGGGCCTGCAGGCGGTACGGGCCGGGGACGTCCGGCGTGAGCTGCCAGGACGCCTCGCCGTTCACGGTGACGCGCGTGGCGCTCAGGCGCGCGCCGTCCGGGCCGGCGGCGCTCAGGAGGACGGGAGTGCCGTCCGGGGCGGGCGTGCCGTCGGCGCGGCGCAGCGTGACCTGCACGGCCCAGGGTTCCCGCAGGCCCAGGCGGACCGTGGCGGGCGTGACGCTCAGGCGGCCGGTCAGTGGGGCGGGGGCAGTGGCGGTAGCGGGCGTGGTCGCCGTGGTGGTGGCCGGGCGGGAGGCGGGCAGGGTCAGGGCCGCGCGGGCCAGGGTGGTCGGGTTGCCGGCGCCGGGCGGGGCGTGCAGGGTCGCCTCGCAGCGGCGGGCGTCCGGGCGGGGCCAGCGGGTCACGGCGGCAGCCTCCGGTCCGGACGCCGGGGGCAGGGTGCCCTCCCAGACGAGCGGTCCGGCGAAGGTGTCGCACACGACCTGCCAGCGCGCGCCGGCCGGGCCGCTGGCGCGCAGCTGCACGGCGGCTCCGTCGGCGTGCAGGGTCAGCGAGGCGGGCACAAGTGAGGCGGGCACAGAGGCAGCCTGGGCGGCGGACGCCGGCGGGTCGCTGGCCGGGCGGCAGGCGACGAACGCCAGCGCCACGAGCGGGACGCACAGTGGGACGCACCGCCGCCGGGCGGGGGGGGTCACGGTTCCTCCCGGCGGAAGGCGTCGGCGTACAGCGCCGAGCCGGTCAGCGGCCCTGACCGGCCGCCGGGCAGCAGCACGCGGTACCCGGCGGGCAGGACGCGGCCCAGCGGGGCGCTGCGGGACTGGTTGGGCGGCACGGCCTCCATCAGGAAGGTCTGCGTGACCCACGCGACGCCGGCCGGGTCGTTCAGGGCGCGCAGGACGTTCGTGATGGTCGCCTCGGCCGCGCCGCCGTTCTCGACGCGCACCGCGTCGCCCTGCGACCACACGTTCAGGCTGCGGTCCAGGCCGCGCGCCGTCACCCAGCCCTGCGCGCGGACCGTGAACGACCGGACCTCGCCGGGGCGGACGGTCATGCCGGGGCCGTCGAAGGTCACGCGGAACGGCGTGCGTTCCCCCGGCAGCAGCCAGTGCAGGGCGTGCGTGCCGGCGGTGTTGCGGGCCAGTTCGGTGCCGGCGGAGTCCAGCACGCCGGCGGTGATGTCCACGGCGGCGGGTTGCGTCCCGGCGTTCACGGCCTCCCCGACGACCGCCAGCCGCTCCGGTTCGCCGCTCTGCGGGCGGAACGCGACCAGCCGGGCGCCCAGGACCTGCACGGGGACCGGCATGTCGGCCGGGGTGGCGGCGCGGGTCAGGGTGGGCACCGGCCGGAAACGGCGCGGCGGGCGGACCGTCAGTTGCGGCTGGGCGCTCAGGCGCCACCCGGCGTCGGTGAGGCGCAGGTCCTGCCAGAGGGTTTCCTCGATGTTCCCGAAGGCCGTGAACCACGTCAGGTGCACCTGCGCGGTCGCGGTCGTGCCGGGGCGGTCGCGGTCGCCGGGCGGGGCGCTGTACGTGACGGACCGCACGTCCAGCCGGTCGAGTTTCGCGTACCCGGTGCGCAGGCCGCCCACGACGGACAGGTCCAGCTGCCAACGTTCCTCGGTCAGGCCGGCCTGCGGGTCGATCAGGCGGTAGGCGTCCCCGAAGCGTTTGAAGTCCACGGCGTCCCAGTAGGCCAGCACGGTCGCTTCCGGGCTGGGCGCGGGGCGCAGGCGCGCGGCGGTCACGGCCGCCCCGGCCAGCAGGGCCGCGAGCAGCAGCGCGCTGTTCAGCAGTCGCCGGGAGCGGCGCTGGCGGGGGGCGCGCAGGCGGGCGGTGCGCCACGCCCGGAACGGCAGTCGCCGCACCCAGCTGTCCCACCAGTGCCCGGCGCTGGGGGGCGGATCCAGACTGTCCTCGGCCAGCGCCCTGACCCACGGCCAGCGGGAACGGCGGGGCCGGGGGGGCGCGGCGGGCAGCGGGACCAGCAGGGTCAGGAGCGCCCCGGCGGCGGCGCCGCTGGGCAGCAGCGCCCACATCAGCCGCTGCCAGACCGGCAGTTCCCGGCGTGGCAGTCTCGGTTGCAGCGGCGGGATGCCCGGCTGTTCCCACACGACGATGCCGCCTTTCAGGGTGCCCAGGCGCGACCAGCCCAGGGCGTGCAGGGCCGGGTCGTAGAAGGCGTCGTTGGACAGCACGAAGCGCAGGTTGTAGCGGGCGGGGGTGGTCAGGAACTGCGTGAGGCTGCCCAGGCCCGGCACGCCGGTGTACTTGGCGCCCTCGAGCCGCTCGACGGGTGTGGCGGTCAGTTCCGGCAGGCGCCGCGCCGAGTGGTAGTTCCCGTCGGGCGTGGTGACGCGGGTGTTCGCGCTGAGCCACGCCATCTGATCCCCGAAGCCCAGCACCATGTAGCGGTAGCGGTCCCGGCCGCCGGATTCCAGGAACCGGACGATGGGGGCCACGTCGATGAACGCCGGCTGGAAGCGCCGGTAGTACGTCAGGGCGCTCACCAGGCACGAGAGGGTCACGGCGGCCGTGACGAGCCCCAGGCCCAGCAGGTGATGCACGCGCGCGCCCAGGCGGGCCTGCACGAACACCCGCCACGCGCCGTGCCGCCAGGATTCGATGACCAGTCCGGCCAGCGGCATCATGAGCATCACGGCCCAGAACGTGAAGCGGTCCAGGGTGAGGATGTCGAACGCGCCGCGCAGCAGCAGTTTCGGCAGGGGCGTGGTGCCGCCCGTGCCCAGCAGCGACAGCAGCAGGATGCTCGCCAGGATCGGCCAGCGCGGCAGGCCCCGGTGGCTGTTCAGGCCGCGCCGGGCGGCGTCCCAGTACAGCGGCAGCAGCGTCGCCCACGGCACCAGCCAGAACATGAACCCGAAGTCGGTGCGGATCAGGAAGTTCGCGCGGCTGCCGTGCGGGATGGACACCTGCGTGATCGGGTCGCTGCGGCTCCACAGCCAGTACGGCAGCACGACCATGACGAGCGCCGTGATGGCCAGCGCGCCGTACAGCGCGCCGCGGTACACGCGCGGCAGCACGCGGTACACGCGGCGGCGCAGGTGCTGCCAGCCGCCCCGCCCGGCGTTCTCGCCCGCGCGGGGGCGGCTGGCGCCCTGAAGCACCACGGCCAGCAGGACCGGCGCGATGAAGAACACGCTGCCGAACAGCGTGGTGACGTGGTGCGCGGCGGTCGTGGCGGCCGTGAACGCCGCGGCGCGCAGCAGCAGGGTCCGCTGGCCGGTCTGCACGTACCGCGCGGCGTACGGGATGGCGTTCAGCAGCAGGCCCAGGCTGAGGGTGGTGGGCAGCTGCCCGAAGACGTGCACGGTCTCGGCGATGGCGCTCGAGAGGGTCAGGAGGACCGCGCCGTACCCGGCGGCGCGCGCCGTGACGAACACCTTCCCGAAGCGGTACATGCCGACCGTCAGGCCGATCAGGGCCAGCAGCTGCGTGAGGGCGAAAGCACCCATCAGGCCGAACACCAGGCTCAGCAGCGCGATCAGGTAGTGGCTGAGCGGCGGGTACGACGTGAGCGAGAAGCCGGTGTACCAGCCGCTCTCCCAGGGGTCGAAGAACGACCGCGCGTAGTGCGCGCCGAAGTACACGTGGATCAGCGCGTCGTAGGTGCGCGTGAACGAGCCGCTGATCAGCTGCGCGCCGTGCAGGACGATCACGATCAGCAGCGCGAAGGCCAGCAGGCGGCCGCCGGCGCGGTCGTCGTCCGCGCCGTCCAGGGTCGCGCCGGGAATCACCAGGGATGGCGGGCGGGCCGGGTCGGGCGGGGCAGCGGGGCGGACATGGGGGCGGGCATGGGCGTCCGGGCGGGGGGGGCGCCGGGGCCAGAGGAACGGGCGGGCGCGGGTCACCGGGCGGGGCTCCGGGTCAGGAGGGCTGCCCGGCCATGAACACGGCGTCCAGCAGCTCGTAGCGGCTGAAGGGTTTGCTGAGGAACGAGCGCGCGCCGAGCGTCATGGCCCGCTCGCGCAGGCGGTCCTCGCCGGAGCTCGTCAGGACGATCACGGGCGGCGCGTCCGGCACGCCGTGCAGCACGCGCAGCAGTTCCAGGCCGCTGTCGCCGGGCAGGAACAGGTCCGTGACGATCACGTCCACGCTGCCCAGGTCGAGTTCCTCCAGGGCTTCCTCGACGCTGCCGACCTCGATGGGTTTGTGGCCGCCCTGCTGCAGGATGTGCCGGATCAGCAGGCGCATGCCCGGCGCGTCCTCGACGATCAGGACGTGCTTGGACGGCACCTGACCGAACAGCGTGACGTTGGCCGGCTGGTGCGAGGTCACCGGGCCGCTCCGTCCGGCGGCAGCGCGAAGGCCCGGTCGAGCATCGTCAGGGACAGCAGTTCGCGCACGGAGGGACTCGCGGCGCTCAGGCGCAGGGCGCGGCCCTCGCGGCGGCGGTCCTTGAGAGCGCCGACCAGGGCGGCCAGGGCGCTGGAGTCCATGAACGGCACGCCGCTCAGGTCCAGGCTCAGGTCGCCGGGCGTGTCGGCGGCGTGCTGGGCGAGCACGGCGCGCAGCTCGGCGGAGTTCTGGGCGTCCAGGCGGCCGGCGAGGTTCAGGTGGGGGCCATCGGCGTTGTGACTGAGTGACATGACAGGCAGGGGATCCTTTGAGGGCGAGGAGGAAGCGGGGTCGGGCGTCAGGAACTGGACGCCGGTGGTGAGGCGGGCGCCGGGGCGCGCAGGCGCAGGGTCTGGCGGTTGCAGCCTCCCTTTCTCGCATAATGCCACTCGCGCGCGCAGCGGCGCACGATCAGCAGCCCGTAGCCGTGTTCGCGCAGTTCGCCCGCCTCGCGCTCGTCGGCGCGGGTGGGGTCGAAGGGCGCGCCGTCGTCGGTGAGGGTCAGCAGCAGGTCGTCGCCGCTGGCGTGCAGGCGCAGGTCCACGCGGGTGGCGCCGCCGTGGCGCACGGCGTTCACGACGAGTTCCGTGACGGCCAGCTCGGCCGGCATGAGCGCCGGGTGGTCAGGCGGGAGCGCCTCGCGCAGCGCCTCGCCCACCTGCGGCAGCGCGGCCAGGTCGCCGGGCAGCCGGCGGTGGACGCCCGGCGCGGCCGGGTCGCGGTGCAGGGTCAGCAGGGTCAGGTCGTCCGTGACGGTGTAGTCGCCCAGGGCGCGCAGGGCCCCGGCGTTGAAGTCGCCGGGCGCGGCGGTGGACGCCAGGGCGTTCAGGCGGTCCAGGCCGAAGGGCGCGCCGCTGGCGTCCTCGGCCTCGAACAGGCCGTCGCTGTACATCAGCAGCGCGTCGCCCGGATGCAGCCACACCCGTTCGAGGTCCACGTGCAGCAGCGGGAACGTCCCGATGGGCGGGGCGGTCGCGCGGATCTCCTCGAGGCTGCCGTCGGCGCGGCGCACCAGCACCGGCGGGTGCCCGACGTTCAGGACGCGCAGCGCGCCGTCCGGGCGGACCTGCACGGCCGCCAGGGTGCAGAACGCCCCGGAGCGTTCCAGGTGGTCGTGCAGCGCCTCGATCAGCGCGTCGTTCAGGGCGGCGCTGCGGACCGCGACCGTGAAGGACGTGGCGAACATCGCGGTGATGATCGCGGCCGGCAGGCCCTTGCCGCTCACGTCGCCCACCACCACCCAGTCGCGTTCCTGGAACTGGAAGTCCCCGCCGAAGTCACTGGCGGGCTGGCTGTGCAGGTTCAGCTGGTAGCCGGCGGGGCTGACCAGCGTCTCGGGCGCCACGGCCCGCCAGACCGCCTGCGCCTGCTGCCGGTCACGCTGCTGCAGCGCGTGCCGCTCGGCCTCGCGGCGGGCGCGCTGCGCCTCGAGGGCCGCGTCGAGCAGCCGGGCGAGCGTCTCGATCAGGCTGCGTTCCCCCGCCTGGAACTGCCGTTTGCCCCACATGGCCACGTGTCCGTCCACGCAGGGGATCAGCAGGACGGCGGTGGGCCGCCAGGCGTCCACGAAGGGCGCGCCGGTGTGCATCGCGCCGGTCGGGAGGACCGTCGGGCGGCGCGGGGCGGGCCGGTCGCGCAGCCAGCCGGGCACGCCGCCGATCCACTGCCCGCCGAGTTTCAGGGCGGCGCGCGGCGTGTTGATCAGCGTGGCGGCCTCCTGCACGAGTTCGGCGGCCTGCGCCTCGCTGGCCAGCGCCAGCGCCTGCGGGATCAGGCGGTGCAGGAACACCAGCTGATCGCTGAGGTCCGCGACCTGCTCGAGCAGTTCCGTGAACAGCGCGGCCTGCGGGTCGTCCTGACCGCCGGCCGTGAGGGCAGGCACGCTCACCGCCGGGCCTCAGGCGGTCCGGATGGGCAGCACGGCGTACAGGCCCGTGATTTCCATGGCCAGACGCACGGCGTCCTGCACGTTCACGATCTCCACGCTGGCCGCCTGCTCGCGCGCCGAGCGCACCAGTTTCACCAGGGCCGCCAGGCCGCTGGAGTCCATGAAGGTCACGCCCGCGAGGTCCAGGGTGGTGTGCGGCGCGAGCGGCTGCGCGGCGCCCAGAAACGCCGGGACCTGATGCGCGTCTAGCCGGCCGCTGAGGTGGATGGAGCGGGCGGCGTCGGTGCCGCGCTGTTCGATGTTCAGGTCGACGGGGGGACGGTTCATGCCTGGGCCTCCTGGGCGGTGGGGATGGGCGCGCGGCCCGTGAGTTCCTCGAGGTGAAGCAGGTACCAGTCTGCCACGTCCGCGAGCGGAAGTCCGGCGGCGACGCGCCAGTTCGACTCGCCGAGCGCGGCGGCCTGCCGGGGGTCGCCCAGCACGCGCCACAGGGCGTCCGCGAGGCTGTCCGGGTCCTCGGGCGTGAAGAACTCGGCGCGGTAGCCTTCCTCCTCGATCAGGTCCGCGAGGTCCCCGATGCGGGGCATGACGGCGGCCCGGCCGAACTCGCCGGCCTGGTGCAGCACGCCGCTGCTGCCGGTCGTGGCGCTGTACGGGAACGCGACGACCGTGCAGTCGCTGAACACGTTCGGGACGTCCTCCTCGGCGACGTACCCGGTGAAAGTCACGTTCGGGACGTCCGCGCAGGCGCGGCGCACGCCGTCGAGGTAGCCGGGCGCGTTGGGCGTGTCGCTCCCGGCTATGATCAGGCGGGTGCGGGGGTCACGCAGCAGCAGGCGGCGGTGCGCGTCGATCAGGACTTCCACGCGTTTGTAC
Organism: Deinococcus sp. LM3; assembly: GCF_002017875.1. Lineage (NCBI taxonomy): Bacteria > Thermotogati > Deinococcota > Deinococci > Deinococcales > Deinococcaceae > Deinococcus > Deinococcus sp. LM3. Next base: position 151,602 of record NZ_MUFV01000002.1, on the reverse strand, counting down.
GTGCCGAACTTCCCGAAGGTCATGACGGTCGGCACGTCCGGGAACGGCCGGGGCGGCTGCGGCACCTGGAAGGTCCCGTGCGGCGCGAGGAACACGTTGCGGGCGCCGTAGCTGGCGCGCAGCAGTTTCACGTAGCGGGGCATGGTGGTCGCCACGAGGTTCGAGCCGAGCAGCGCCCGCGTGAACACCCGCCCGAACGCGCGGGTGACGGCCGTCTTGACGGGGTTCCCGCCGAAGCCGGCGCGGTCGAGATCCACCGTCTCGAACAGGTTGTGCAGCAGCGTGACGCTGGGCGTGCCGGTCAGGCGTGCGAGCAGCGGGGTCAGCAGGCCGAGCGCGGCGGGCACGCGGCGGTCCCCGAAGCTGGCCATCTGCAGGTTGAAGATCACGGCGTCCGGGCGGGCGCGGCGCAGCGCCAGCAGGATGCGCGCGGCACTCAGCGGGTCGTTGAACTCCCAGATGCGCTGGACGTTCGGGGCGTCCTGCGCAGCCAGTTCCGGGCTGAGGCGGTCGGCCAGGACGGTCACGCGGCGCACCTCGCCCTTCTCGCCCAGCACCCGCGCGAGGTGCAGGCCGTACTCGTTCAGGCTGCGGCGGCCCGGCGGGTACGCGGTCACCATGGCCAGGTGCATGGGGTCGCCCGGCGCGCGCCGGGGGCGGGCGTGCAGGCGGCGCAGGGCCAGCATGTCGCGCAGGAACTTCACGGAGTCGCGCAGCGGGTCGACCTTGCTGTCCGGGGCGTCCACCCAGCGGACCGGGACTTCCGTGACGCGCAGCCCGTCGCGCGCGGCGAGGTACAGCAGTTCGAGGTCGAAGGAGAACCCGTCCAGGCGGCTGCGGCTGAACAGGTCGCGGGCGACCTCGCCGCGCAGCAGTTTGAACCCGCACTGGGTGTCCTCGGCCTTCACGCCGGTCAGGGCGCGCGTGACGCGGCGCAGGCCTCCGGACACCGCGCGCCGGACCGGGCTCTTGCCGCTCTCCTCGGCGCCCTCGGCGGCGCGCGATCCGATGGCGATGTGCGCGCCGGCCCGCACGGCCGCGATCAGGCGCGGCAGTTCCTCGATGGGCGTGCTGTTGTCGGCGTCCGCGAACAGCACCAGTTCCCCGCGCGAGGCGCGCACGCCCCGCCGGACCGCGCCGCCCTTGCCGGTGTTCGCGTGCCGGATGACCCGCAGGTTCGCCCAGCCGAGGCTCTCGACGAGGTCGGCGGTGCCGTCGCGGCTGCCGTCGTCACTGACGATCAGTTCCCAGGGTTCCCCGGCGCCGCTGACGGTCACGGCGAAGGCCGCCAGGGTCGGCAGGATCCGTTCGGATTCGTTGTAGGCGGGAATGACGATGCTCAGCGTGACCCGGTCGAGGGTCTGGGCGCGCCACTGTTCAAAGGCGGGGTAGGACATGAGGGAACCTCCGTGTGGTGGGGCGAAGAACGAGAGCGGCCGTGAGGATCAGGGTGGCCTTGCCCGCCAGGGCGGCCAGGGCGAGGTGGGAGGGTTCGGGCGTCACGAGGAGCGCGCAGGCGAGCGTCGCGAGGTTGGCCATGAGGTACGCGCCGCCCACGCGCCACAGCGCGCCGCTCCCGGCGGACGCCAGGACGTGGTTCAGGGCGGTCCCGGCGAGCGCGAGGACCAGCGCGCCCGCCGCGGTCAGCGGCAGCAGTGGGGCCGCGCCGGCCAGCCCGGACCCGAAGGCCAGCTGCGCGCTCCAGGCGGGCGCCAGGGCCAGCAGCGCCGCCGGGAGGCCCGCGACGACCAGCGTGGCGGCCAGCGCCGCGCCCAGCAGCGGCCCCGTGCGCTCCCCGGCCGCCACGCGGCGCGCCACGACCGGGAACGCCGCGACCTGCACGGCCCACCCGGCGAAGAACACCACGCGCGCCAGCGTGGCGGCCCCCGCGTACGCGCCGGCCGGGTCGGGGCTCAGGAGCGCGCCGGCCAGCAGCACGTCCCCGTACAGCAGGGCGCTCTGGGCGGCCGCGACGACCGTCAGGGCGACCGTGCCGCCGGACTGGCGGCCCGCTGGGACCTGCCCCGCCGCAGGGGGTTCGGCCCGCGGGGGCCGCACGACCGGCAGCGCCAGCAGCAGTCCGGCGAGCGTGGCGATCACCGGGGCGGCCGGGCCGGGCAGCGCGGCCAGCAGCGGCAGGGTCAGGGCGACCTTCGCGCCGTGCTCGACCATCAGGCTCCAGCCGAACGCGGCGGCCCGGCCGTCCCGCTGGGCCGCGCCGCGCCACGCGCCCAGCAGCACCAGGGCCGGGACGGTCAGCGCGAAGCCCGCCACCCACACGGCCGGAATGCCGGTGCGCGGCCCGATCAGCGGCGCGAGCAGCAGCAGCGCCGCCCCGCCGATCAGGCCGGTGCGCAGCGCGGCGCGGGTGTTCGCGCCGTGCGCGTGGCGGGCCGTGGCCTGCTGGAACGCGACGGGCAGCGCGGCCGTCAGCATGAACAGGGACGTGAACGCCGCGAACGCCGCGTAGTCCGGCAGGTTCAGCCACCGCCCGAGCAGCAGGGTGAACGCGTAGTTCAGGGCGCTGCTGCCCAGCACGGCCAGCAGGCTCAACGCACCCTGAACAGATTCAGTCCGGCTCCTCATGAGCTTCATGCTGACCGGGTGAACCTTACGCGCCTCTTTCAGTCGGGGCGGGTGGTGCCAGGATTCTCACGGGCAGGGCGCGCAGGCGACCTTCATGAAGACAGTGCGGACGCTCAGCTGGCGGTGCGGGGGCGGTCCATGACACGGTCACGGCCGGCGTCCTTGGCGGCGTACAGGCGCTCGTCGGCCAGCGCCAGCAGCTCCGGCACGCTGCGCACCTCGGACGCCAGGGCCAGTCCGGCACTGACGGTCACGGGCGGCAGGCCCAGCACCCGGTACTCCCGGACCGCGTCCACGATCCGGTGCACGGCCGCGCGGGCGTCCGGCGGGTCACGTCCGGTCAGGATCAGCAGGAATTCCTCGCCGCCCCAGCGCACGGCGGCGTCCTGCGGGGCGAGATGCGACTGCAGCAGCTCCGCGAGCGCGGTCAGCACCTCGTCGCCCCGGTGGTGGCCCAGGCTGTCGTTCACGCGTTTGAAGTGGTCGATGTCCACCAGCACCGCCGCCAGCTGCCCGGGGCGGGTGCCGGTGGCGCCGAACAGGACGTCGAGCTTCTCGCGGCCCGAACGGCGGTTGAGCAGGCCCGTCAGCGGGTCCGTGAACGCCAGGGCGGCCAGGGCGTCGCTGCGCAGGTGGGCGCGGTACAGCGTCTGCCCGTGCGCGCTGAGAAACCAGATCAGCACGGCGGCGAACCCGGTCATCAGCAGGCCCGGCACGTCCACGCTCCGCTCGCCGCTCACCGGACCCCACAGCAGCAGGTAGCCGACCAGGGTCAGCAGGGCCGCCCAGACGGCACGCAACCACGCAAACGAGAACAGCGTGACCATCAGGAACCCCACCAGCAGGGTGGCGGACAGCGTCTCGCCACGCAGGTACAGCGCCACGGAGCTCAGCAGCCACAGCTGACCGGACCCGATCAGGATCAGCTGAAAGTGGTGCGTGGACACGCGCGGCCACAGGGCCAGCCCCACCAGCAGCACGTTGAAGGCCGTGCCCAGGCGGGCCTGCACGGTCAGACCCGGCAGTCCGGCCGTCTGGGCGTACCCGGCGACGCCGGCCTGCACCAGCGCGGCCAGCAGCGCCATGCCGACGTACAACCGCCGCAGGTGCTGCTCGCGTTCCCGGTGTGGCGCCGCAGTGACCTGAGGTCCGAACACTCCATTAAGGTACGTTCATTTCCCACGAGGCTTCTTGACCTGACGTTCATTTACCGGGCGCAGGACACCTCCCCCAGCGGACGCCCCGCTTCACTCGGTCTTGCTGTGATGGGCCCCCTCGGGAGCGCCGATGGACACCGACTTCACGTTCACGAACTGCAGGATGCCGTGCCGGCCGAGTTCCCGCCCGAAGCCGCTGTTCTTCACGCCGCCGAACGGAAGGCGCGGGTCGCTCGCCACCATCGAGTTGATGAACACCGACCCGGCCTCCAGGTCGGCGATGAAGCGCCCGCGCTCGGCGGGGTCGTTCGTCCAGGCGCTGCTGCCCAGCCCGAAGGACGTGCTGTTCGCCAGTTCCACTGCCCCGTCGAGGCTGTCCACCCGGAAGATCAGCGCGACCGGCCCGAAGGTCTCCTGCGTCCAGACGTCCATGTCGGGGGTCAGCCGGTCGAGCGCGGTGACCGGGTAGTAGTTCCCGGCGCCGTCCGGGACCTGCCCGCCCGTGCGGACGCGCGCGCCCTTGCTCACGGCGTCCTGCACCTGCGCGTGGATGTCCTCACGGATCTGCGGCGTGGCAAGCGGGCCAACGTCGGTGCCCTCCAGTTCCGGGTTCCCGACCTTCAGGGCGCTCAGGCCCGCGACGAACGCGTCCGTGAAGGCGTCGTACACGTCCGCATGCACGATGAACCGCTTGGCGGCGATGCAGCTCTGGCCGTTGTTGATGGTACGGGCCGTCACGGCCGTCTTCGCCGCGAGTTCGATGTCGGCGCTCGGCATCACGATGAACGGGTCCGAGCCGCCCAGTTCCATCACGGCGGGCTTGAGTTCCCCACCGGCGGTGGCGGACACGGCCCGCCCGGCCCCCTCGGACCCGGTCAGGCTCACGGCGGTCACGCGCGGGTCCTTCAGGACGGCCTCCACGTCGCGGCTGCCGATCAGCAGGGTCGTGAACACGCCCGCCGGGAAGCCCGCCTCGCGCAGCACGTCCTCGATCGCCAGGGCGCAGCCCGGCACGTTGCTGGCGTGCTTGAGCAGCCCGGTGTTCCCGGCCATCAGGGTCGGCGCGATGAACCGGAACGCCTGCCAGTACGGGAAGTTCCACGGCATCACGGCCAGCACCACGCCGAGGGGCTGGTACGTCACGAACGCCTCGTCCGCCCCGGTCTTCACGGGTTCGGACGCCAGGAACGCCCCGGCGTGCTCGGCGTAGTACCGGCAGGCCGAGGCGCACTTCAGGACTTCCTGCCGCGCGGCTTCCAGGGTCTTGCCCATCTCGCGCGTGGCGAGCAGGGCCAGTTCGTCGACGCGGCGTTCCAGGATGTCGGCGGCGGCGTTCATCCACTCGCTGCGCTGCTCGAAGCTGGTCCGGCGGTACGTCCCGTAGGCGGCGTGGGCGGCCGCGACCGCCGCCTGCACCTGCTCGGTGGTGTGGTCCTCGTAGGTGGCGAAAGTCTCGCCGGTGGCCGGATTGACGCTCTGCATACCTGTTGTTCTAGTCCGCGCGGCCCGCCCGTCACTGTGAGCCACGCGGTGATGAGCAGGGTCTTAAGGTCCGGTGACGGTGACAGCCCCGGTGGGTGCCGGACTGTCCGGGGCGGCGGGGCCGGTACTGATCAGCGGCGGCCGGAACCCGCGCAGGCGCAGGGCGTTGCTCAGGACGAACACGCTGGACAGGCCCATGGCGGCCGCCGCCAGGACCGGGTTCAGGCGCAGGCCCAGGGCGGGTTCGAGCACGCCGGCGGCGACCGGGATCAGCAGGACGTTGTACGCGAAGGCCCAGAACAGGTTCCCGCGGATGTTGTTCAGGGTGGCGCGGCTCAGGGCGACGGCGTTCGGGACACCGCGCAGGTCGCCGGACATCAGGATCACGCCGGCCGTCTCGGCGGCGACGTCGGTGCCGGTGCCGATGGCGACGCCCACGTCCGCCTGCGCCAGGGCGGGGGCGTCGTTGATGCCGTCCCCGACGAACGCGACGCGACGCCCGCCCGCCTGGAGTTCCTTCACGGCGGCACTTTTCTGGGCGGGGTGCACCTCGGCGCGGACGTCGGTGATGCCGAGTTGCCGGGCGACGGCCTGCGCGGTGCGGGCGTGGTCGCCGGTCACCATCACGACCTGCTGGCCGCTGGCCTGCATGAACTGCACCGCTTCGAGGCTGCCGGGTTTGATGGGGTCGGCCACGGCGAGCGCGGCGATGAGGTGGCCGTCCACGGCGGCGTACAGCGGCGTGCGGCCCAGGTCGGCCAGGGCGCCGGCCTGTTCGCTCAGCGGCGTGACGTCCAGGCCCAGGCGGGTCATCAGGCGGTCGCTGCCGACCTGCACGCGCCGCCCGTCCACGGTCGCCTCGATGCCCTCGCCGGGCAGGGCGCGGAAGTCCTGGGCGTCGGGGAGGGTCAGGCCGTCGGCGCGCGCGGCGTTCACGATGGCCTGCGCGACCGGGTGTTCGCTGCCGCGTTCGGCGGCGGCGACCAGGGTCAGGGTGGCGGCGCGGTCCTGCGGGCCGGTCAGGATCAGGTCCGTCAGTTCCGGGCGGCCCAGGGTGAGGGTGCCGGTCTTGTCGAGGGCGATCACGTCGGCGCGGTGCAGGGCCTCGAGGGCCGCGCCGCTCCTGAACAGCACGCCCAGGCTGGCGGCGCGGCCGGTGCCGACCATGACGCTGGTGGGCGTGGCGAGGCCCATGGCGCACGGGCAGGCGATGATCAGCACGGCGACCGTGTTCACGAGCGCGTGGCTTAGTCCCTGCGGGCCGCCCAGGATCAGCCAGGTCAGGAAGGTGAGCGCCGCGACGACCAGCACGGCCGGGACGAACACGGCGACCACGCGGTCCGCGAGGCCCTGGATGGGCGGCCGGCTGGCCTGCGCGTCCTCGACCAGCCGGGTGATGCGGGCCAGGGCGGTGTCCGCGCCGACGTGCGTGGCGCGGAAGGTCAGGGCGCCCGTGCCGTTCACGGTGCCGCCGGTCACGGCCGCGCCCGCCGCCTTGCGCACGGGGATGCTCTCGCCGGTCAGCATGCTCTCGTCCACCCAGGAGTCCCCGCTCTGCACCTCTCCGTCCACCGGGACGCGCTCGCCGGGCCGCACGAGGATCAGGTCGCCGGGCTGCACGTCGGCGGTGGGAATGTCGGTGTCCTGCCCGCCCCGGATCACGCGGGCGGTGGTGGGTTGCAGGCGCAGCAGGGCGGTCATGGCGGCGCTGCTGCGGCCCTTGGCGCGGGCCTCGAGGACCTTGCCGAGCAGGATCAGGGTGATGACGACGGCGCTCGCCTCGAAGTACACGTGCGCGGTCCCGGCGGGGAACAGGCCCGGCGCGAGCGTGACGAGCAGCGAGTACAGGTACGCGGCGCCCGTGCCGATCATGACCAGGGTGTTCATGTCGGGACTGCGGTGGCGCAGCGCGGCCCAGCCCAGGCGCAGGAAGCGGCGGCCGGGGCCGAACTGCACGGGCGTGGCGAGCAGCAGCATCAGGACGTTCAGGCCGCGTTCGCCGATCAGGCCGGTCAGGGTCATGTGCAGCGGCATCCAGAGCATGGGGACCATGGCGATCAGCATCAGCGGCGCGGCGAAGGCGGCGCTGACGCGCAGATCGCGTTCCAGGGTGCGTTCGTGTTCGTCGCGGGCGGCCTGTTCCAGCGCGGCGCGGTCGGCCGTGCCGGTCGTGCCGGCGGACGGGACGGTCAGGACACTGTACCCGGCCTGTTCGACGGCGGCCCTGAGGTCGGCGGGCGTGGCGGCGCCGGGCAGGTACGTGACGTGGGCGCGTTCGGTGGCGAGGTTTACGCTGGCGTCCAGCACGCCGGGCAGGCGGTTCAGGGCGCGTTCGACGCGGGCGGTGCAGGCGGCGCAGGTCATGCCCTGCACGCTGAGTTCCGCGCGGGCGCTCAGGGGTTCGTAGCCCAGGTCGCGGACGCGGGCGCTGAGGTCGCGCAGGTTGGTACGGGCCGGGTCGAAGGTGATGTGGGCGCGTTCGGTGGCGAGGTTCACGTCGGCGCGTGCCACGCCGGGCGTGGCGTTCAGGCCCCGTTCGACGCGGGCCGAGCAGTTCGCGCAGGTCATGCCCTGCACAGTGAATTCGGCCGTCTGCGTGCTGGTGGGGTTGGGCGCGGTGGGGGGTACGGGCTGACTCACGGAAGGCTCCTCGGAAGCGGGCGGGTAGGGGGGGGGTTCGGAGGCGACCTGCGGGCCACGCGGATACCCTCCCCAGGGGGGTATGACGCCAGCATAGTCCGACCCGTCCGGGCCTGCAAGCCGGAACGGGCGGGGCGTCCAGCGCGCGCGACCGACCGTCCACCATGAAGCCCGTCGGCGCGCGAACTGACCGTGTCGGTTTTTTCACGTCTGGGCGTGCACGGATGAGCGTTTCCTGAACAGTCCGACCTCCGCTGCCAGCGCCTGCCGCCTGAACGCCAGTGGTCCGGAAGGCGGCCCGGCGGGAAAGCGGACAACCCCGTTGCGCCCCCCCACCGGGCCGCAGTCAGTCACGGTCAAAACAATTTGACAGGCCCCCAGGGGGGGGATACCATCAGGCCATGAAGACCGAACTGACTGTCACCGGCATGACCTGCGGGCACTGCCAGAAAGCCGTCCAGCAGGCCCTGGCCCAGGTTCCCGGCGTGGAGCAAGCCGAGGTGGACCTCGCGCGCGGCCTCGCCACCGTGACCGGCACCGCCGAACTGCCGGCCCTGATCGCCGCCGTCACCGAGGAAGGGTACGCCGCCAGCCCCACGCACGGCGCCTGAGATGACCGTCCGCGCCGCCCGCCGCAAACCGGCCGCCGACAGCGCGCCCGCCGCCGCGCAGGAAGGGGCGTGCCACACGGCCCCCAACCACCTGTGCATGCCGGAAGACGCCCGGAAACGCGCCTCCCGGCGCCTGAGCATCGCGCGCGGTCACCTCGACTCGATCGTGCGGATGCTCGACGATCCGGACGCGTACTGCGTGGACGTGCTGCGGCAGATCAAGGCGGTGCAGGGCGCACTGTCCGGCGCGGGCGAGGTGGTGCTGCGCGGGCACCTCGAGGCGCACGTCGCGACGGCCAGCACGCGCGGCGACAGCGTGGAGATCGTCGAGGAACTCATGGAAGCCCTCAAGTACACCTGAGCCGGACTCCGATTGAAGGGGCTGCAAAGACCCTTTAATCCGAGCGAAGCGACTCGTAGAGCTGCCCTGCAGAGAAGGAGAGAAACGCCCCCCGGACGTGGAGCTGGCAATCCGGTGAAGTTCCGGATTGTCAGCGAAACAGACGGAATCCGTATGATCCATTCCCGGACCTCCGCATCAGTCCGGCAGCCGGAACTGCGAGGCCGGGACGGGCCGTCCCAGCAGGTAGCCCTGCAGGATGTCACCGCCGACCTCCTCGATGAACGCGGCCTGTTCGGGCGTCTCGATGCCTTCGGTCGTGACGTGCAGGTCCAGGGCGTGCGCGAGCAGCATGACGGCCTGGATGACCTTCTCGGGCGTGCCGTGCGGGTCGCCGGTCACGCCCTGCAGGAAGGACCGGTCGATCTTCAGCGAGGTGAGCGGAAAGCGGTTGAGGTAACTGAGGCTGCTGTAGCCGGTGCCGAAGTCGTCCAGGGACAGCCGGACACCCAGCGCCCGCAGGTGGCGCAGGGTCGCCTCGGCGTCCGGGACGTTCATCAGGACGCTTTCCGTGATCTCCAGGACCACGCAGGAGCCCGGCAGGCCGTGGGTGATCAGGGCCGCCTGGACGGACTGCACCAGCTGCGGATTCCAGAACTGACGGGGGCTGAGGTTCACGCCCATCTGCAGGTCCGGGTGAAGGGTGCGCCACTGCGCCAGTTGACGGCACGCCTCGTTCAGGACCCACGCGCCGATGGGGAGGATCAACCCGGTGTTCTCGGCCAGCGGAATGAACTCGGCGGGCGATACCAGGCCGAGGCGCGGGTGACGCCAGCGGCACAGCGCTTCCGCGCCGACCAGTTCGCGGGTGCCGGCGCGGAACAGCGGCTGGTAATGCAGTTCGAGTTCACCGCGGTCCAGCGCGTGGTGAAGGTCCGTTTCGAGGCTAACCCGGCCGGGTTGCAGGGCAGCGGCGGCCGGATCGAACGCCGCCACGCCGCCGCCGGTGCGTTTGGCGCGGTACATGGCGAGGTCCGCGGCGCTGAGGAGCGTCTCGGCGTCCGTGCCGTGTTCGGGCGTGAGCGCCAGGCCCAGGCTGGCCGTGACGAACAGTTCCTGTTCCCTGACCCGGAAGGGCGCCTGGAAGCAGGTGTTCAGGAGTTTCTCCATGCCTCTGCGGAACACGCCTGCCTCACTGGTGAACGGGAGGATCAGCGTGAATTCGTCGCCGCCCATGCGGGCGATCACATCGGACGGACGGAAGGTGCGGCGCAGGCGCTGCGCCACCTGTCGCAGCAACTCGTCACCGGCGCTGTGGCCCAGCGTATCGTTGATGATCTTGAAGCGGTTGAGGTCCAGCAGACCCACCGCGAGCCGCTCGCCGGTGTGACTGCTGCGGTTCAGGGCCTGCGTCAGGTACTCGAGGTACAGCGCCCGGTTCGGAAGGCCCGTGAGACTGTCGTACATGGCGAGCCGCTGCATCCGGGTCTGCGCCAGCGCGCGTTCGATCAGCAGCGAGGCCAGTCCGGTCAGGTCCTGCAGGGCCGCGAGTTCCGCCGCGGTGGGCGTGCGGGCCTCGCGGCTGAACACCGTGAACACGCCCAGCGGCTGCTCGTCCGCGCGGCTGGACAGGACCGGCAGGGTCCACATGGCGTGCACGCCGCTGGCCAGGAGTGCGGCCCGCGCGCCGCGGTGCAGGGTGACCTCCTCACTGCGGATGTCGCCCACCATCAGGGGTTGCCGGGTGCGGATGACGGTGGCGGACACACCGTCGTCCCGGCGCAGGTCCACCTGCGCGACGCCCTCGTGCGCGGAGGCTCTGACGGCGTCCGTGTCGGAGTTCACGCTGGCGCGCATGCTCAGCAGGTGTCCGTCACGCAGCCACGCCGTGACGATCAGGTCACCGAGATCCAGTCGGATCAGGCGGCACAGGCCGTTGAGCAGGTCGTCCACGGGGCGGCCGGCGGCGGCCATCTCGAGCAGTTCGCGCCGCGTGCGGTCACGGCGTTCGCGCTGCACCTCCTGCGTCACGTCGCGCTGAACGCTGACCCAGTGGGTGAACCACCCGCGGGCGTCCGCGACCGGCACGATGCTCAGGTGCACCCAGATGGGCGTGCCGTCCTTGCGGTAGTTCTGCACCATCTCGTCGACCGGAGTCCATGACAGCAGGTTCGCGCGGATGCGGTCCAGCACGGCCCGGTCGGAGTCCGGCCCCTGCAGGATGCGGGGCGTGCGTCCGAGGATGTCCTCCGGGGCGTAGCCGGTCATGCGGGTGAAGGCGGCGTTCACGTAGACCACGCGCGGCCCGTCCCCGGTCACCGGTTCGGCGTCGGAGATCATCACGGCCTCGCGGGCGTGCACGGCCACCGATTCGAGCAGGCGCAGGCGTTCCTCTTCCTGTCGGCGTTGCGTCACGTCGCGCAGAGTGACGGTCAGGCCGCCCGGCCCGGGGTAGAGGCGCGCGTCGAGCCACGCTCCCTGCGGGGCGTTCAGCTCCGCGCCCTGTCGCTCGCCGGAGTTCAGTGCGGCACGCAGGACGGTCAGGAATGCCCCGCCGAACATCCACGCGGCCTGCTCGGTCAGTTCCGCGTGGGTCCGTTGACCTTCCGGCAGTCCCAGCAGGCGCTGCGCGGCCGGGTTCAGGTACAGCAGATTCAGGTCGTGATCCAGGCTGAGCAGGGCGTCGTCGACGCTGCCGAGCGCCGCCTGCATCCGCTCGCGCGAGACGGTCAGTTCCCGTTGCAGGCGGTACTTCTCGATGGCGCGTTCCAGGTCGCGCAGCAGCCCCGGGCCGCTCAGGGTGGATTTCACCACGTAGTCCTGCGCGCCGGCGTTCAGGGCCTGCACCGCCACCTGTTCGTCCCCGACGCCGGTCAGCATGACGACCGCGCAGGCGGGCCGGGCTTCGGTCAGGACTTCCAGGCCGGTCATGTCCGGCAGGTTGAAGTCCAGCAGCACGCAGTCCGGCGGGTCGCGCCGCAGGCGTTCGACGGCGTCCGCTCCGACGCTCACGACCTCACACTGCACCTGCGGAGCCGCGCGCCGCAGCAGGTGCTGGTACGTCCAGGCGTCCTCCTCGCTGTCCTCGACGATCAGGACCCGCAACGGGCGCGCAGCGGGAAGAGGCGCAGCGGGAGAGGTCGCGGCGCGCAGGTGCTCCGTCATGCACCCATCATTCAACCCGAACTCTCACACTTCCGTCACTTCACGGCCGGGAGGCGGGCACCTCCGGCCGGTTGCCCGGCTGGCTGTGCACGCGGCTCAGGAACACCTCGACTACCTCCGGGTCCAGGCCCTGTCCGGCCTGCCGGGTCAGTTCACCGACGGCGTCCTGAACACTCCAGGCGGGCTTGTAGGGCCGGGCGCTGGTCAGGGCGTCGAACACGTCGCAGACGCTGAAGATGCGGGCCAGCAGCGGGATGGCCGATCCGCTCAGTCCGTCCGGGTAGCCGCGGCCGTCCCAGCGTTCGTGGTGGTGGCGGATCAGGGTCAGCGCCTGCGGACTGAGGCCCGGAATGTGCCGGGCGAGGTCCTCGCCGGCGACCGAGTGCGAGCGCATCAGCTTCCATTCCCGGTCGTCCAGCGGGCCGGGTTTGAGCAGCACCGCGTCCGGGATCTGCACCTTGCCCAGGTCATGCAGGTACGCCCCGTCCCGCAGCGCGGCGAGGTGCGCGTCGCTCAGACCCAGTTCGTGGCCGACAGCCAGGGCGAGATTCACGACCCGTTCGGTGTGGCCGTGCGTCTCGAAATCCCTCGCTTCCAGGGCGCGGCCCAGGGCGAGCAGGATGCCTTCGCGTCCGTCCTGGATGGACTGGATACGCTCGGCCCGTTCGATGGCCGTGACGCTCTGCGCGGTGAGGGTGCGCGCCAGTTGTGCGTCGTGCTCGCCGAAGGGCGGGTCGCGGATGACGACCAGCACGCCCAGCAGGCGGTCGTCGCTGAACATCGGGGCGAACAGCCCGGCCCGCCCACGGGTTTCGTGCCTGTACACCGCGCGGGGGTCCTGCCGGACGTCGTTGACGCGCATGACGTCCCGCGCGGTCAGGGCCAGCCACGTCAGGCCCTGACCGCGCGCGAGCCGCACGTGACGGACCGTTTCGGCAAAACCGTACGGGCTGCTGGCGATCAGGCTGTCGGTGCCGGGGTCGTAGCGCATGTACACGGCCTGCCGGGCTTCGAGCAGCACGTGCGACATGGAGTTCATGGCGGCGATGACGGCCGGCATGTCCCGCGCGTCGCGCAGGGCGCCGGTGATCTGCACGAGCGCTTCGAGTTCACGGGTGCGGCGGCTCTCGCGGGCGCGGCGGGCGCGGCCGGCCAGCAGCCGGGCAATCTGCGCGGCGACCTCCACGGCCAGTTCCTGCGCGGCCGCGTCGAAGGCCACGCCGGACGTGAAGCGGTCCAGGTTCAGGAATGCGATGACGTGCCCGTCGTCGGTGATGGGCACGCCCAGCGTCTCGCGGATGTCCCGGAGACGCCAGGCGTCGGGGTGGCGTTCGAGGTCGCTGTTCATGGCGACCTCGGTGGCGTGCTGCGCGGCCGTCTCGATCGCGTATCCGCGCAGGACGCGCGGCTGCCCGCTGACCCAGGCGACGTCGCTGAGAAGGTACCAGGCGCGCTGCGCGGCGGGGGGGCAGCGGTCGCCGAGCAGCGCGTCGTCGAAGCCGATCTGGGCGCGCATCACGAAGTCCCCCTCCTCGGCGACGTACAGGCTGCCGCCCTGCACGTCCGGCACGCTGTCGCAGGCGGCGCGCAGCAGCGCGGCCCATTCGTTCGGTCCGAAGTCCTGATCCTGCAGGAGGCCCAGGGTGCCGCGCAGCGCCTGCCAGGGGTCGCGGGACGCGGCCGGGGACGCGGCGGCCGGGGCCGGCGGGGCGGTCACGACGCGGTCGCGGCCGGCCTCCTTGGCGGCGTACAGGGCGTCGTCGGCGCGGCGGTGGGTGGCAGCGGGGTCGTCGCGCAGGCCGTGGCGGGCCAGTCCGCCGGAGAGGGTCAGTGGCGGGTGGGGGGGGTGCTGCCGGGCCGCGTCGCGGCAGCGGTCGGCGATCAGGCGGGCCTCGTCGGGCGAGGTGCGGGGCAGCAGCGCCGCGAATTCCTCACCGCCGATGCGGTACGCGGTGTCCTGGGGGCGCAGGGTGGCGCGCAGCGCGGCGGCCACGCGCTTGAGGGCGGCGTCCCCCTCGGCGTGCCCGTACTGGTCGTTCACGCGTTTGAAGTGGTCGAGGTCGAGGATCAGCAGGTGGTCGCCGTGCCCGACGCGGTCCAGGTCGTCGGTGAACTGCCGGCGGTTGTTCAGGCCGGTCAGGGCGTCGGTGTATGCCTGTTCACGGAAGGTGTACGAGGCGCTCAGGATCTTCAGGCGGCTGTGCAGGGCGACCATGATCAGGGTCAGGGCGCTGCACTGCAGCGCGACGGTCAGCAGCAGGTCCGCTGCGCCGGGCAGGGTGCCGTACACGGCGCCGGCCAGGTGCCCGCCCAGGAAGATCAGCGGCAGGGTCCACACCAACCGCGCGCCGGGCGGCAGGTCCACCCGGATGACGGGCCTCAGGAGGGTCGACACGAGCAGCACGCCGGCCGTCTGGAGGGCCACCTGGGTGGGATTCATGCCCGGCAGCAACGCCACGAGCAGGCACGGCAGGCCGTACAGCGGGCCGTAGCGCAGGGTCACGAGCGCGACGGCCACCAGGGACAGGCCGTACGCCTGACCGCTGGCCTGCGCGTGCAGCGCCAGGACCAGGGCGGCGCACAGCGCGAGGGTGGCGCGCAGCAGCCGGTCCGGCAGGGCGTGCGTGGGAGGCCAGACCTGATAGGTCTGACTGAGCGCGAATGCGAACAGCGCTGTGAGTCCGAGGTCGCTCAGCAGGGTGATCAGCACAGTGGGAGGGTCCTGCGGTTCAGTGGGAGAGGGTGCGGAGTGACGGGCAGGAGCGGTGGCCGTGGAGCGTCAGGGACTCTTGCAGGGTGATCAGCCGTGCGGCTGCGGGTGGTCGACGCCACGCCCGGGCGCGGTGTTCTTCCGGGGCTGGCTTCCGGGGCTGGTTCACTCGGAATGAACGGTGGAGCCGGGAGATTCAATCTGAGTCCGTTTCAGAATACGCTCCGGTGACTGGCGACCGGGCCCGCGGGGGAAGGCGCGCCCCACCGTAGATGAAGCTTTCCTTCAGGTCGTGCCGGCGGCAGGTATACTCGCCGTATGCCCCCCAGTTCACGTGCGGAGCCCGAGCTCCTGGAGGTCCTTCAGCCGCTGCTGCAGGCAGCCGGTCTGACGGCCGGCCTGCCAGCCACCACGAACGGCGACGCGCTCCGGGCAGCGGTGCAGAGTGCGCAGGCGACGCTGCTCGCGGCGCGGCGCGAACGGGACGAGCGGCGCGCCGTGTGGAATCACAGCACGCAGTTTCAGGCGCTGCTGGCGGCAGACGGCACGCTGCTCGACCTGAATGCGCGGACCCTGCGCGCGGCGCGGCAGCCGGCCGCCCTGCTGCTGGGACGGCCCGCGTGGGAGGCCCCCTGGTGGCCGTCCGGCAGCCCGGAGGCGAGTCAGGTGCGGGACGCGGCGCTGCGCGCGGGGTCCGGCGAGGCCACCCGACTCGACGTGCGGGCCGCCGCGGCGGACGGACGGCTGGTGAACCTGGACCTGAGTTTCACGCCGGTGCGCGCCGCTCCACGCGCGGCGTGGCGGGTCCTGGTCGAGGGCCGGGAGGCGAGCGGCGACGCGACCGCCCTGCATGAAGTCCACCTGGCGCGCGTGGCGCTCGAATCGCTGCTGGAGAACGTTCAGGACGGCATCGTCGCCTGCGACAGCGCGGGGCAGCTGACGGTCTTCAACCGCATGAGCCGCGAGATGCACGGGCTGGGCAGCGCACCGATCCCGCCGGCCGAATGGAGCCGCCATTACGACCTGTACGACACGGACGGCGTGACCCCGCTCGCGCAGGAACGCATTCCGCTGTTCCGGGCGTTGCAGGGCGAGCAGGTGCGGGACGTGGAGATGGTGATCGCGCCGCGCGGCCTGCCGCGCCGGACGGTGCGCGCCTCGGGCGGGCCGCTGGTCGGGCCGGACGGCGAGGCGCTGGGCGCCGTGGTCGCCATGCACGACGTGACCGCGCAGAAGCACGCCGAGAGTCGCCTGCGGCACGACGCGCTGCACGACCGCCTGACGGGCCTGCCGAACCGGGCGCTGCTGGGCAGCCTGCTGGACAAGACCATGCAGCGTTTCGAGCGGGATCCGGGGCACCCGTACGCGGTGATGTTCCTGGACCTGGACGACTTCAAGAACGTGAACGACGCGTACGGGCACCTGACCGGGGACCGGCTGCTGCTGGAGGCGGCCGCGCGCCTGAAAGACGCCGTGCGGCGCACCGACACGGTCGCCCGCATGGGCGGCGACGAGTTCGCGGTGCTGCTCGACGCGCCCTGCGACGAGGTGAATGCCCGCCGGGTGGCCGAGAGGCTTCAGCGGTCGATGCTGCGGCCCTTCCGCCTGCAGGGGCAGGACGTGCGGGTCACCACGTCCATCGGTCTGGCGGTCGCGTCCCGCGAGTACACCCGCCTGGAGGAGCCGCTGCGGGACGCGGACACGGCCATGTACGCCGCCAAACGCGGTGGCCGCAACCGGACGGTGCTGTTCGAGCCGCACATGCGTGAGCAGGCGCTCGCGCGGGTGGATACCGAGCGGCAGTTGCGCGGGGCGCTGCGCGAGGGGCAGTTCGAACTGCACTACCAGCCGGTCATGCACCTGGCGTCCGGGCGCTGCGTGGGCTTCGAGGCGCTCGTGCGCTGGCAGCACCCGCAGCGGGGCCTGCTCGCGCCGGGCGCGTTCCTGGACGTCGCGGAACGCAGCGGCCTGATCGTGCCGCTGGGCGCCTGGGTGGTGCAGGAGGCCGCAAGGCAGCTGCGCGGGTGGCAGGCGGAGGCGGACCTCGCGGGGCTGTTCGTGTCCGTGAACCTCAGCGGTCAGCAGTTGCAGGTGCCGGCCGGGACGCCGGACGACCTGCTGACCATGACCTTCCCGGAGGGTCTGCACCTGGAGATCACCGAGACGAGTCTGGCCGACACGCCCGAGGCGCTGCGGGCCATGCGGGCGCTGCACCGCCGGGGCGTGCCGCTGATGCTGGACGATTTCGGCACGGGGTTCGCGTCCCTGTCGGCCGCGCAGCGCTTCCCGGTGGGCACCCTGAAGGTGGACCGGAGTTTCGTCTCTCCCCTGCCCGGCGACGCCCGGCAGACGGCGATCGTGGCGAGCGTGGTGACGCTCGCGCGGCACATGCAGCTGAACGTGGTGGCCGAGGGCATCGAGACGGCGGCGCAGGCGCAGGCCGTGACGGAACTGGGCTGCGGGTTCGGGCAGGGGTTCCTGTTCAGCCGGCCGCTGCCGCCGGTCGCTGCGGCCGCCTTCGCACGCGCTCATCCGCTCGGCACGCACCGCCCGTTCGGGGGTAACGGCACCTGAGGCAGCGCCGCGGGCAGCGGTATGACAGAGTGATGAGGACTCCGTCTGTCTTGTGGGCAACCCGGTAGAGCGCCCGGTTGCGGTCGTCGACACCCGGAACCCGCCTCTCCCGCTGTGATCCGCCGCCACTCCCCGATGCCACCGCCCCGTCAGCGGGCCGAAGTCAGGGTGCGCTGCGGGCCGGCCCGGAACGGGAGGGGCATCACCGCCTGCCTGTCCGCTGTGGCCCCGCCACGTCTCCCATCCGAACGGAGTTGCGCGCCTTGTTCCTGTCCCTGCTTCAGAGTCTGTTCGTGAACTTCAGCGTGCTGGTCACGCTGTCCTTCGTGATGAGCCTGACGTACCGCTCCTGGCCCCCGCCGCGCCACTGGCACCTCAAGGCGCTGCGACTGGCCCTCACGGTCGTGACCGCCATGGCGCTGGTCATGCTGGGCGCCCTGGACCCCAGCGGCCTGCACGTGAGCCTGTGGCTGGTCCCGCCGGCCGTGATGATCCTGCGTTACGGCGTCGGCAGCGGGCTGCTCGCGGGACTGCCGGCGGCGCTGCTGCCGCTGATCCTGCCGGCCAGCGGACCACTGGGCGCCGAGGCGGCCGCCGCGCTGGCGCTGGTGAATCTGCTGCTGGTCAGCGGCCTGGCCCACCTGTTCCGCTGGACGCTGAACATGAACGACCCGCACGGGTCGCTGCAACGGCACGCCTGGATCGCGGCGCTGATCTTCCTGCCGACCAACCTCGGCCTGGTGCTGTTGCCGGGCGGACTGGACGCCCTGCAACGCACGTACCTGCCCGGCTGGGCGTTCAGCGTGCTGGGCTTCTGGGCCGTGGCGAGCATGATCACGGGACGGGTGGCGCTGCTGCAGAGCACCGACACCTACCGCGAGCAGGCGCACCGGGACGCGCTGTCGGGCCTGCCGAACCGGCGGCAGTTCGAGCTGGACCTGCCGTTCACCGCGCCGGGCGACGCGCTGCTGCTGATCGACGTGGATCACTTCAAGCTGGTGAACGACCGTCACGGGCACCCGGCGGGTGATCAGGTCCTCGCGCGGATCGGGCGGCTGCTGTCCGACGCGCTGCGCGGCCGGGACCGCGCGTACCGCTACGGCGGCGAGGAGTTCGCCGTGATTCTGCGCCGGGTGCAGCCGGGCCGCATCGAGGAGATCGCGCACCGCCTGCGTGAACTGGTCGCCGCCACCGACTTCGGCGAGCCGCTGGGTCAGGTGACGGTGTCGGTCGGCGGCGCGCCGTTCGGGCTGTGGTCCCGCACGCGAACCCTGTGGGATGCCGACGAGGCGCTGTACCGCGTCAAGCACGGCGGGCGTAACGGGGTGCAGATCTTCACGTTCGATCCGTCCCGCCCGCAGCGGGCTGACGGGCCACCGGGCGGGGGCCTCGACCCGACCCCCTCCTGATCAGGGTGCAGACGTGCGGGCTCCGCAGGCTGCCGGGCACCCGCGCCCCGTGGCACTCAAAACCGCCGGGCCGGCCGGCTGCGCTCCGCTGGCCCCCTGCCCGGCGCCGGGGGGAGCCCCCGGAACATGAATGCCGCCGGCACACAACTCATGAAGCGGCGTGAAGATCAGCACAAGATGAGACGGACTCCCGGTCAGTCCATGTCTTCTGCCTGTGCTGTCTGCAGGTCCGGACGGGCCCTCTGCCCGCCCCGCGGTTCCCTCTCACCCGGACGCCACACCGGTTCCCCCTGAAGGAAGGCCTCACCTCTGAAACGCGCCGAATGCCGAAACCTGCGAGCCTGCCCGACCGCCACCGGGGTCAGGACTCGACGCCCGCCGGGGGCGCGGGGACACGCATGACTCAGGGGGGGCGGCGACGCTGGTGGTGGACGGGCCCGGACGGGCCCGGCGAGTCGCTGCGGGTGCAGGTCCTGATCCTGCTGGGTGTGCTGGCCCTGCCGACGCTGCTGGCCCTGCTGGTGGTCATTCCGGCGCTGATGGACACCCGCTTCCGTCAGATCGAGCGGGAGCAGGTCGCGCAGTACTCCCAGATTGCCCGTGAGGACCTGATCACCGAGGAGGAACGCGTCAGTCTGTTCACGCTGAACTTCAGTCAGTGGACGTCCACGTTCGACTTCTCGGTCGGACGCAATCCGGGGTTCGAGGCGGACGCGTTCGGCATGAGCACCTTCATGGGAGGCCGGGTCGATTACGCCGGGGTGACGGCGCCGGACGGGCGGATCGTCACGGCGCTGCGCCGCGACGGTTCACAGGTCCTCCCTGCCGGGCCGACGGTCCGCGCGCTGCTGGCACAACTGCCGTCCCCGCTGCCGGGCGAGGGCGCGCAGGGCATCGTGCTGGTGGGGGCGCGGCCGTACCTGATGGCAGCCCGTCCCATCACCCGTGACGACGGAAGCGGGCGCGGCGGCGTGATGCTGTTCGCGCGCATGCTGTCCCAGACGGCGCTGGGGCAGCTGATGCACTCGTCGGGCACGTTCACCGCGCAACTCGCGCAGCTGCCCGCCGAGGGACAGTCCGCCCTGACGTTCCGGCCGCGCGAGGTGATCGGCATCTCCGCGCTGGAGGCGCCGGTCGGCCCGCCGCAACTGGGCCTGCAACTCACCATTCCCCGGGCCGTTCATCTGGCCGGGCAGGACACGCTGTGGCAGCTGCGGGGAGTGATCCTGCTGGTGACCCTGACGGCGCTGCTGGCGTTCATGCTGTTCCTGAACCGCCGGGTACTGCGGGTCCTGACGCGGTACGTCGCGGACACGCAGCGCATCGCCCGGGACCCCACGCACCGTCTGGAATCGTCGAACCGCACGGAACTCGGCGTCCTGGCCCGGACCATCAACGACCTGCTCGATCACCTGCAGGGCCGGGAGGCGCAGCTGCGGGAACGGGTCCTGCGGGACGAACTGACCGGCGCGTACTCCCGCGCGGGCCTCGCGGAACTGCTGCAGGAGGACACCTCGGTCCGCAGCGCCCTGCTGATCGAGGTGCCCAGACTGCAGGAACTCAGCGGACTGTACGGCAACGCCTTCGTGGACCGTCTGATCCGGGAACTCGCGGACCGTCTCGGGAATGACGATCAGCACGTGGTCGGGCGGATCAGTTCGAGCGGTCTGGCACTCATCACCCGCGCGCCCGCACAGATCGACCCGGCGCAGATGCTCACGCGGCTGGAAGAACCGTTCGCGCTGCGTGAGGGCGAGGTGACCCTGAAGCTGGTGGCCGGGTACTCGGAGTCCATCTACCCGGTGCCGTTCTCGGCGCTGCTGCGGCAGGCGAGTCTGGCCCTGCAGCACGCCATCGACCAGCGCGAACACCTGGGTGTCTTCGACGAGCGGATGCTGCGGCGCAGCCAGTACGGGCACACCCTGGAAACGCAGTTGCAGGGCGCCGCGCAGCGGCAGGAACTGTCCCTGATGTACCAGCCGATCAGCGACGTGGACACCGGCCGCTGGGTGGCGGTCGAGGCGCTGCTGCGCTGGCAGCACCCGCTGCTGGGGGCCGTGCCGCCCGGCACGTTCATCCCGGTCGCGGAGCGCAGCGGTCAGATCTATCAGCTGGGCGACTGGGCGCTGCAGACGGCGCTGCGTGAAACGGAGGCGGCCCGCGCCCTGTGGCCCGAAGCGCACGTGAACGTGAACGTCAGCCCGGTGCAGTTGCTGATGCCGGACTACGCCGAGCGGGTCCTGCAGACCCTCACGGACCTGCAGGTGAGCGCGCACCTCCTGACCGTGGAAGTCACGGAAAGTACCGTCATGCAGGACGTGGACCTCGCCTGCCGGCACCTGCGGAAACTGCGGGAGGCCGGCGTGCGGGTCGCCCTGGACGATTTCGGGAGCGGGCACTCCAGCCTGTCGCTCCTGACGGACCTGCCGCTCGACATCGTGAAACTCGACCGGTCGTTCCTGCGGGAAGGCGCGCAGGAAACCGCGCGGGGCGCGCTGCTGCGCAACACCATCCGCCTCGCGCGGGACCTTCAGCTGTCCACGGTGGCCGAAGGCGTCGAGGACGCCGGGATGCTCAGATTACTGCGCGACCTGGGCTGCGACTACGCCCAGGGGTACCACATCTCCCGCCCGGACCACCTCGAAGACCTGCTCTCGCTGCGCCGCTGACCGGCCACGCGTCCGGGTTCCGGACGTTCAGCGGACCGTCCGGAACCTTCCTCTCTGCTCCCCGCTCTGCTACGCGGCTCGGCGGGTCCGTCCGGTTCAGTCCAGCGCGCCCTGCCCGGTCAGGTGACGGCCCACGATCAGGGTGTGGATGTCGTGCGTGCCCTCGTAGGTGTCCACCGTTTCGAGGTTCAGCATGTGCCGGATGACCGGGTACTCGGTGGTGATGCCGTTCCCGCCGTGCAGTTCACGCGCCAGCCGCGCGCCCTGCAACGCCACGCGGACGTTGTTACGTTTGGCGTAACTGACCTGCGCGAAGTTCATGCGGCCCGCGTCCTTCAGGGTGCCGAGCCTCCAGGCGAGCAGCGTCCCGAGGCTGTGGTCGGTCGCCATGCGCACCAGTTTGTCCTGCACGAGCTGGCGCGCCGCGATGGGACGCCCGAAGGTCGTGCGGCTCCCGGTGTAGTCCAGGGTGGCCTGCAACACGGCCTCCAGCGCGCCCATCGCGCCCCACGCGATCCCGAACCGCGCCGAGGTCAGGCACGACAGCGGGCTTTTCAGGCCGGCGCTGCCCGGCAGCAGGTTCGAGGCCGGAATGCGGCAGGCCTGCAGCACGATCTCGCCGGTCACGCTGGCGCGCAGGCTCATCTTGCGGTGAATGGGCGGCGCACTGAAGCCCGGCGTGTCGGTCGGCACGATGAACCCCCGCACCACGCCCCCGTCGTCCTTGGCCCACACGACCGCCACGTCCGCCTCGGGGCTGTTGGTGATCCACATCTTGTTCCCGTTCAGGACGTAATGGTCACCGTCGAGCCGCGCGCGGGTGCGCATGGCGCCGGGATCGCTGCCGCCGTCCGGTTCGGTCAGGCCGAAGCAGCCGATCAGCTCACCGGACGCGAGGCCCGGCAGCCAGCGGCGGCGCTGCTCGTCACTGCCGAACGCGTGAATGGGAAACATGACGAGGCTGCCCTGCACGCTCGCGGCGCTGCGCAGCCCGCTGTCCACCCGTTCCAGTTCGTACATCATCGCGCCGTACGCGCTGTACGACGCGCCCGCCCCGCCGAATTCCTCCGGCACGGTCGGCCCCAGCAGGCCCATCTCACCGAAGCGGCGCATGACCGAACGCACCGGCAGGGAACCGTCGTCCCACCAGGCGGCGACCTCCGGCAGCAACTCCGCGTCGCAGAACCCGCGCACACTCTCGCGAATCAGTCGTTCTTCAGGGGACAGCAGCTCATGCACAGCGAATTCATCGAACATACGTACCTCAGACGAGACGCCGCGCCATCCTGCCCCGCGCCGCCCGTTTCACCAGCAGAAGTTGAGGCCCACAGTCTACGACGCCCGCTCCGGAAAACGGCCGCGCACAGCCCTGGATGGGATCTTGCGCTCTCCGGGGAACTCCTGGTGTGATACGGATTCCGTTTGTTTCGCCGACAATCCGGAACTTCACCGGATTGCCGACTCCACGTCCGGAACCCGTTTTGCTCCCACTCGCTTCGCTCGGATTGAATGGGCTGCAAAGCCCATTCAATCGGAGTCCGTATGCGACAGTGTCCGCATGTCCTTGCCGCGTCACGTCACGCCCGCCGCCCTGCTGCGCCGCCTGGACGGCATTGCCGCCTCTCTGGAAGGCCAGCCCGGCACGCTGCTGCTCCTGGGGCTGGGGTCCGTGGGCGCGGATCTGCGCCGCCTGGACGATCATTCCGATCTGGATTTCTTTGTCGTGGTCGAACCGGCGTGGAAGGCCGCGTACGTGCAGGGGGTGCACTGGCTGGAGCAGGCCGCTCCGCTCGCCTTTCACTTCCAGAACACGCCGGACGGCCGCAAGGCCCTGTTCGAGGACGGCATCCTGGCCGAGTACGCCGTGTTCACGCCCGACGAACTCGGTGCCGCGACGTACGCGGCCGGCCGGGTCGTGTGGGCGCGCGCCGGGCAGTCTCCGCTCCCCCTGCGTGAGCCTCCGGTGCCGGCGCCCGCCTCACTGGACTGGCAGGTGAACGAGGCCCTGACGAACCTCCTGGTGGGCCTGCACCGGGAAGCGCGGGGCGAAACACTCAGCGCCCTGCGGTTCGTGCAGGGGTACGCGGTCGACCGCGTGCTGAACATTGCCGCCCTGCTGTCCGGGCCGGAGTCCGACCAGCGGGATCCGTTCGCGCCCGAGCGCCGCGCGGAGGTGCGGTTCCCGGCGCTGGCGCCGGAGTTCGCGGCCATGATGCCCGGGTACGGACACACGCGGGCGGCGGCGCGCGCCATCCTGAACTGGCTGCGGACCCATGTGGCCGTCCCGGCCGGACTGGCGCGGGAACTCGACCGGTTGCTGGCCGGTCCGGAAGGGGAAGACATTCCGGCCCGCCCCTGATACGGGTTCCGCCGCTGATACCGCTGCCGCCCGGATCGGCGTCCGGGGCCGGATGCAGGGCGGGGTCCGGACACTCTATGCTCAGGCGGATGCAGGCGAGGCGACACTGATGGGCGGGCGGTTGGTTCGACGGGTCTGGCTACCGGCGGTCAGGGTGGGCGCGTGACGCCCCTGCCGCCGCCGCTGGGCCGCTGGGCGCTGGGCACGCCGCTGGACCCGGCCGGGCGGTGGTCGTGGCGTCGGCCGCCCCCCGCGTGGTTGACGCTGCTGGCCGACGGTGGGCGGGGCGTGCCGCAGCGCGCTGCGATCCTGCATGACCTCGGGTGGGCGGCGCTGCTCAGCGGGGAGGTCGCGGCAGCGGCGCAGCAGTTCGAGGAGGGCATGGGGCTGGTGCGCGCGCAACGATCGGCACGGCCGTGGCGGGGGGCGCTGCTGGTGGGTCTGGCGACCGTGGACCGAGTGCAGGGGGCGTTCGAGGCGTCCCTGAGCCGCGCGCGGGAAGCGCTGGGTGGGCAGGTGGACGCGGGGGTGGCGTTCGGGGCGCACCTGACGCTGGCGACCACGACGCGCGTGATGGGGGATCCGCTGGTGTCGGTCCGGCATCATTACGCGGCGCTGCGGTACGCGCCGTCAGCGGAGGCGGCGGCGGACGTGCAGGCGCTGCTGGATCTGGTGCATCCGGGGTCGGGGCGGCCGGACGAGGCGCGGCTGTCGCCGGGCGTGCAGCTCCGGCTGGCGCTGCAGGACGCCGAGTCGGTGCTGCGTTCGGGCCTGCCGGTGGAGCTGCTGCCGGACGTGTCGGGGTTTGGGTTCGAGGTGCTGGACGAGTCCCGCAGCGTGCCGCATGTGCGCGCGGCGCTGGGCTGGCCGGAACCGCCGGCCGCGCCGGATGAGGCGCGGCTGGTCACGCGCGGGCGGCTGGGCGTGCAGCGCGGGCTGACGTTCGTGCCGATGCGCGGCGAGGGCCGGAGTCTGGCGCTGCTGGCGTACCTGATCGAGCGGGGCGGCGCGCCGTGGCCGCGGGTGGCGGACGCGGTGCTGGGCGAGGGCACCGAGAAGGCGCTGTACGGGCAGGTGCGGTATCACGTGTCGCGCCTGCGGAGCCTGCTGGGGGATTCGGAGGCGGTGCGCCTGCGGGGCGGGCGGCTGTCGCTGGGGCCGCAGTGGGTGTGGTCGACGGACCTGCGGGGCGGTCAGGGCCCGTGCCTGCTGGACGGCCCGCTGGACTGGCTGGAGGCCGGGGAGGATTGATCAGCGGCCGAGCTGCGTGACCCACTCGCCGTAGAGGTCCGTGAACGGGTCGGGACCGGGGAGGTTCAGGTCGGTGCTGACCACCCAGTCGGGGTTGAGGGTGACGGTGCGCCGCCGGGTGCGGGTCAGGGTGTCGGTGCCGATCAGGTCGTGCAGGTCGTTCAGGGCGGCGCGGATGCGGTTGGGGCCGCGCGGGTCGCCGGCGGGCAGGTCGAGCAGCGCCCCGGCGAGCGTGTCGAGCGTGGCGGGGCCCTCGTGGTGGAGGTACGCGACGGCGGCGAGGGCCAGGGGCCGCACGCCGGGGAGTGGTCGGCCGCACAGGCGGGCGGTGGGCGCCCCGCGCGCGGTGACGTGCAGGGCGGCCGGTTGCCGCGCCGCAGGGGCCGGGAGCGGCAGGCCGGCGGCCCGTCCGAGGTCGTACAGGTCGGTGAGGGCGGGGGCCTCGTCGAGCAGGACGTAGGGTTCGTTCGCGTCGGTGGCCGCCTGGAGGACCGTCAGGGCCTCGTCGGGCTGACCGGCTTGCAGGTGCGCCTGCGCGAGGTGCAGGCGGGCACGCCAGGCGTCGTAGGGCGCGGTGAGCGGTGCGAGGCGCCGCAGGGTGTCCCGGGCCGCCCCGCCTTCCGGGCCTCGGAGGTCGATCAGGGCAAGGTACAGGGCCTCGGTGTCGCGGGCGGCGCCGTCCCCGGCGAGGTTCAGGGCGCGCTGCTGGGCGTCCCTGGCGGCGTCGGTCTGTCCGTCGAGGCGCAGGGTGGTGGCCAGCACGTTCCAGGCGTACACGCCGGCGCGGTCGTCCCCGGCCAGTCGGGTGGCCTGCCGGGCGCGTCCGAGCGCGAGGTCGAACTGGCCGCACGCGCGGGCGTGCAGGGCGAGGGCGCAGCGGAAGAGGTGGCCGCGCCAGCGCAGGCTCTCCTGCCGGGCGCCGCGCGTCAGGGCGTGGCCTTCTTGCAGCGCGTCGAGGGCGTGGTCGAGGTGCCCGCGGCGCAGGTACGTCCAGCCGAGGTTGTAGAGGGTCGCGGCGCGCTCCTCGGGGTCGGTGGCGTGGGCGAGCGCCTGATGGTAGAGCCGGAAGCCTTCCTCGAAGCGCTGGTCGCGCATCAGCATGACGGCCCAGTCGATGTAGACGACACTCCGCTGGAGCGGGCGTTCCGTCTCGGCGATGTGGGCGGCCTGTTCGATGTCGGCGTATGCCTCGTCCACGCGGCCCAGGTGGTGCAGGGCGTAGGCCCGCTGCCGGGCGTGATGCAGGGCGTCCACGACCGGCCGGGCGTCCAGGAGGTCCAGGGCCGCCTGGTACTGCCCGGCGATGGACAGCGCGTACGCGTCGAGATACTGCTGAAAGTCACTCATGCCCGCAGCATCATGCCGCTTCCGGGGGCAGGCCGGGCGCGCACAGTCCAGTGCCCCCGGATGGGTGGTGACCGGCAGCCGTGACGGCGTCACCGGGTGTCGTCGCGGCCATGGGCCTGGGCGGTCAGGGTGAATGCCCGGACGGATCCGGTGTCTGGTCGTCGGCCGGGCCTACCGTCTGACTGGACTTGCAATAATTCCCAAATTTCAGGTGCCTCTCCGTACCTTCAGGTGGTGAGGCCCGCATGATCCACTCCAGCTCTCCCCCACCCACCACCACCGAAATCACCGTCACCGCGCCAGACCGCCCCGCCGCCCTCCACTCCCTCCTGCAGACCGGCCTTCACGCCCTCGCGCAGCGGACCGCGCCAGACGACCCCACCCTGACCACCCGCATTCCCGCCCACCTGCTCCAGGTCACCCGCGTCCTCCACGACAACGCCGGCCCGGACGGTCACACGATCCGCGCGCACGTCGCACTGCCCTACGGCGTCCTCGAACGGGCCGCCCTGCACCACCGACCCGACCTCCTGAGCAGACCGCTCCACCTCACCGGTACGCCCGGCGCCGCCCATCACGCGCTCCGGCACGCCCTGACCGACGTCGGCTTCACCGTCACGCCCACCCATCGCCCCGGTACGACGGCCCTTCACGGTGAGGCGTTCGTCCAGGCGCGCGCCACGGTCACCGACACCACCTGCGTCGCGGCCGCGCAGGTTCACTTCACGCTGGACGGTCAGCCGTCCGTGACCGGCAACGCCACCGGCAGCGGACCGACACCGCACCTGGCCGCCCACGCAGCCCTGACGCTCGCCGCGAACCTCTGCGCACACCCGCTCATCCTGGCCCTGCTGGAGACCCCATGACCTACCGCCCCCTGACCATCGCGGATCTGCCCGCCGTCCCGGACGGCACCCTCGTCCTCGTCACCGGCACCTACGCGCGCAGCGTCACCGGCGCCACGCTGCGCGACGCACACGCATGCATCGAACTGTCCGGCGAGCCGTTCGACTGGAGCCCCCGGCACGACACCCGCCTGGACGTCTGGGGACAGCTCTGGAACGGCCCCGCGCCGCGCCTGATCGTCCATAACGCCCGGCTGCCCGGCGACGTCCGGCGGCACCCGCTCAGCTCCCCGACCGCGCCCGCCGGCACGACCCTGACCGTCACGGCCCGCGTGCAGCGCGTCGGCGCGGACCTGCTGGCCGTGACCCCGGACCGGCACACGTACCTGCTGCGCGGCCACGACCTGCCCGAGGGCTACCACCGCCTGACCGGCACCCTGATCCGCGAAGCGCCGCCCCTGTTGCAGGTCACCGGCCACCACGACCTGAGCCGCGCCATGCTCCCCCCCACCGAGATCCCCGAGGAGTAGGCGCCCGCAGCTCCTGGCAGGTCAGTCCAGCGGCTGGGCTGGCCGCTGCTGCCGCCTGAGCACCTTGTCGCGGTACATGCGCTGGTCACTGATGCGCAGCAGGTCACCGGCGCTGCCGGAATCGGCCGGGTAGTCCGCCGCGCCGGTACTGAACGGCCGGTCCGGGTACCCGGCCTGCTGGAGGTGCTGCGCCATGGCTGTCAGGCACCGGGTCTGTTCGGCGGCCGTCATGACCGCCTGGCCGATCACGGCGAATTCGTCACCACCGATCCGGTACGCCTGACCGTGACCGGCGAACGCGGCTGTCAGGGCCGCCGCGACGGCGCTCAGCAGGTCGTCACCCGCGCTGTGACCGTGCGTGTCGTTGAGGCGTTTGAGGCCATCGACATCCAGCGACAGCACCGTGAACGGCGTGTTCCCCAGCGGCGCCGCGCGGCCCTCGAGATCCTGCTCGAACGCCCGGCGGTTCCGCAGGTCCGTGAGGCTGTCGGTCAGCGCCATGCGCTCCATCCTCCTGGCACTGCGTTCCGCCTCACGCCTCGCCAGTTCGAGTTCACGGGTGCGTTCCACGAGCAGCTGCTCGAACACGGCCAGCACGTGCGACGCCTCCCCCTCGGCCAGCGGTTCGCTCTGCTGACCGTCGTACAGGTTGAGAAACAGGCTGTCCTCCTGGTGCAGGCTCGCCAGCACGTCGGCCGCCACGGCCACCAGTTCGGGATCGAAATGCCGGCCCGCCTGCGCCTGAATCTCCCGCAGGGCCTCGGCGGTCGTCCAGGCGGCCTTGTAGGGCCGCGCCTGAATCAACGCGTCGAACACGTCCGCGATCGCCACGATCCGGCCGGTCAGCGGAATGTCGTTCCCGGCCAGTCCGTGCGGGTACCCGCTGCCGTCCCAGCGTTCATGGTGAGAGCGGGCGATCTCCTCGGCCATCGTCAGCAGCGCCGACCGGCTGCCGGACAGGATGCGGCTCCCGATCACCGTGTGAGACTGCATCTGCCGGAACTCGTCCGGTGTCAGGCGACCGCGTTTCAGCAGGATCGCGTCGGGAATGGCGATCTTGCCCACGTCATGCAGGCGCGCCGCGACTCCCAGCACACTGGCCTGCGTTTCGGACCAGCCGAGCGCGCGGGCGATGCGGGCCGCCGCCTGCCCGACCCGGCGGGTGTGCTCGCCCGTGGTGTCGTCCCGGTACTCGGCCGCGATGGCCAGCCGCGCGACGACTTCATGCTGCGCGCGCGCCAGTTCCGCCGTGCGTTCCAGCACCTGCTGCTCGGCCGCCTCCCGCGCTTCCTGCTCGACCTCGGAACGCAGTCGGTACAGCCGCGCCTCCTGCTGCGCGCGTTCCACCTCGAACAGCACCGTCAGGTTCCGGATCTGCCGGTCGCGGTCCGTGTCGAAGATGCTCCGCTCGAGGGTCCGCAGCAGATCCGCGTGCTCCAGCGCCAGTTCCAGTCGGCTGGAACGCCGGTACACCTGCACCAGCTGCTCGTGCGCCAGCACCTGCTCCTTGGGTGTTTCGCGGGTGCGGGCCAGTTCCAGCGCCTGCAACAACTGCTGCTCGGCCTGCGCCAGATCCCCGGCCTGCATGAACAGACGTCCCAGCGCAATGCGGGCCTCGATCTCACCCTCTGCGGAACCGACCTCCAGGGCGAGGGCCAGCGCCTGCTGCGCCTCATCGGCGGCGCGGTCGTACTGCCCAAGTTCCTCATGGAGCGTGCACAGTGAACCCAGGACACTGATCTTGATCGTCCGGAAATCATGCTCGTCACTGAGCGTGAATGCACGGGTGAGGTGAGTGACGGCCTCTGCCGGACGCCCGGCAGACAGAAGGAATTCGCCTAGGTTCATGTTGGCAAAGGCGAGTTTGTGGGGGTCACCCAGATGCTCAGCACTCTCACGGGCTTGGTGTGCAACGTCAATGGCGCCCTCGTACTCGCCAGACAGCGACTTAACACGAGCTAAATTTACAAGAACCGCAAATTCCAATGCCAATCTTTCGGGCAAACCTTGAATCTTCTTGTATGCTTCCAGAAGATATCCAACAGAGTCTTCAAATTTCCCAAGGTCAGCGTACAAGCCTCCCATATTTACAAAACACCTTGCCAAATCAGGCACTTCCGAAGAGCTTTTCAAACTCAACAGCAGTCCATGATATATTTTTAAAGATTCGGCAATTTCGCCGCGCTCATATTTGATGCGAGCCATAAGAAAGTCGATCTGGGTTTTTAGTTCCCTCCATGTCGCAGTGGTACTTTCAAGCCCGACGATGATTTCCAGAGCTTGTTCAGCATCGTCAATTCTGCCAGTTTCCAAGAATATCCGTCCCAGAAACAATGCAACTCGCGCAGCACAATCTAGCGCCTGACACGCCATTAGATACTCGATAGATTTCTGCAGGCTTCGAATACCCGTTTCAGAGTCGATACCCGAGATTTGAAGTTGTCCCAACAGATACAGTTTGACGCCCCAGTCCTGGGGTGTCAGGGCCGGGGCGTCCGCCACCTGGGCCAGCAGACTGTCGTCTTCCAGGGTGAACCGGCTGTCCAGATCCCGGAGCAGCGGGCTCACCGTCAGGTGGGTCGGCAGGTGGTCTACCAGTGACATGTCATTGCTGTGTGGTGTCTTTCAGGAATTCCACCAGATCGACGCGGCCCTTGACGCCCAGCATGTCCTTGTAGGCCTCGTTGGCGCCATTGTTGTACACGTCGAAGGCACTTTCGGCCATCTTCTTGGTAAGGTCCTTACCAGAGACCTTCAGCCTCTGCCCGAGTGCCAGGGCAAGACCGCCAGCCATCATCGGCGCGGCCATGGAGGTACCGCTCCAGGCGGCCACCCTGCCGTCAGGGTACGGGGAGTACACGTTCTCACCGGGACCGACGATCTCCAGGCTCCTGGCGTAGTTCGAGAAGCTGGATTTCAGGTCGCTCAGGTCGGTGCTGCCCACGCTCAGCAGGTACTCGCCGAAAGACCCTTTCTTGGTGGCCAGTGCCGCAGGGTAAGAGATGCTGTTCTGGTTGGCGTTCCCGGCGGACGCCACGACGTACACGCCGCGTGAAGTTACCTGACGGATGACGTCTTCCACGATGCTGGAGTTCTCCAGGCTGCCCAGGCTGAGGTTGATGACCTTCGCGCCCTGGTCGGCGGCGTACAGGATGGCCTGCGCCACGCCTGCCACGTCACCGGAACCGTCGGGGCCGAGCACCCGCAGGGGCATGATCTTCGCGGCCGGCGCAACTTGCAGGACGATGCCTGCCACGTTCGTGCCGTGCCCGTAGGCGCCGACGCCAACCTCGCCTTCCTCCTGCGGCAGGTTGTCTGCGCCATAGAAGTCCTTCCAACTACTCGCGTCCGTCAGGGAATCCTGGAAAGCCGGGTGGGTCAGGTCGATCCCCGAATCGATGACGGCCACCGTGACACCTGCGCCCAGTTTGGGGGCCATGCTGTGGGCCTGCTCCAGACCGATCTTCTGCCACAGCGGTGCATTTTCAGGAATGGCATGCTCACCGCTGGAGCTCCACGGTGTCTGGGAATCTCCAAAAATGTAAGCGCGGCTCCCCCCCATCACGGCTGTGATCGCACCGCCACCGCTGAACACGTCGCGGTTGGCCTCGACAGTGCTGGCGCTCTGGGCACCCAGGCTCGCGGCGGGACGCTCGGCCAGTCCGACCAGGGCGGTGCAGCTGCCGGTGCAGTCGGTCGGCCAGGAGAGGATGGTGCCTCCCAGACGCTGCGCCACGGAGGCGGGGGTATCGGTGGCGGTGACCTGAACGGCGCTGACGAAGGCGGGACGCGCGGCCTGCGTGACCGGGGTGACGGGGTTGCTGGAGCAGGCGGCGAGGAGGGAGGCGGTCAGGAGTGCGGTGGGGATGAGTGGCTTCATGGGGTTGTTCCTTTGAGTGGTGCGTGAGGGGAGAGGAAAAACTGAGCCTACGATCCCCTCAGTGATCTCATAAAATGAAGATCAGATCAACCCTCTGTGCATGAAGAAATGCGCGTGAGACATGTTAAATTTTATACAGCGAGATTCGCTGCCTGTGAGGGTTCGGTGTGCAGGGAGATAATTGATCGCCCTGAGCGCTGTTTTTCAGGAATGGGTTGTCGGGTCAGCACGGTGTAGCGCCGCTGGCGGGACACGCTGGTGGTTGCAACCTCGGCCTCATCCCCCCCATCAGGGGGAGTCGTCCCGCAGGCGCATGGGCCGATGCGTGCCGGGCCACGGCGCATGACGGTCGCATCCGGGGCTCGCGGCTTCCGGGTCAGGAGTGGCAGGCGCGGATGCGGTCACGGGCCACGGTGGGCAGGGCGCCCAGGCCCGGCCGCGCGAAGTAGTAGCCCTGCATGAGCGTGACCCCGAGCTGCAGCAGAGTGCGGGCTTCCTGCACGGTTTCGATGCCCTCGGCGATGACGTGCAGGCTGGACTGCCGGGCGTAGCGCACCATGTCCCGGATGCGCAGGGCGGTCCCCGCGTCCTGCGGCGCGGCCTGGACGAGGTGACGGTCGAGTTTCACCACGTCGGGCCGCAGGGCCATCAGCAGGGCGGGGGTGGCGTGACCGGCGCCGTAGTCGTCGAGTGCCGTCAGGAAACCGTGGGCGCGGTAGGTGTCGATGATGGCCCGGACATGCGGCGGGTCCGGCACCTGCTCGTGCTCGACGACCTCGAACATCAGGCGGTGGAGTGGGAAGGCGCTGTCGCGGGCGGCGTGCAGGGTCGGCTGGAGGCACGCGCGGGGTTCGTACACCGCGCCGGGCAGGAAGTTGATGGACAGCTGGCCCCTCAGGTGGAGCCGCGCGGCCGTGCGGATGGCCAGGGTCCGGCAGGCCTGGTCGAGGGCGTACTCCTGGCCGGGCACGATCTGCCGGAAGACCCAGGCGGCGTCCTGTCCCTGCGGGCCGCGCACGAGGGCCTCGTACCCGAGGGTCCGGCCGGTGTGCACGTTGACGATCGGCTGGAAGGCCATGGTCAGCTCCGGCAGGGCCGCCGGGAAGGACCGGCAGGGGCAGCGGTGGTGGGGCGGCGCCGGGTTCGCCTGGGGCATGCGTCCATGCTACGCCCGTGGGGGGTATGGGCGGGCGGAGCTTCCCTCGCCGGGACCGAGCGATCATGATGGGGGCATGCTGTTGTTCCTGTTCCGGTGGCCGCGCCGGTCTGCGGTTCCACCGGTGCGTCGCTCCGGCGGGTGTGGACGTTCCTGTCATGGCCGGGCGCCGTGACGGGTGACGCGCCGCCGGTGGTGGCGGGTGCGTTGCTGCTGGACGCGGCGGGGCGGGTGATCGGCCGTTCCGGACCGGACAGCGGGTGGGTGCCGGGCGTGGGGCCGGGACCGGTAACCCTGGGTGAGCGGTTCGAGCCGCTGAATCCGCTGTCCGCAGCGGCGGCGCAGGCACTGTCGGCGGGGCTGGCGCGGGTGCTGTCCGGTCAGGTTCCCTCGTACCGGCAGGTGTGGCAGGAGCCGGGCTGGGCGGGGTCGGTGCAGGTGGACCGCTGGGAGGGTCTCCCGGGCGCGCTGGTGTCCTGGGTGGATGGCGGGGCGGGAGAGCCGCTGCGGGCGCTGTTCGATCATTTCGAGCAGGCGGTGCTGCTGATCGACCGGGAGTGGCGGCTGACGTACCTGAACCCGGCGGCGCAGCGGTACGTGCGGCCGGAAGTGACGACCCGGCCGCTCGGTTCGGTGCTCTGGGAAGTCTTCCCGCGCCTCCTGGCGGCGGGTGTGGAAGGTGACCTGCGGCGGGCCATGGCGGACGGTCGGCCGTTCCGGCGGGACGTTCACCTGGCGGCGGTGGACCAGTGGTTCGAGGTGAGTGTTCACGCGCACCGGGAGGGGCTGCAGGTGTCGTTCGTGGATGTGACGGCGCGGCGCTGGGCGCAGCAGGGGCAGCAGGCGCACACGGAGGTGCTGGAGGCCGCGCTGCGGGGCGTGCCGCTCGGCGAACTGCTGGACACGGTCGCCCGGAACCTGGAGGCCGCCTGTCCGGGGTACCTGAGTCTGGTGATGCTGGTGGACGCGGCGGACGGCCGGTTGCGGGCGGCGGCGGCGCCGGGACTGCCCGCGTCGGTCTGGCCGTCGCTGGACGTGCCGGTGAGGGTGGGCGAGGGGGCGTGTGGAACGGCGGCGGCCCTGAACCGGCAGGTGGTGCTGACGGACATGTTCAACGATCCGTCGTGCGCGGTGTACCGGGACCTCGTGGTGGGGCATGACCTGCGGGCGGTGGTGTCGTGGCCGCTGCATGACCGGGCGGGGCGGGTGACGGGAACGCTGGCGTTGTTCGCCCGGCAGCCGGGGGCGTTTCCGACGCTGGTGCTGGAGACGCTGGAGCGCACGCGGCACGCGGCGGCGATGGTCGTGAGTCACGCGCGGGCGCTGGAGACGCTGGCGCATCAGGCGACGCTGGACGTCGTGACGGGCGCCGCGAACCGCGTGCGGCTGGAGCAGGTGCTGGCCGGGCGGCTGCAGTCGGGGCCGTTCCCGCTGGGGGTGCTAGCGGTGAATACCGGGAATCTCGAGGCGATCAGTGAGCAGCTGGGTCACGACGCGGGCGACCTGCTGCTCGGGGAGACGGCGCGGCGACTCGCGGCGCGGTGCGGAGCGCAGGAACTGCTGGCGAAACTGTCGGCCGGGCAGTTCATCGTGGTGCTGCCCGGCGTGGGCCGCGAGGAGGCGCGCGCGCGGGCGCAGGTGCTGGCGGACGCGGTGCGGGCTCCGCTGACCGTGAAGGGGCGGCGGTTGTCGCTGAGTCCGAAGGTGGGTCTGCATGTGGTCGGGGGGGCCGGGGAGCCGCTGAGTGCCGCGCAGTGCGTGCAGTACGCGGATCTGGCGCTGCGGTCGCTGCGGCCGGGCGGGCCGGACGTGGCGGTGTTCGAGCCGGGCCTGCTGGAGTCGTCCCGGCAGCGGTTCGAGATCGCGACGGCGCTGCGGGACGCGCTGACCGAGGGGCAACTGAGCCTGCACTACCAGCCGAAGGTGCGGCTGGATTCGGGCGAGCTGTCCGGCGTGGAGGCGCTGCTGCGCTGGCGGCACCCGGAGCTGGGGAACGTGCGGCCGGACGTGTTCATTCCGGTCGCGGAGGACACGGGGCTGATCACGCGCATCGGCGCGTGGGTACTGCGCGAGGCGTGCCGGCAGGCGGCGACGTGGCGGGCGGCGGCGTACCCGTCGTTGCAGGTCGCGGTGAACGTCTCGGCGGTGCAGTTCGCGCAGGCGGACTTCGTGGGCGTGGTCGGCGCGGCGCTGCGGGAAGCGGGCCTGCCGCCCGCCGCGCTGGAACTGGAAGTGACGGAGAGCGTGGTCATGCAGGGCACGGACCGGGTGCTGGGGCAGTTGCGGGCGCTGCGGGATCTGGGCGTGTCGGTGTCCATCGACGATTTCGGAACGGGGTACTCCAGCCTGAGTTACCTGCCGTCCCTGCCGGTCAGCGCCCTGAAGATCGACCGGGCGTTCGTGACGCCCGCCCGGCCGGGCAGCGGCGCGGCGGCGGTGCTGGAGGCGATCACGGCCGTCGCGCAGCAGCTGGGCCTGGAAACGGTCGCGGAGGGCGTGGAGACGGCCGAGCAGTACCAGCTGGTGCGCTCGCTGGGCTGCCAGTACGCGCAGGGGTACCTGTTCGGGCGGCCCCGCCCGGCGCATGAGGGCCTGGGCCTGAGTTTCACGCCGCCGGGCGGGGTGGGCGCGGCGCGGGCCGTGCCGGGCGCGGCGTACCAGCGGGTGCTCGAGCAGTTGCTGCCCTGCCAGAGTCAGGAGGATTTCCGCTCGCGGCTGGCGGGGTCGGTCGGGGCGCTGCGCACGGAACTGGTGCAGGTGGACCCGCACGATCCGCTGGGCGTGACGTGGCAGGGCGGGCCGGAGCACGAGGGGTTCGGGGCGTTCCGGGCGTTTCAGGCGAACGTGGCGCACATCGCCAGTACGGTCGTGAACCTCGATCAGCACCGGCATCTGTACCGGCTGGCGGGGCAGGTGACCGGCGCGGGACAAAGAGGCGAGCCGCTGTCCAGCGTGGCACTGGCGTTCTGTCAGCTGTTTCACGCGCGCGGCCTGATGGGGCTGCGGGTCCGCCGTGGGCAGCTGGTGCGGGAACGGGCCTGGGACGCGGGCACGCCAGCCGAACGGACCTTCAGCGCCGGGGACCTGCGGCGCGTGCGGGCCGGTGAGGTGCTGATCGAACCGGACGGGGCGCTCGTGCCGGTCGCCGGGAAGTTCACGGCGCGGGTGGCGCTGTGGCTGTCGCTGCCGGGCGCCGCCTGGAACGCCAGCGAACTGGGGCTGCTGCGGCAGGCGTCGTTCCTGCTGGGCGCGGAGTACGAGCGGGTGCAGGCCGAGCGGTACCGGCAGGCGGTGCTGGACGTGCACCGGGAGTTGCTGAGCTGCCCGGTCGAGGAAGCGTACCGGCTGCTGCTGACCAAGGCGATCGAGTTGACACCCGGCGCGGAGAGCGGTTCGTTCCTGGTACGCGTGGACGGGCAGTTCCGGTACGCGGCGTCGGCCGGGTACGCCGAGCAGGAACTGCGGGACGTGCGGTTCGACGTGGCGGCCGTGCGGGACGCGTGGTACGGGCGGGGCGTGGACGCCTGGAACGCGGGTCTGCCCCGCGTGGTGCGCGAAGGCGTGCTCACGGCGCAGGGCAGCGGGTACTTCCGTGGGGAGCAGTGGACGCCGGAAACCCTGCCGAGCCTGCAGGGCATCACGGCGAACATCGGGGCGCCCATTCTGTACGCCGGGGAGGTGTACGGGTTCCTGAACATCGACAGCGCCTCGGACGCGGACGCCTTCGCGGAGGACTCGCTGGAGGTGGTGCGGGCGTTCGCGGCGCAGGCGGCGCTGCTGCTGCACGAGGCGAACCTGCGCGAGCAGATTCACCTCGCGGCCCGCACGGACCTGCTGACGGGCCTCCCGAACCGGCGCGCGTTCACGGAGACGCTCGAGCGGGAGGTGTCGCGCGCGCGCCGGCACGGGGAGCCGCTGTCGCTGATCGTGGCGGACATCCGGCGGTTCAAGAGCGTGAACGATCAGCTGGGTCACCCGGCGGGCGATGAGGCGCTGACGCTGGTCGCGCGGGTCGTGCGGGCGACGGTGCGTACCGAGGACACGGTGTTCCGCTGGGGCGGTGACGAGTTCGCGCTGCTGCTGCCCCGCACGGACGCCGCGGCGGCCGTCCTGGTGCGGGAGCGGCTGCGGGCGGCGTTGCGGGCGGCGCCGTTCACGCTGGGGCCGCTGGAACTGAACATGGGCATCGCGACCCTGGCCGGCGGGCAGGGCAGCGGCGAGCAGCTGCTGCACGAGGCGGACGCCGCGATGTACCGGGAGAAGCGCGGCGCGTAGGCCTGTGCTCGCAGGCGGCCGGGCCGCGAGCCGGTTTCTCTGGGTTGCGTAAACGTCACGGTCGGTCCGGCCGTATCCACGACCTTTCGACGTGGCGTAATCTGGAATTCTATGCCTGTGCGTCGGTCCCTGGAACGGCAGCTTCTGCTGGGGTTCACCCTGCCGGTGCTGGCCATTATCACTGTGACGGTCCTGAGCCTGACCGCGTTTTACGAGTACCGCCGTCACGCCCAGACGGTCACGCACACGCGGGACGTGATCAATCAGGTCCGGACGCTGCAGATTCTGGAACGGCAGTGGCTGGTCGCGCCGACGGACGACCGGCGCGAGGCGTTCGACCGCGCCTGGGCCGAGACGTTCGCGCTGGTGCGGGACGATCCGGCGCAGCGGCGGCGGTTGCAGGCGTGGCGTGACGACCTGCGGCGCTCCGAGGGTGAGGCCCTGAGCGTGCGTCTGCAGCGGACGCTGCCGGTCGCGCAGGAGATGGTGGACGTGGAGAATACGCTGCTGGCGCGGCGGCGGGCGGTCACGCAGGAGCGGGTCGACGCGGCGCAGTGGGCGGTGCTGATCGGCCTGCCGCTCACGGCGGCGCTCGGGGCGGGCCTGGGCATCCTAATGCTGCGGCGCGTGCGGTCCCTGACGACGCCGCTGCTGCTCGCCACGGAACGCGTGCAGGCCGGTGATCTGAACGTCCGCGTGCCTGTGACCGGGCAGGACGAACTCAGCGTGATCGCCCGGCATTTCAACGACATGACCGCGTCGCTGCAACGGACCGTGCAGGAACAGCGGGCGCTGCAACGGACGCTGGAAGCGCGGGTGGACAGCCTCGTGGAGGCCAGCACCACCGAGTTGCAGGTCCTGAGTCAGCTGGGTCTGTTCATGCAGGCCTGCGAGACGCAGGGCGAGGCGGCCGAGGTGATCGCGCGGGTCGCGCCGGCCCTGTTCCCGCTGGGGGGCAGCGTGTCGCTGCTGGCCGAGTCCCGCAACATGCTCGAGCGGTTCGCGGCGTGGGGGGACGCGCCGGGAGGCGGGACGTGGCTGCCCGAGGAGTGCTGGTCGTCCCGTCTGGGCACCGATCACGCGGCCGGGCCGGGCCTGAACGCGCCGCGCTGCCGGCATGACCGGAGCGGGCTCGGCACGCTGTGCCTGACCCTGAACGCCCAGGGGGAGACGCTGGGCGTGGTGACGCTGCACTTCCCGGACGGACCGGCCGCCGCGCAGGCGCAGGCGCTGGCGCGGCGCTTCACGGACCGGCTGGCGCTGTCGCTGGCCAACCTGCGCCTCAAGGAGACGCTGCGCCACCAGAGTGTCCGTGATCCCCTGACGGGCCTGTACAACCGCCGGTACTTCGAGGAGACCGGCGGGCGGGAACTGGCCCGCGCGCACCGGCAGGGCTGGCCGCTGAGCCTGCTGATGCTGGACGTGGATCACTTCAAGCAGTTCAACGACGTGCACGGGCACGCGGTGGGGGACATGGTCCTGCGGCGGCTGGGGCACGTCCTGGGCCGGCAGTTCCGGGAGGAGGACGTCGTGTGCCGGTACGGCGGCGAGGAATTCATGGTGATGCTCCCGAACTGCTCGCCGCAGGCGGCGCTGGAACGGGCCGAGGCGCTGCGGACCGCGACCGAGGCGCTGGTGCTGGCCGCGCCGGACAGCAGCGGCCTGACCGTGACCGTGTCGGTGGGCGTGACCACCACGACCGGCGACCGCAGCGACCTGGGTGTCCTGGTGCGGCAGGCGGATCAGGCGCTGTACCGCGCCAAGGCGCAGGGCCGTAACCGGGTCGCGACCTACCGCGCGGAGTGACGGCGGCTACGGAGTGACGGCAGCTTCGGCACCGGGGTTGGGGCGGCCGTCCCTCTCCGGCACACCTGACCTGACCCGACGAGTCATACTTCAGATCATCATACTCTAGACTATGATATTCTGGAGTATGCTTCCACGTTTCGTCGGGCGTGACCGCCAGCTGGCGGCCCTGCAGACCTTCTACAACGCCCCGGACACCCACCTCGCCACCCTGCGGGGACGCCGGCGCGTCGGCAAGAGCCGGCTACTCCTGCACAGTCTGGAACCCGGCCGGAGCGCGTACCATCAGGCTGCCCAGCTCACTCCCGACAGCAACTTCGGACGGTTCCGCGAGGACATGCACGCCGCCCTGCACGCCCTGCTGCCCGACGACCTCGCCAGCGACCTGACGCACGCGACCACCTGGCGCCCGCTGCTGCTGAGCCTCGCTCAGGCCGCGCAGCACCTGGGACGCCTGAGCATCGTCATCGACGAGTTCCCGTACCTCACCCGCAGCGACCCCACGCTCGAATCCGTCCTGCAGGAAGTGCTCGGCCGGATCGAAACGCTCGGGCAACCCCTGAAACTCGTGCTGTGCGGCAGCTCCATCAGCCAGATGGAAGCGCTGCTGGAACACAGCTCTCCCCTGTTCGGGCGCAGCGACCTGAACCTCACGCTGCACCCGATGGATTACCTGGAAAGCGCCGCCTTCACGCCCGCCTGGTCCCCAGCCGAACTCCTGCACGCCCGCACCGTGTTCGGCGGCATGCCCCGCTACCTCAGCCTGCTCGACGACCGCTCGGGCGTGGGCGACAACTACGAACGGCTGGTCCTGGACCCGGACGGCGCGCTGCACGAGGAGACCACCCGCCTGCTGAACGCGGAACTGAGCGAACCGCGCGTGTACGCCTCGATCCTGATGGCGGTCTCGCAGGGCCGGACGAAAGCCGGGGAGATCATCACGGCGGCCGGCCTTCCTCCCAGCAGTCTGCAGAAGTACCTGGAGCGGCTGGAGGAACTCGGGCTGGTGCAGCGGCGGCGTTCCGTGAACGCCACGCCGGCCGCGAAGAACCTGCGTTACCGGCTGGCGGACCCCTTCATCGCCAGCTGGCACCGGTACGCCCTGCCTCACCTCAGCGCCCTGCGGGTCCGGGGCAGCCAGGGCGCCTGGGCGCGGTTCGTCGCGCCGACCATCGACCTGGACCCGGCCGCCGCGCCGGCCACGTTCGAGGACGTGAGCCGCACGTGGGTGGCCCGGCACATGGATGAATTCTGGACGGGTGAGCACGGCGAGATCGGCACGCTGATCCAGGGCAGCGGACAGCAGGCCGCCGAACTGGACGTCGCGTGCGCCCTCGGGCGCGGGCAGCAGCGGCGCTGGCTGCTCGGGGAATGCAAGTGGCAGGAGCAGCCGGTGGATCACTGGGCGCTCCGGCAGTTGCAGGACAACGCCGCCCGGCACCTGGGCACCGCCGAGGTGGAGCGGTGGCTGCTGTTCAGCAGGGCTGGATTCCACGCGAGCCTGACCGCAGCGCCGCACCTGCGCCTCGTCACGCTGGACGAACTGTACGCTCCCGCGACCGGCCCGTGATGCGGCCAGGAGCGGTCAGCGGGTGCGGGTCAGGGTGCAGGTGGGCTGGCTGATCAACGCGCCCGTGTTGATGTACAGTTGCGCGGCCCTGACGGTCGCGGGTTGCATCAGGTCGCCCGTGACGAACAGGCCGCGCTGGGCTTCGTTCAGGCGGGCGTGCGGCGTCCGGACCAGGCAACTGTAACTGGCGGGTGGGACCTTCCCGGCCGGCTGGGAGATCAGGCGGGTCGCGGCGATGAAGACCGGGTCGCGGTCCTCGGGATCGTAGAACATGTCGTCCTGGAACCGCTGGTGGCCGGCGGTGGTCACGGTCGGCTGGAAGGCCGCGCCGCCCCGCCCGACCGCGCGGGACGCGCCGAGGGTGAAGGTCACGGCGCCCGGCAGGGCCGCGACGGGCACGTCGGCTTTCATGGTCCACGTCTGCCCGGCCGCGAGGACCGGCGTAACAGGAGCGGGACCAGCCGGGGCGGGCGGCCTGGCCAGGGCGAAGGAAGCGAGCGCCAGCGCGGCGCAGGGCACACCAGGATGGAGACGGGGCATCGGTAGGGCGGAGTACCACCGTCCATCAGGGGCGCGGAGGGCCGCCAAAGCCGGACGGCGGCCCGTCCCCGGTCAGGGCGCGCGGACGGGCCGCGTTTCGGGCAGGTCGTCCCGGTGGCGGAGGTACGCCCGCCAGGTGACGCGCCCGGCGAGGACGGTGGCGGCGCCCACGCTGGCCGCGACACCCGCGAGCGGCGGGAGGGCCAGCAGCGCAGCGGTCACGCCGGTACCCGCGCCCGCCACGACGATGACCGGCAGGCGGCGACGCAGGGCGCGCTGAACGCAGCGGCGGGTGTGAGCGTGACGGCGACGGTGGTTGGATTCGAAGATGACGGAACTCACGCTGGGCAGTATGGCAGGGAACGGCGTTCCGGTCGGTTGTTGTTGACCGGCCCCGACGGCGAGCGCCCCGGGCGGGTGGGCCTGGGGCGCGTGAGGGTGGGCTGTGTTCAGGGGGCGTTCAGTTGCTGGGCGTGGCGGGCGGGGTCAGGCGGTGGTAGTTGTAGTTGTAGTAGTAGCCCTGGTTGCTGCGGTTGACCTTGTTGATCACGACGCCCATCAGGGGCGCGCCGGTGCTGGCGAAGGTGGTCAGGACGCGCTGCACTTCCGGGACGCTGGTCTCGCCGCTCTCGACGACCAGGATCATCCCGTCCAGCTGACGGCCGATCACGTACGCGTCGGCCAGCGCGAGGACGGGGGGCGTGTCGATGATGACGATGTCGTAGTTCTGGGCCCAGCGGCGCAGCAGGTCCGGCAGGTCCGGGCGGGACAGCAGGCTGGCGGCCTTACGGCCGGTCTCGCCGGCGGGGAGGACGTGAATGCCGCCGCCGACATCCAGGGCGCTGGCCTGGTTGGGATGCTCGATGGCGATGGTGACGTCGCAGCGCAGCGGGACGGTGTTGCCGGGCAGCGCGACCCAGGGGCGACCCGCGACGGACCAGTACTCCTGCTGCGATGGGCGGTGCAGGTCCAGGTCGATGACGAGGACGCGTTTCCCGGCCGAGCTGTAGGAGGCGGCGGTGGTGGCGACGACGGTGCTTTTGCCCTCGGCGGGGCGGGGGCTGGTGACGGCGATGATGGCGTTCTGCTCGGGGAGGCTCGCGGCGAGGTTCACGCGGATGAACCCGCTGGGTTCGTACAGGTCGCCGGTGCGGGCGAGGCCGACCATCGCGCCGCGTTTGGCGCGGGCGAGGCGGGGCAGTTCCCCGAGGGTGTTCACGCCGAGCTGCAGCAGGTCACTGGCGTTGCGGATGCGGCGGCGCAGCGCGTCGAGGAGCAGGGCGACGCCGGCCCCGGCGAACAGGCTGAGCAGGAACACCAGGGCGGCGTTACGGGTGGGTTTCGGCGCGACGGGCCGGCGGGGCGCGTTCGCCTCGGCCAGCAGGGTCAGGTTGCCGCTGGCGCCCTCCTCGAACACGGTCGCCTGCGAGAGGTTCAGCAGGAGTTGCCCGCGCGCGGCGACGAGACTCTGCGCTTCGAGACTGCCGGGCGTGAGCGCCCCGAGGCGGGCGTTGAGGTTGTCGAGTTGCCGCTGGAGGTTCTCGCGGGCGCGGGCGACGCCGCTGCGGGCGCGTTCGACGTCCCAGGCGAGCAGGGCGGTCGCGGCGGCGTTCGCGAGCACGCGGGCCGCCTCGGGACTCTCGGCGCTGGCCTTGAGGTCGTACACGCCGCGCTGCTGCTGGTCGAGGCGGGCCTTGACGGTCACGCGGGCGTACCGGTCGTTGGCGAGTTCGTTACTCAGGTCGGCGGTGATCTTCGCCTTGATGTCGGCCGGCAGGCCGGACTTACTGATGATGTCCGTGATGCGGGCGACACTGGCGCGCGAGTGGATGACCTCGTCCACCGCGCCCTGCGGGAGCTGGCTGGCCGTGACGGACGCGCCCTTGAGGGTGTCGTTGGACGTGTCCGGCATGCTGGACATCAGGCTGGTGCCCGCCTCGAAGGTG
Organism: Deinococcus sp. LM3; assembly: GCF_002017875.1. NCBI lineage: Bacteria > Thermotogati > Deinococcota > Deinococci > Deinococcales > Deinococcaceae > Deinococcus > Deinococcus sp. LM3. Next base: position 108,754 of record NZ_MUFV01000002.1, on the reverse strand, counting down.
GGCGCCTGCCGGCTGCTGACGAGGTACGTGACGCCGGCCAGGACGACGGGCGTGACCGCCAGGGGAATCCAGGCGCGGCGCAGGGTTTCGAGCACCTGCAGGAGATCGATGTCGTCGGAGGAGCGGCGGGGCGTGTCGGGGGTCAGGGTCATGAACGGTGAGGCCTCTTGGGTGCAGTCAAGCCGCGCGGGTCGGCGGGCGTGTCGAAGTCGGGGAGTGAACCGGCGTCAACCGGGGAGAGGACAGCCGGGTGGAAGGCGGCCGGGTGGGCGTCAGTAGGCACCGGCGCTGCGCACCACCGCCCGGAAGGTCCGCAGCAGGATCACGGCGTCCAGCCACACCGACCAGTTCCGGACGTAGTACGGGTCGTGCTGGATCATGCCCTCGTTCCCGGCGTCGCTGCGTCCGGACACCTGCCACAGGCCGGTCATGCCGGGCCGCATCTCGCGGCGCAGGTGCTGCACGAACGCGGGCAGCAGGTCGTGATGGTAGGAGGGCAGCGGCCGGGGGCCGATCAGGGCCATCTCGCCCCGCAGGACATTCACGAGTTGCGGCAGTTCGTCGAGGCTGGTCTTGCGCAGGAACCGGCCAGTGCGGGTGATGCGCGGGTCGCGGCGCAGCTTGAAGTTCGCTTCCCACTCGGCGCGCAGGGCGGGATCGCTCGCGAGGCGTTCCTGCAGGACGGCCTCGGCGTTGGGCACCATGGTCCGGAACTTCCAGGTGTCGAAGCTCACGCCGCCCAGCCCGACGCGGCGCTGCAGGAACAGCGGACTCTGCCGGTCTTCCAGCCAGATCAGCAGGCCGACGAGCAGGCACAGCGGCCCCCAGACGGGCGCGGTGACGGTCACGGCCGTCAGGTCCAGCAGGCGCTTGGTGCGCCGCGCGACCGGATCGGCCAGCTTCTGGTTGAGGCGCACACCGAGAATCCCGCCCAGGTCGTGCGTGCGCGCCCACAGGGACTGCACGTCGAACAGGTCGGGAATCACGATGACGCTGCGGTACACGCTGAGCGGCCCGTCGAGCAGTTCCACCTGCCGCGCGCGGGGCGCGCCGGGCATCGCGAGAATCGCCACCGGCGTCTCGTACGTCCAGCTGCTGGTCGGACCGGCGACGGGCACGCCGTCGAGTTGCGTGCCCTGCCGGTGCGGGGCGTCGTCGAACACCGCGACCGGGTGGTACCCCAGGCCGGGCTCGTCGTGCAGGGCGCGGATGACGCGCTCGCCGGTGGCGGCCCCGCCGTACACGACGACCGGCACGCCCCACAGGCCGCCGCGCAGCAGCGCGGACTTGACGAGGCTGCGGGCGGCCAGCAGCAGCGGCGTGAGCAGCGCCAGCAGCAGCAGGTTCGGCAGTTCCCGCGCGACACTCTGGTGCGCGATGAACCCCGACAGGCCACTGCCGAGCAGCAGCAGCGCCGTGATCTGCACGGTGTAGCGCAGTTCCGCGACGATGCCCAGGCCCCAGCCGGGCAGGAGTTTCGCGCCGAACGTCAGGATGGCGTGCAGGATGAACAGCGCCGCCCAGCGGGACGCGGGCAGCGTCAGTTGAGGCGCCAGGACATGCATGAGTCCCCACGCACTCCCCCACGCCAGGAGGTTCCCGGCGAGCAGGGCGGCGGCGTTCAGGAGGCGGCGGCGCAGGAACGCGTTCGCACGGCGGGCGCGGGTCAGGTTCCGCTCACGCAGTGGAGGCCCGTCCAGCCACTCTTCGGCAGTCGATTGTGAAGGCGGCTTGAGCACCATGAAGGAAGTATAGGTGATGGGGCGGGGGTTTCTCACGTACATTGACCGCTCCCGCAGTTCATGAAGCTGTGGGGATCCCTATATCTGCCCAGGCGGCAGAGGCGCGGATGATAGACTCATGGCAGTCATGAGTGAGACGGTCAGCCCTGAAGGCACCACCGGTTTCCTCTGACGCTGCGCGCCGACCGCCGTTCCCGCCGCGCCACGCGATCCCTGACCGCTCCTGACCCTCCGAGGTACTCCATGAAGAAGTTCATCCTGTCCGCTGCCCTGCTGTCCGTCGCCCTTCCTGCCGCCCTGCCCGCCGCCCTCGCGCAGGCCACGCAGACCCGCGCGCCCGCCGCGACCGGCACCGACGTCCTGAAAGCCATCCTGAAAGCCAAGGGGCTCGTCCTGACCGACGCGCAGGTCGCCGCGATCCTCGCCGGCCTCCAGCCCGGCAGCGCCTCCGCCGGGCCGTACGCCGCCCTGCTGGGCATCTCCCCCGAATCCCTCACCTCCCTGCTGAGCGCCAAGACGACCGCCGTTCCCGCAGCCGTCGCCCTGAAGGCCGTGCTGGAAGCCGCGCGCCCCGCCCCCCGCCCCGGCGAGACGCCCAAACCCGTCAGCCTCGCCGCCGTCCAGCAGCTGCTGGCCAGCAACCCCAGCCTGTTCACGGGCTCTGTCGACTCGGTCGCGAAACTCGTGGCCGACCCGGTTGCCGCGAGCACGCTGGCCAACCGCGCCGAGGTCATCGCGAACGCCCCCGTCACGCCCCGCGGCGGCGGGAACTGACCCCCACGCACGGCTGAGCCCCCACGCCGCCCCCACCGGGGCGGTGTTTTCATGCCCCTCCCCTGCCCCTCCTGCCCTTCCTGCTCCCACGGTGGTGACCTTTCCCTTGACCCAGCGTTCCTTGACCCAGCGCAGCATTCCCTTCCCCTGGCCGGTCGCGTTCCTCGCCGCCGCCGCCCTGATCTTCCCGGCCCGGCAGGCCGTCACGGACCTGCGCACCACGGACCTCCTGACCCGCGCGCAGACCGAACAGAACCGCCTGGAATTTGACGCCTCGCTGAACGCCATCCGGCAGGCCGCCGCCCTGAACCCCCGCGACGCCCGCGTGCAGCAGCGCCTCGCCGAAGGTGCGCGCAGCCTCTGGTACTTCCGGGGCACCGACGCCCTGAAAACCGAGGCGGAAACCGCGTTCGCCGCCGCGAAACGCCTGAGCCCCAGCTGGCCCAAACCGCACTACGAGCACGCCCGCATGTACGCCTTCCGGCAGGAGTACGCCCGCGGCCTGACCCTCCTGCAGGGCGCCATCGACCGGGACCCGAACAACGCCGCGTACTGGCTGGAACGCGCCCGCTACCTCGAACTGGCCGGGCAGACCGCCCAGGCCAGGGGCGCCTACGACCGCTGCCTGACCCTGAACCGCAACGTCGGGGAATGCCGCGACGGCCTTCAAGCACTCGAGGGCCGCCCATGACCGCCCCCACCACCGACACCACCGCCCATGCGCCCACCCTGCGCGCCCGCGTCGCCCGCACCGCCGAATGGACCGCCCTGCTCGCCGCGTGCCTGACCATCGCCTGGGGTCCCCTGGCGCAGGGCAGTGCCTTCGGCTGGGGCTTCAGCGGCCTGATCCTGCTGGGCAGCGTCACCGTCGCCCTGACCCTGATCGCCACCGGCCTGCGCGGCCGCCTGGACCTCCCCAACCCCCTCATGACCCTGAGCGCCCTGGCGTTCCTGGGCTGGGTGTGGTTCAGCGCCAGCGGCGCCCCCGACCACCTGGAAGGCCTGCGCTGGGCCGGCATCTGGACCGCCACCCTCGGCACCGCCCTGTGCGTCCACGCCCTGGCCCGCACGCACGCACGGCAACAGACGGTCCTCAGCGCGTTCCTGCTGACCGGCGGCGCGGCAGTCACCCTGGCCCTCTTACAACAGCAGGGGCACCTGATCCCCGGCTTCACGTACCTGGACGGCGTACCCGAGAAGATCCTGACCGGCCCGTACTTCCACCCGAGCCACTACAGCGGCTACCTGATCACCGTCGCCGCCCTGACGGGCACCGTCCTGCTGAACACCCGCCCCGGCTGGCACACCCTGCCCATCCTGGCCCTGGCGGCCGGAGCGCAGTACACGAACCTGTTCACGGACGGCAGCTCCATCCCAGCCGTCATGCTGGCCGCCGGCGTGCCCGTGATCGTGTGGGCCTGGAAACACCGCCCCTGGGCCGGGGTTACCCTCTCGGCCGCCGCGCTGGCTGCCGCCGCATGGGTCGTGATCACTCTGACGACACCCGCCGGACAGGCGCAGTTCAACGCCCTGAAAGGCCAGTTCGGGATCGAAAGCCAGAACTTTGAAGGCTTTGTTCAGGGGCGCGAGGACATTCACTGGTTCGGCGTGTCCATGTGGGAAACACACCAGTACCGGGGCAGCGGTGTAGGCCAGTGGGGAACCGAGTACCAACGCTACCGCCCGGAACCCGCCGAGGGGATAGCCAGCACCTACGTCAACTACGCCCACAACGACGCCCTTCAGGTCGCCGCCGAACTGGGACTGATCGGCGCGGCGCTGCTGGCCGTGACCCTGCTGGTCAGCCTGATCGGGCGTGGCTGGACGCCCCTGGCCATGACCGGGGCAGCGGCCCTGCCCGTCTACCTGTTCACGGGCCTGTACGACAGCCACCTGAGCGCCATTCCCGGCACCATGATCGGCGCGTACGTGCTGATCCTCGGCGCACGAGCCCTGCGGCCTGCTCCACCCGCCCGGCCTGAAGTCCCGGCCCCGGTTCCCGTGGATCTGAGCTTCTGACCCTGTAGCCCACAGGAAACGCCGGTCACCCTTTGCAGCGGTGACCGGCGTTTCCTGTGCCCTTCGATGCGTTCAGCCGCGAATGTTCCCGGCGGCCCGTTCCTGCAGGAACCAGTCGTACGTCTGCTGCACGCCGGTCCGCAGGTCGGTGCGCGCCGACCAGCCCAGCCCTGCCAGACGCGACACGTCCATCAGCTTGCGGGGCGTGCCGTCCGGCTTACTCGCATCGAACACCAGTTCTCCCGTGAAGCCCACCACGTCCGCGATCAGTTCCGCCAGTTCACGGATGGTCAGGTCCACGCCCGTGCCCACATTGATCGGCCCCGGCTCGGACACGTGCTCCATCAGGAACAGGCATGCATCCGCCAGATCCTCCACGAACAGGAACTCCCGCAGCGGCGTGCCGCTCCCCCAGACTTCCACGGTCGCCGCGCCCGCCTCTTTCGCCTCGACCATCTTGCGCATCAGGGCCGGCAGCACGTGCGACCCCTTCAGGTCGAAGTTATCCCCCGGCCCGTACAGGTTCGTGGGCATCCCACTGATGAAATCCGACCCGTACTGCGTGCGGTAGTGGTCACACAGTTCGATCGCGGCGATCTTCGCCACCGCGTACGCCCGGTTCGTCTCCTCCAGCGGGCCGGTCAGCAACGCCTCCTCACGCAGCGGCTGCGGCGCCAGCCGCGGGTAGATGCAGCTGCTGCCCAGGTTCAACAGCTTACGCACACCCGACCCGTGCGCCGCGTCGATCACGTTCGCGGCGATCATCAGGTTGTCGTACAGGAACTGCGCCGGGTACGTGCTGTTCGCCAGGATGCCGCCCACCTTCGCCGCCGCCAGGAACACGAACTCCGGCCGCTCCTGCGCGAAGAACGCCCGCACCGCCGCCTGATCCCGCAAGTCCAGCTCCCGACTGGACCGCGTGATCGCATTCGTGAATCCCTCGGCCTGCAGGCGGCGCAACACTGCGCCCCCCACCAGACCGTTATGGCCCGCCACGTACACCCGCGCGTCCCTCGGCAGCGGACCCGACACCCACTCTGCCGCCGTCATCAGGTGTTGCCGATGCCCTTCAGGGCCACCTGATGCCCGGCGTCCAGCAGCGTCTTCTCCTGACGGGCCAGTTCCAGGTCATGCTCGACCATCTCGGTCACCAGCTCGTCGAAGCTCGTGCGGGGCGTCCAGCCCAGCACCGCGTTCGTCTCGGACGCGTCACCCAGCAGGTAATCCACTTCCGCCGGGCGGAAGTAACGCGGATCGACCTGCACGTAGTCCTCGTAGTTCAGGCCCACCTGCGCGAAGGCCTTCTGAGCGAACTCGCGCACGCTGTACGCCTCGCCGGTGGCGATGCAGTAATCGCGGGGCGCGTCCTGCTGGAGCATCATCCACATGGCTTCCACGTAGTCGCGGGCGTGACCCCAGTCACGCTTGGCGTCCAGGTTCCCCAGGAAGAGTCTGTCCTGCAGTCCCATCTTGATGCGGCCCACCGCGCGGGTGATCTTGCGGGTCACGAAGGTCTCGCCACGCCGGGGGGATTCATGGTTGAAGAGGATGCCGTTGCAGGCGTACATGTCGAACGCCTCGCGGTGGTTCACGGTCTGCCAGTAGGAGTACACCTTGGCCACGGCGTAGGGGCTGCGCGGGTGGAAGGGCGTCTGCAGTCCCTGGGGGGGTTTGGCGGCGCCGAACATCTCGCTGCTGCTGGCCTGATAGAAGCGGACCTGCTTGCCGGTGCGTTCCATGAAGTCACGGATCGCCTCCAGCAGACGCAGCGTGCCCAGGCCCACGATGTCCGCCGTGTACTCGGGCTGGTCGTAACTGACCTTCACGTGCGACTGCGCGCCCAGGTTGTACACCTCGTCCGGCTGAATGCGTTCGACCAGCATCCGCAGACCGGAGGAGTCCGAAAGGTCGCCGTAATGCAGGAACATCCGAGTGTCCGTTTCATGCGGATCACGGTAGATGTGATCGATCCGGTCCGTGTTGAAAGTGCTGGCGCGGCGGATGATGCCGTGAACCTCATAGCCTTTGCTTATGAGAAGCTCCGTCAGGTAAGACCCGTCCTGCCCCGTGATGCCCGTAATCAGTGCTTTTTTCATTGTGCCGCCCCTTTCCTGCCCAGAACTTTCTCTTTAAACAATTGCCGTGCAAACAGAGCCACAAACCGTGGGTTGTGCTTCGCATACCGTTTCCACAACCGCTTCGGCTCCATCACCAGACGGAACAGCCACTCCAGCCCCAGCCGCTGCAACACTGCCGGGGACTGTTTCACCCTACCGGAATGGAAGTCGAACGCGGCCCCCACACCCAGCATCACCAGCGGCAGCCGATCACGGTGGTTGTACATCCACCACTCCTGCTTCGGGCAACCGATCCCCACGAACAGAATGCGGGCGCCCGAATCCAGGATCTCCTGGGTGTACGCGTCGTCCTCTTCCTGCGTTAGCGCCCGGAACGGCGGGGCAATGGCACACGCAATCTGAATACCCGGGTACTCGTGGTGCAGGAACGCCTTGAAGTCCAGCAGGCTCTCAGGCGTCCCACCATACAGGCCTATAGCCACACCTTCACGTGCGGCGGCTTCGCACACATGTAGAGTCAGTGTAGGACCATAAACACGTGCGGCCTCCTTATGACCAAGGAGTTTGAGTGCCCAGACCAGTGGAACACCATCTGGCAGAACTAGGTCCGCGGTATTGATAACTTTTTGAAATGCAGAATTATCATAGCCTTCCATAAGCATATGGACATTCGCAGCATGGACTCTTATTGATATAATCTCATTTGCCTGTTTTAAAATATAGTTAGCAATACTCGCATATTCGTGTTTTTCAAATCTTGTCATTGTAGATTTTATCAGCATAATATGATAATTTGATGATCTAGAGAAGTTATTCATTATATTATTCCCGATACATTTGAATAGATTTCGATTAATGATTTCAGATTTTTATTATTTGTATAATTCATTTCATACTTCCTTTTTGCGTTGGCCGAAAGAGACTCCCTTAAATCAGCATCGTCAAGAATACCCCTTATTCTGTCGATAGTTTTACTATCCATTTTGTCAAAAACCAATCCATTTACTGCATGATCAACGATTTCACTCAAGCCGCCTATATTTCTACAAACAACCGGCAATCCGCAGGCAAATGCCTCTAATATTGTCATAGGCATTCCCTCATACCATTCAGATGGGAATATAAGAAGCTTTGCCGATCTCATAACTTTAGGCACCTCACTGGGATCTAAAGAGCCTGCATATTTTATATACTCACACTCAGCCTCTTTGACCGTATCAATAAGTGGACCATTACCAAAAACTGTCAATCTTATGTCAATACCCTCTTCCTGCCAGAATTTAATGAGATTGCTAATGCCTTTTTCTTCCGATAGTCTACCAATATATACTAAATCAATTTTTTCTTCTATTGTTGTATTTTTGTTATCAATCGTCGTAGAGTTTGGCTTGATTCTTATTTTATTATCCGGGATGCCATTTGAGACAAGATAATTCTTTGAGAAGCTTGTTAGCGCTACGTATGTATGAATTATTTTACTCACATTTAACATTTCATTGAATTGGGATATGAGCACCGCGCCCAATGACGTCAAATACTTTTCTCTATAGCATTTGTTTTTCACAGCGCTTATCTTGTTTACACGCGTGCAATTCAAACATAACGCACCGTTCCTATAATGAGTACCTTTTATGCAAGTTAGTCGGAAATTGTGGACAGTTTTGATTACAGGGACTCTGTTGAGTTTCGCAATTAGATAAATAGACGATGATAAGTAAGGAAAATCATTGTGCACATGTATAAGTTTAGGCCTGTGCTCTCTAATCATTTTCCATACTCTGCCCGCTTCTCTAAAATTAAATATAGATTGCAGAAAAGATATTAGAGGGTTATTTGATAATTGATGATTAGACGTGTCGTACTTAATTACTTCAAAGTAAGAAGCCAGGATTTTAGTCTCGGAGTCGAATACTGCATCCTCTCCGCCATATTGAGTATATCTATTATGGACTACAATAATCTTATTCATTAAATGCCTCTCTTATGGTCTCAACGATTTTTTCCGCATTCCATAGAATATTTGGGTTAACCTCATGTACCACTTTATCAATTAGCATTTCTAAGGCTTTATCTATGGCTTCATCGTTGAGTGGGTCAAATCTGTTTTCTGGCGGCAGAAGATCGAGAGCGCCTCCCGCATATATAGATGCCATAACCGGAATCTTGAATTGAATAGCTTCGTTAATAATCAAGCACCAAACATCTTCTAAAGTTGGGGCTATTAATCCGTCGGCATTATTATATACTTCCCGCATATTTCCATATGGAACGCCTGATTTAAATGAAATAAATTTTTCATATCCAGAAATTTGGGATACAAAGCTATCGAATAATGGTCCGTCACCTATTATAGTTAGTACAAAATCTCTATTAGCTGATACTCTTTTCGCAGATTCAATTAACTGACCGATACCCTTCCTATCTATTAATTGTGCTACATAGATAATATTCGGCACACTATTATCTATCTTATGATCGAACTTTTCTGATAAATCATTGACGCGAGAATAATTTTGTATCTCTATAATTTTATTTTTTTTCACTCCTAATGACATAATATATTCACTAGATGATGGGCCGTACGTTATGATCGAATTATTAAATTTTACTATAAATCTCCGGAGTAATTTTTTCAATTTTCCGATATCCCGCTCAGTGTGCATAGTTCCGCCCCACCATATAGCAAAATCAACGGAAAACAGACGGCTATATAGTAAACAGACTAATGATCTAAAACCAAATTCATTAGATATTATATATCTGGGTCGAAGTCTATATAAGTAGAAAAATAGCAAAGGATTTAAATGAATATACCTATAATTATATATCGTATTATTTTTTATGATAGGAATCGGTATCGTGAAACCCGGAACCTTCCTTCCAATTCCACTGTACCATTTCTTACGATTATCCTCCCTTCCCGTAAACAGTATTTCAGTATTGAATTGCTTCATAAATTCAACATATATATCAACTTTGTATGGTGCGACTATATTAGTTACTATAACCATTTTATTCCGCTGTTTCATTTTACTGTTCTCTTAAACATTGACAGGTATGATTTATATATTTCCGAATTATCAATCATTTTTACTGACAACTGGCAGTTAGTCTTCAATTGGCCCATTTCTCTATCAGATATGTTCACAATGTTATTAAGGCACCTTTCTAAGGATTCATAACTGTAAGGATCAAAGATCCATCCATTGTTTTGATTAATCAACTCGCTTACAGCTTGACTTCTATTGCTACCGAGAACTGGAACACCTAAGCTTAGCGATTCATTTACTACTAGACTCCAGCTATCAGCAATTGACGGCACAACGCACACATCCTGATGCGATAGAATTTCCTCTATTTCGAGCGATTGTCTAAAACCATAGAATGAGATTTTAATTTTCTCTGTTGCAAATTTTTTGAGATCAGCATGTTTGAAATCAGCTTCCTCGCCAATAATAGAAATAACAAACGACCTATCTGACTGCATGCTGTACCTATAGAGATGCTCCAAAAAATTATATATACCTTTTCTCTCAGAGAGAGAGCCAATATAAATAAACTTTGGAGACTTTGGATCCCAATCCTCCTTATTAATATGGGTTTTAAAATTATCGCATGAATAATGTATTTTATCAATCTTGCTTGCTGCCTGAGGGTAAAGACCTATTATATATTTTTTGCCATCTTCGCCATTTACCAATATTTTGCTTGCTTGCTTTATCATAAAGACTCTAAGGGCCCTTATGAATAAGTTATCGATTTCGGTATATATTGAACCGTCAAAATGTATTATAACCGAACAAGACTTGTTGAAAATCGCAAATAAAATTACAAATAACGTCCGCAATCCCATTTCTGCCGAGAAAACTACGTCAGCTTTCAGTTTTTTGAGTAAAAATATTTGTCCTATTGGAATGTAAAAATAGGATGAGTATTTAAATCCCGACTTATGCCTTCGACTCCTTTTTATCGATAAGCCCATCTGCTTGATTACATTTATGCTAGGATTTTCTTTACTCCACAATCTGTTCTTCTCGACATCAGTATTAACAATTACAATCAACTCCTCCACATGCGCCGCTATATTCTCTAGCAGCGTAGTTCTGTATGGAGGAATAAAGTTCGTTAACCATACTACTCTCACTTTCGCAATACCTTAATTAATCTAATAGCTCTCTTGGCAAGTATATTAGATCTCATAATTTTCGAAAGAATTATTGCCTTTATCTTAATACTACTTCTAACACATTCTTTGACAAGAATATTAGCTCTTCTTGCATCACTATTAATATATTGCTCTCCATTAATTATTGATTTAAATGTACTTAATGCCTTATCGGTAACATCTAGTAAATTATAATTCTTCAATACAAATTTTCTTGAAATCGAACCTATTCTTTGCATTTCCCCTTTATCGGATATTATTGATCCAATATTATTTAAAAGCTCTGTCCTATTTTTGCAATAAAGCCTGTCATCAACACTCGACAGTATTTCATATTGTGCATTATTTCTCCAAATATTGCCGATCGAAAAAACGGGAATCTCACACATCATAGCCTCAATAATCACTAGTCCGAAAGATTCACCAATTCTAGCTGAGTGAACAAAAATATCCATAGCGTTATAGCATTCCAGCAAACTGCTATCGTCATTAATGCGATCAATCAAAATAATTCTATTTCTAAGCGAATTATCGAGACCACGAATCTCGCTAAGAATGCTAGGCGGACTTCCTACCAGAAGAAGCCACACATCCAAATTCATTTTTGCAATTTCTTTGAATATATATACTATATCTGGAGTCCATTTAGCTTCAATAGCTTGGCCCACACGGCCAATTACAAACGCATCAAGCGGAATACCAAAATCTTTTCTAAAGGATTCCCCCTTGTCTTTATCACTATAGAAAACAGTTGTGTCTATTGGGTTTGGCAGAACGCTACATCTGTTTTCGCTTTTAGATATATTCAACCACTCCCACATAGACCAATATGAAACATGGAAATGATGTGCGAAAGATTTTCCTATATTGGTATTATCAGACCAACCAAAAACATTTGTCTCAATAAGATGAGTATCCGGCATTAATTCTTTAATTGTGGCGACTATCGCATCTGAATAACCGCCATTGCACCCTTCACGGTGAACATGCACAATGTCATAATTAAAATTATTATTTTCTATAAATTCATCTAGAGTAAAAACTTTTACACCACTAGAAATAAGCTGACTGTGTCGGACTCCACTTTTATCTGGTGTAATTATAATACTTTGATGACCTTTTCTAAGATAGTTGGTTGCAAAATTCTGCGCTGTTCTCTGCGTACCACCAATACCTAGGTCAGAAACTAAGGTAATAATATTCATAATTCAGAAACCTCCCTTTTTTTAAGTCCCATCCCTATTACTATTCCTAAAGGAATCATCACGAAGCTATATACAATGGTGTTATCTGTTATCATGGATATTAAAAAACCTCCTACTGAATATAAAGCTATACTAGAATAAGTATTTTCTGATTTATATAGCCTTATTATAATTGATATTAAGAAAATAAAGTAAATTCCAAGACCTAGGATCCCAAAATCATTCAATAGCCTAAGATAGTCATTATGCCCCTGCTCTGTGTAAAAATTTGCTGACATTATAATCTCGGTGTCTCCAATTCCATTGCCAAGATATCTGTTTTCACTCCATCTGGATAAAATCAGATCCCAGAAATTACTTCGCCCTTCTCCATTAATAGCAATACCTCCATAGTTTAGACTAGTATCTCCACTTATAAATCTTTCAGAGAATCCAAAAAATATCTCTGCATTCCAGTAGAATAGAATCGCAGCCAAAAATATTACAATTGATAATCTATAAAAAAATGTTTTAAAGCCAGTCACCAAACTTTGAAACAACAGCATAAATAAAGCTATCACAAAAACAGTGCGCGATCCGCTAACAAGTATTGAAAATATGTACAGCGATATTATCAAAACACTTCTTATATTATTAGTGGCCCTTATTAGAATAAATGGAAAGAATATAATAGATGTGAGCGCAATACTCCTAATGCCAATGAAATTCAAGTCGTAATTTCGGAGAATACTAAATAGGATAGTTATTAATGAAAGAATTATAATATAAATCTCTATATATCCCAAACCATACTTACGTCTATTAATTACAGAAAAGTAATATTCGAAATTCCAGATACCACTTAAAATTGCACCAAAAAACACTAGGTAAGCCAAAAGATTTTGCAAAGAATTACTATTTAGTGACTTAAAAGACAAAACGGCATACGATATGAACAAAAGATAAAACAGCGCAATCGCAATAAATTTTTTAGGATATTTGTAATCTAATACTGAAACAAGTACAAGCAAAATTAAAACCAGAACAAGCAAACTATTTATTGATATTTCCCCGATTCTATATTTTGTCAAATAATCGGAAAGAAGAAAAGACAGAATCATTATATTAGGAATGAATTTTTTCATATGCTTCCTTCGAAATAAAACTATTCTTTCTGAAAACTAAGACACCTTTTACGATTTCAGCAAACAGTCGTGCTATCGCAATACCGTATATCCCAAATAAAATACAAAGCGGGGGAAGTAAAATTATACAAGCAATAGTACTTATTAGTTGATACCTTGCAACTAGATTGGGGTATCCGAGTGAACTCAATATAACACCTTCTATTTGCGATAAAACTAAGGCAACACTGGTTAATCCGACAATTGGTATTAAATTGGCATAATTGGCATAATTCACGTTATCAAAATAGAATCCTACAAAAATACCTCTGTTTAGGGTTATTATAGCAACAATGATAATTAGACAGGTTATAGCTATTATATAGATGCTGCGTATATTAAAAATTAACTGGACGAGTTTAGACTTCTCACTTTTTGGAATCTGAGAGTAGGTAAAATTTCCAATGCCCGTCATAACAGGATTCATAAACCCAAATAGATTAATCATAGCTTGTAAAACACCGGCTCCGGTCGTACTGTCTACTATCTTACTAACCCAAACTAAAAACTGACTCGTCAAAATCATGTAAATTACAGTCAGAACGTTAGATCTACCAGATATAAATCCTGACTTTATATATTTAACATCAAATTCCAGCTTAACATTCACGTACTTTCGTATTCCCAAAAAGTAGACTATTGATGCCATCGTCATCGCAATAAAATACGAGAATGCGACATCATTAATTGTTTTCTGTGAATAAAAAACGAGGGAAAGGCTAGTAATTGCGACTAGGAAATCGGAAAAAACAATGAGCTTGTATAAATTAAGGGAGTTAGCAATTTTTCTTAGGGAATCTAGGAGTATATATACGAATGCAAGCAGAAAAAAGGCAATTTGACTTCCAGGACTATATATCCACGCAATTATACCGACGAGCCCAGAAGATACGAGAGCCATAAAGGAAATTGACCCAATGATTTGGCCATAACGTTCATTATCTGAGAAAAAGTCGAAATTTTGCTGAAAAAAGTATATAGCCGTCGCTGAAATGAAACCATTAGAGATTAATATTATGCCAAAGATGATATAATAATGGCCGAGATCTTCACCATTAAAGCTTCTGGCTATCAAGATACCTATTAGAAAGTTGGCCGCACTGACAAGTCCTTGAGCCAGTACAGAAAGTAGAGCTCGTAGTTCTCGATTAATTATTTAAATCACCAATCATATTTTCAATTCCGGAATTCAAGGGTTTAGCAAGAAACTCCCCGATAACTTCGCGCCTACGCATTAGGCATGGCCTACGCTTGACTGGATCATCAGAAGGGAGTAAATGAAAATCATGATGAAGAGGTTTTTGGAGTACATCCCTCAATATCTCAATCAGTTGCAGCATCGTAAATTCTTCATCATTGCCTAAATTCACCGGCTCGTGGTATTTCACCATCATCAAACGGCTAATCCCTTCCACCAGATCATCTATGTATTGGAAGCTTCTGGTCTGGCTACCATCGCCGTACACAGTGAGCGGTTCGCCGCGCAGGGCCTGGTGGACGAAGTTGGTGATCACGCGGCCGTCGTCGGGGCGCATGCGGGGGCCGTAGGTGTTGAAGATGCGGATGATGCGGGTGTTCACGCCGCGGCTGCGGTGGTACGCCATGGTGATCGCCTCGGCGTAGCGTTTGGCCTCGTCGTAGCAGGAGCGCACGCCGATGGGGTTCACGTTGCCCCAGTACGTCTCGGGTTGCGGGTGCACCAGGGGGTCACCGTACACCTCGCTGGTACTGGCGAGGAAGAACCCGGCGCCGTGCGCGTGCGCGAGTTCCAGGCCGTTCTGCGTGCCCTGCGCGCCGACCATCAGCGTCTCGACGGGGAACTGCTGGTAGTGGGGGGGGCTGGCGGGGCTGGCGAAGTGCATGACCCAGTCGAGCTTGTCGCCGGTGTAGGGGATACCGTGGCTGACGTCCGCCTCGATGAACGTGAAGCGCGGGTGCTCACGGAACAGGTCGGTGTTGCTGACCTGCCCGCTGATGTAGTTGTCCACGCCGATGACGGTGTGCCCCTCGTTCAGGAAGCGTTCGACGAGGTGGCTGCCGACGAAGCCGGCGCTGCCGGTGATCAGGATGCGCAGCGGGTCGCTGGTGGCGGTGCTGGGGACGTGCGTTTCGGGCATGGGGTCAGTGTGCTGGGGGTCTGTCATTGGCGTACCTGCTTCAGGTGGTGAGGGTGCGGCGTTCGCCGATGGGGGCGTCCCGGCCGATCTGTTCGACGTGCGCGTCGACGGGCGTGCGGATGATGTTGCGGGCGTCGATGATCAACCGGGTGCGCATGCCGCCCAGGTGGGCGTTCCAGTCGAGGTCGCGGTAGTCGCGCCATTCGGTGGCGATGATCACGGCGTCCGCGCGGTGCAGGGCGTCGGGGATGCTGGTCGCCTCGCGGTACGTGAGGTGCTGCCATTCACGGGCGGCGCGGGGCATGGCGATGGGGTCGTGGGCGGTGACGGTCGCGCCCAGCTGGTGCAGGCGGGCGATCAGGTCGTGGGCGGGGGCGTCGCGCAGGTCGTCGGTGTCGGGCTTGAAGGCCATGCCGAGGACCGTGACGCGTTTGCCCTTCAGGGTGCGCATCTGGCGCATGAGTTTGTCGATGATCACCTGCCGCTGGCGGGTGTTCACGTCGATGGCGGCCTGGAGGATGGGCATGTCGTAGCCGTGTTCGCGTCCGGCGCTGATCAGGCCGGCGGTGTCCTTGCCGAAGCAGCTGCCGCCCCAGCCGGCCCCGGCGTTCAGGAAGCGGTGCCCGATGCGGGTGTCCATGCCGATGCCGGTGGCGACCTCCTCGATGTCGGCGCCGACGCGTTCGCACAGGCCGGCGATCTCGTTCGCGAAGCTGATCTTGAGGGCCAGGAAGGCGTTCGCGGCGTACTTGATCATCTCGGCGCTCTGGAGGGTGGTGGTGACCAGGGCGGGGCGGGTGTACGCGTGCGGGCGGGGGGCGACGGCGGGCGGCGTGAACGTCTGCTCGATCAGCGGGGCGTACAGGCGGGCCATGAGGTGCAGGGCGTCCGGGTGGCCACCCAGCACGATCCGGTCGGGGTACAGGCTGTCCTGCAGGGCGGTGCCTTCGCGCAGGAATTCGGGGTTGCTGACGACGCGGTGGCGTTCGTGGTCGTAGCCGGGCGCGTGGTCTTCCAGCAGGCGCTGCACGTAATCGCCGGTGCCGATGGGCACGGTGGACTTGTTCACGATGACCTGCGCGTGCCCGTTCAGGTGCGGGGCGATGCTGGCGGCGGCACTCACGACGTACTGCAGGTCGGGCGTGCCGTCCGGGCCGGGAGGCGTGCCGACGCAGATGAAGATCACGTCCGCCTCGTGGACGCTGTCGTAACTGGTCGTCCAGGTGAGGCGGCCCTGCACGCTGGCGAGCAGGTCGTCCAGGCCGGGTTCGTGGATGGGCACCTGCCCGGCGCGGAGCAGGTCGATCTTGTCCTGGCTGATGTCGATGCCGGTGACGGTATGCCCGATGTGCGCGAGCAGCGCGGCCGTGCCGAGGCCGACGTAGCCGGTTCCGATCACGGCGACTTTCATGGAGTCATGGTTCATGGGGTTCCTCCGGTGCTGGGAAGTGGGGAGGGTAAGGGGGAGCACTTGTGTGGTAGGTCCGCTCAGCCGTCTATCCGCAGGGATGAGTCGTTGCGTAGCGGCGCATGAACGATCCCTTCATGTACGGCAGATTAACACTGTGTGATCGGCAAAGGTAGGTAAATGTGTGCATTTGGAACCCGGGGGGCCTTCATGAAGGCTTTCCCGCATGGCGACGGTGTTTCCGGGTCGCCAGACGGGCCGTTGGGTGATCCTCGGGTCAGCTGGAATCGGTCCGGTGAGGGCTCATGCCGGTGATTGTGCAGGGTGGGGCGTTAAGGAAGCGTTAGGGGCCGGGCTGAGGGCTGGGGCGCGGGGTGAGGCGGCGTTTCGCGCAGCGTGCCGAGGCCGGCGCTGACCGTGACGGGCCGCAGCAGGACTTCCTCGTCGCTCCAGCGGATGGCGGCGCCGCCCGGGGTCAGGTCGGCCTGGGTGGCGAGGTGCGGGATGTCCTGGGCAGTGGTGGCCCGGCGGGACGCGCGGCCTGCCGCCTGAACGCTAGCCTGCAGGCATGATCTTCCCCGAGTTCACGGCCGAGCAGGCTGAGGTGGTGACCCGCGCTGTCCGCGCCGTTCAGGAGCACGCTCCGGCGTGCGAGGCGGCGCAGGACGTGACGCCGGGGGCGGCGCTGGCCCTGTCGAACAGCGGGTACACGCGCCTGACCGTGCCCGCGCAGGCCGGGGGGTTGGGTGCGGGCCTGGGTGTGTTCGCGCGCGCGCAGGTAGAGGTGGGCCGCGCGGACGCCAGCCTGGCGCTGATCCTGGCGATGCACGGGCACGTGACGGGCGCGGCGTTTCAGGGGCGCAGCCTGCCGCCGCATCTGCTGGACGCCGTGGCGGGCGCGGGTGTGCGCGGTGAGTTGCTGAACGCGCTGGCGAGCGAGCCGGAGCTGGGCAGTCCGTCGCGTGGGGGCCTGCCGCGCACGGCGGCGACCCCGGACGGCAGCGGCTTCGAGAGTGGCGTGTGGTTCGTGACGGGCCGTAAGACCTGGAGTACCGGCGCGCGGGCGCTGCGCTGGGCGCTGGTGTCGGCCGCCACGCCGGACGGGCGGGTGGGCCGGTACTGGGTGGACCTGCGTGGTGAGGGCGTGCGGGTCGAGCCGACCTGGCAGGGCGCGCTGGCCCTGCGCGGCAGCGGCAGTCATGACGTGGTGTTTGACCGGGCGCCCGCTGCGCTGCAGGCCCCGCCGGCTGTGTCTCATCCGGCGAGCAGCGCGTGGTTCTGGACGGCGGTGGCCGCCACGTACCTGGGTGTGGGCGAGGCGGCGCTCGGCGCCCTGCGCCGCTACGCGCACGAGCGGGTGCCGACCGCGCTGGGCGCCCCGATTGCCACGCTGCCGCGCGTGCAGGAGACGGTGGGCCGCATCGGGGCGCAGTTGCTCTCGGCGCGGACGCTGCTGGCACACGCGACCGCCACCTGGGACGCGCAGCCCGGCGCGGGGGCGGTTCCGCTGATCGGGGCGGCCAAGGCGGTCTGCACGAACGCCGCCGTGGACGCCGCGGACCTCGCCATGCGCGCGGCCGGGGGCGGGGCGCTGACGGCCGCGTTGCCGCTGGGGAAGCTGCTGCGGGACGCCCGCGCGGGCCTGACGCACCCGCCGGGCGAGGACGCCGCGTTCACGGCGTACGGCGCGGCGCTGCTGGACGCCCCTGACCGGGCGTAGGCGTCATACGGATTCCGTTTGTTTCGCCAACAATCCGGAATTTCACCGGATTGCCGGCTCCACGTCCGGAACCCGTTTCTCTCCTGCTCGCATCCGCTCGGATTGAACGGGCTTTGCAGCCCATTCAATCGGAGTCCTATCAGCGCCAGGAGTGCAGGTCGGGCGGCAGGTGGTGCGTCTCGTTGAAGGAATCGAGGCTGACGCGCCCCCCGCCGAAGGTCAGGCGGGTGACCGAGGCGTTCTTCACGCGCCAGTTCAGGGCCAGTGCCGAGGCGTCCGGGGCGTCCAGCGCGAGCGCGACGGTCAGGCCGATCACGCCGCCGCTGGTGAAGGCCAGCACGGTCGAGCCGCCGCTCAGGCGCAGCACGTCGGCCAGCGCGGCCCGCACGCGCGCCCGGAAGTCCGCCCACGGTTCGACCCGGCTGTCGGTGAGGGTCCCGGCCTGCCAGGCGGCGGCCAGCGCTTCGAGGTACTTCTGGAAGGCGCGGTTGCGTTCCGGGCCGCCGGTCTGTGCGGCCAGGTCGGCCGCGAGGGCCGCGAAGGTCGGGTCCCGCCCGGCCAGGATGGGCGCGAGGTGGCCCACCAGTCCGTCCCCGTCGAATTCCGCCAGTCTGGCGTCGAGGGTGGGGTCGGGCCAGCCGGGCTGGCGGGCCAGTTGCGCGCTGCGCCGCTGCCGCACGAGCGGGCCGTGCAGGACGTGCGTGGGGGTCACGCCCGCCGCGTGCAGGGCCGCGCCGACCGTCCAGGCCTGCTGCTCGCCCAGCGGGGAGAGGCGGTCAGTGTCCGCTTCGAACGGCGTGGCCTGCCCGTGGCGGATCAGGATCAGTTCGCTCATACGGACTCGGATTGAATGGGCTTTGCAGCCCATTCAATCCGAGCAGATGCGAGTAGGAGAAAAACGGGTTCCGGACGTGGAGCTGGCAGATCGGTGGTGTTCCGATCTGCCAGCGAAACAAACGGAATCCGTATCACGCGCGGGCGTCCTGCTCCCGGATGCGCCGCCACGCCTCGCGGATCAGCCATTCGGCCTGACCGGCCAGCGGGGCGAAACGCGGGTCGCTGGTCTGCCCGGCGCGGTAGCGCGCGAAGATCTGGATGACGATCACCGCGAGTTTGAAGTGGCCCAGTACCTCGTACCACGGCAGCGCCTGTTCCAGCGCCGCGAGGTGCGACTCCGGGTCGCTCGTCACGTGACGAGCAGCGCGCGCGGCGTACCGGGCAACCAGTTCGTCGCGGCCCAGGAAGCCCGGCGAGGCCGCGCCGACCTCATTGGGCGCGCCGCCCGGCATCTCGGGCATGGTCCAGTAGGTCAGGGTCAGGCCCAGGTCCACGAGGGGGTCGCCCACGGTGGTCATCTCCCAGTCCAGCAGCGCCGTCACGCGGCCCGGATCGGCCGGGTCCAGCATCAGGTTGTCCAGCTTGAAGTCGTTGTGCACCAGCGTGTGCGCGCTCTCGGGAGGCGTGTAGGCCTCCAGCCACGCGATAACGCGCTCGTCGTTCAGGTCGTCCGGGGCGGGCAGGTCGCCCGTGTCCCGCAGCGCCTCACGCGCGCGCCGCCAGCGCCCGGCCCAGCCGGACACCTGCCGCGCGTTGAAGCCCTCGGGCTTCCCGATCTCCCGCAGGCCTGCCGCGTCGATATCGACCGCGTGCAGGTCCGCCAGGGTGTCGGCCAGCGCGCCGGACATGCGCCGCGCCGCGTCCGGAAGGTCCCGGTACTCGGCGGGCAGGCGCGTGCGGACCACCGTGCCGTGGCGGCGTTCCATCAGGTAGAACGGCGAGCCGATCACGGCCGGGTCCGCCACGATCAGCGCCGGGCGGGGCGCGACCGGCAGGACCGGGTGGATCTTCTCCAGCAGGTGCGCCTCACGGACCATGTCGTGCGCGCCCTTCGGGACCGGCCCGAGCGGCGCGCGGCGCAGCACGTACTCCTGCCCGCCCCGCGCCGGATCCCCAGCCCGCACGAGGTACGTCAGGTTCGAGAACCCGCCCGGGAACTGCAGGGCGCTCAGGTCATCCACGTCGCCCGCCACGCGGCCGCGCATGGCTTCACGCAGCGCGTCCAGCGGCAGTTCCTCACCCGGCCGGACCGGGGCCGTCTCGGGTCGGGTCACGCCCGCGACTCCTCCGGGTGACCCGCATTGGACTGCGCCGCGAATGCCTGCCCGTCGAGCAGTTTCATGGCCTTGCCGCGCAGGTGCCGCATCTTGCTGATCCACTCCTCGTAGTTGTTCGCCTTGTTCTGGAAGGACTTCAGGGTGCTCGGGTGCGTGGTCACCAGGAAGCCGTCGGCGCGCAGGACTTCCAGGGTCTTCTCGACGAGTTCGTCGGTGGTGATCGCGGTCTGCTGAAGCAGCGGCGCGTTCTGGATCATCGGCGTCCACACGCCCTCCGGGCATAGCGCGGCGACCTTGATGCCCCGGTCACCGTACGTGATCGCCAGCCACTCCGCGAACGCCAGCGCCGCGTGCTTGGTCACCGCGTACGGCGCGGAGTGCAGTTCAGTCAGCAGACCCGCCGCCGACGCCGTGTTCAGCAGATACCCCTCGCCGCGCTCCAGCATGTGCGGCAGCACGTGACGGGCCGCCCACACGTGACTCATCACGTTCACGCGGTGAATCAGGTCCCAGTGCTTGTCACTCGTCTCCGGTCCCTCCCCGATGGCGATCCCGGCGTTCGAGCACAGCAGGTCGATGCGGCCCTCGTTAGCCAGCACGTCGTCGATCAGGCCCTTGACGCCCGCCTCCTGACCGATGTCGGCCGGCAGGAACCGCGCGCCCATCTCGGCCGCCTTCGCCGCGCCGACCTCCGCGTTCCGGTCGGACGCCACGACCACCGCGCCCTCCTTCACGAACCGCTGCGCCAGCGCCAGCCCGATCCCGGACGCCGCTCCCGTCACCACAATCACTTTTCCGTTGAATTCCATGGTTTCGCTCCTCAGTGTTGTTGAATCGATGTCCCAGCGACCTGCTGGTCAGTGAAGAGCAGCCGTGACGCTCGGTCGCTGCCTGGACAGCCTCTTCCGGCTTCATGTCCCACGCGGTTTAACTGCAGATGACGACAGGGTACCTGATCACCGTCACTCGCCGTCACCGAGGCGGTGCAGAAGACCGGACTTCTCGGTGAACAGCCGGGTGGCCGCCTCGCCGAACGTGAAACCGACAGGTCGGACCTTCACGCCACCGGTCACCGGAACTAGCTCCACGACGCGTCCCGGCTCGTAGGCCTCTCCCAGACCCTCGGGCAGAAACAGCACCCGTTCCCCGGATACCGTCTTCAGACTGACCTTCATCCGCCTTCAGCCCTGGCGGGCGGCGTGGCGTTTCATCTCGACTTTCGCGACGGTTTCGGTGTGCACGATGTCCGGGCCGTCCGCGAGGCGCAGCGTGCGGGCCTGGGCGTACATCATGGCCAGCGGCGTGTCCTGGCTGACGCCCGCGCCGCCGTACACCTGAATGGCCCGGTCGATGACGCGCAGCGCGACGTTCGGCGCGACGACCTTGATGGCCGCGATCTGCCCGCGCGCCTCCTTGTTGCCCACGGTGTCCATCATGTGCGCGGCGTTCATGGTGAGCAACCTCGCCTGGTCGATCTCCATGCGGGAGTGCGCGATGGCCTCGCGGACGTGCTGGTGGCCGCCCAGGGGTTTGCCGAAGGCGGTGCGCTGCCCGGCGCGCTGAATCATGAGTTCCAGGGCACGCTCGGCCTGTCCGATCAGGCGCATGCAGTGGTGGATGCGGCCCGGCCCGAGGCGGCCCTGCGCGATCTCGAAGCCGCGGCCCTCGCCGAGCAGCATGTTCGCGGCGGGCACGCGCACGTCCCGGAAGGTCATCTGCGCGTGGCCGTGCGGGGCGTCGTCGTAGCCGAAGACGGTCAGCATGCGTTCCTTGGTGACGCCCGGCGCGTCCAGCGGCACGAGGATCATGCTCTGCTGGAGGTGCTTGGCGGCCGTGGGGTCAGTCTTGCCCATGAAGATACTGATCTTGCAGCGCGGGTCGCCGGCGCCGCTCGTCCACCACTTGTCGCCGTTGATGACGTACCCGTCGCCGTCGCGGACGATGCTGGACTGGATGTTCGTGGCGTCGCTGCTGGCCACGTCCGGTTCGGTCATGGAGAACGCGCTGCGGATCTCGCCGTTCAGCAGCGGAATCAGCCACTGCTCCTGCTGTTCGGGCGTGCCGTACCGGGCCAGGACTTCCATGTTGCCGGTGTCGGGCGCCGAGCAGTTGAAGACCTCGGGCGCCCACCAGACGCGGCCCATGATCTCGCACAGGCCGGCGTACTCCAGGTTGTTCAGGCCCGCGCCGTACTTCCCGTCACGGCTGCTGGCGGGCGGCAGGAACAGGTTCCACAGGCCCGCCTCCTGCGCCCTGGGCTTGAGCTGGTCGATCAGGGGCAGGTGCTCCCAGCGGTTCCCGGTGTCGATCTGCCGGTGAACCTCGGCGTCGTTCGGGTAGATGTGTTCCTGCATGAACGCGGTGAGGCGTTCACGCAGGTCGCGGGCGCGGGGGGTCACGTCGAATACGGTCATAGGGGTTCCTCCTCGGGAGTCAGGGGGCGGAAGCTGGCGCTCCCACCCTCGATGCTGATCAGAAAGGTGCGGTACCCGGTGTTCCCGTCGCCGCGCAGCACGAGGTTCAGGGCCAGCAGGCTCTCCTGGATCGCCCCGGCCTGCTCCAGCAGCGCCGGGTCGTCGTCATGGACGATCAGGTGCGCGTAGCGGGCGTCCTCGTCGAACAGCACCCGGTACGGATCGAAGGCGGGCGTGGGTTCGAAGGTGGCGTCCACCGCGAACGGCCCGGCGTCCGTGACGGTCAGGGTGCCCAGGACCTCTGCGCCCCGCTCCAGGGTGTAGATGGCGCCGAGGTTCACGGCACGTCCGCGCGGGCGATGGTGCCCAGCGCCGTGGCGACCAGTTTCTCCTGCCCGCCCTGCGCGGCGTAGATGTCGCAGCGGGTCACGGCCTGCCGTTTCCCGGCGCTCAGGACGCTGCCGCGCCCGATCAGGGTGTCGCCCTGCGCGGGCCGCAGGAAGTTGATCTTGAACTCACTCGTCAGGACGCTGGGGCCCAGCGCGGCGGCCCCCATGAACGTCAGGGTGATGTCCGCCAGGGTCGCCTGGAGGCCACCATGCGCGAAGCCGTGATGCTGCGTCAGGTCGGGGCGCAGCGCGAGGCTCACCTCGACCCCTTCGGGCGTGAAGCGGGTCGCGCGGGCGCCCACCAGGGTGCTGAACGGCTGGGCGTCCAGCACACCCTGCGCCATGGCGAGCATGTCGGCCGGGGCACTGGTCACAGGTAGACCCGGAAGACGCTCTCGGCGGTGCAGGCGGGCTTGTCGGCCCCTTCGATCTCGATGGTGTTGGCGACCGTGATCTGCACGAAGCCCTGGCCCGGCTCGGCGGACTGGAGGACGGCGCGGTTGCGCAGGCGGGCACCGGCGCGGACGGGGGCGATGAAGCGCACGCGGTTCAGGCCGTAGTTGACGGTCAGGCGCGCGCCGTCGATGTGGGGCGCGCCGCCGTGGGTCATGAACTCCCCGGCCAGCAGCGAGAGGGTCAGGAAGCCGTGGGCGATGGTGCCGCCGAACGGGCCCTGCGCGGCCTGCTCCTGGTCCACGTGGATGAACTGGTGGTCGCCGGTGGCGTGCGCGAAGGCGTCGATGCGGGCCTGGTCGACGGTGATCCAGTCGGACAGCGCGACCTGCGTGCCGACGTGCGCGGCCAGCTCGTCCGGCCGGATTCCGGCGGGGGCGGTCATACGACGCCGGCGCCGCCGTCCACGGCGATGTTCTGGCCGGTCATGTAGGCGCTGGCGTCACTGGAGAGCAGCAGCGCGAGGCCCTTGAGGTCCTGGTCGGTGCCGAGGCGGTGCATGGGCGTGGATTCCAGGATGGACTGCTCGCCGTACGCCAGGGTGCCCTTGGTCATCTTGGTGGGGAAGTAGCCGGGGCAGATGCTGTTCACGGTGACGCCCTTGTCAGCCATCTCGGCAGCCAGGGCGCGGGTGAAGTTCACGACGGCGCCCTTGCTGGTGTTGTACGCGACGGTGGGCGCCATGCGGGGGTCGTTGCCCTGGAGGCCGGCGACCGAGGCGACGTTCACGATGCGGCCCTTCCCGGCGGGCAGCATGCAGCGTTTCAGGACGCTCTGGGTGATGAGGAACAGGCCGTTCACGTTGACGTTCATGACTTTCATCCACGCGTCGAGCGGGTGGTCGACGGTGGGTGAGCCCCAGGTGGCCCCGGCGTTGTTCACGAGGATGTCGATCGGGCCGACCTCAGCGTGGATGCGCTCCACGAGGGGGTCGATGGTGTCGAACGCACCGAGGTCGTTGGCGTACACGTGCGCGGTGATGCCCAGGCCCGCGAGGTGGGCTTTGGCCTCGTCGAGTTCGTGCTGTTTTCGGGCTGTCAGGACGACGGTGGCGCCGTACTCGCCGAGGGCTTCGGCGATCTGCAGGCCGAGGCCGCGGCTGCCTCCGGTGATCAGGGCGGTCTTGCCGGTCAGGTTGAACAGATCTTTCAGGGCCATGGGGTCCTCCGGGTGGAAATGAATGGGGGTTGCCCGGCCAGCATAAGCGAAAGTTTACGTGCGCGTCAATTTTGAACGCGCGGGGATATTTACGGTGTCCCGGCGGGACGGGAGAACTACGCAACAGGCTGGTCACATTGACTTTGCACCTTACCTACCGTACGGTAAGGAATGTGCTTACCGACCGGTAAGTCAAGCCTCAAGTCAAGGGAGATGCTATGTACCTGGCCCTGCGCGAACTCCGCCACCACCGCCTCCGCTCGCTGCTGATCGGCGGCATCGTCACCCTGATCGCCTTCATGGTGTTCATGCTCACCGGCCTCACCCGCGGCCTCGCCCACGACAACGCCGCGCTCCTCATCGAGACGCCCGCCACGCACTTCGTGACCACCCGCGACTCCGGAGGCGTCTTCACGCGCTCCTTCCTGACGCCCGACACCGTCACGCGCCTTCAGGCCGTCGCCGGCGCGGAAGCCACGCCCCTCGCGCAGAGCTTCGCCACCCTCAGCCGCGGCGACCAGCAACTCAGCGGCGTCCTGATGGGCGTACAACCCGGCAGCTTCATGAACCCCACCGCCCAGCAGGGCCAGCCCCTGAGCGCCGGCAGCACCGGAGCGGTCGTCGACGAATCCCTGCGCGAAGACGGCGTGACCCTCGGGGACACCCTCACCCTCAAACCCGGCGGCGAGACCCTGCAGGTCATCGGCTTCACGCGCGCCGCCCGCCTCAACCACCAGCCGGTCGTGTTCGTCACCCTGCAGCACTGGCAGACCCTGAACCCCCGCCTGCAGGGCACCGTGAACACCGTCGCCCTGAACGCGCAGGACGAAGCGGCCGACCGCGCCGCGCAACTGGCCGGCGTGACCGTCCACACGCGCGCCGCCGCCCTCCAGGAACTGCCCGGCTACCGCGAGGAACAGGGCAGCCTGATCATGATTCAGGTGTTCCTGATCGTCGTGGCCGCGTTCGTGCTGGCCGTGTTCTTCTACGTCCTGACCCTCCAGAAGACGCCGCAGTTCGGGCTGCTCAAGGCCATCGGCGCCAGCACCCGCACCCTGGCCGGCAGTCTCGTGGCGCAGATGATGATCCTGAGCGTCCTGGCCGTCACGGCGGCCGCGCTGGTCACGCTCGGCGCCGCCGCCCTGCTCCCGGCCGGTCTGCCGTTCACACTGACGGTCCCCACCGTCCTGGGCGCGTCGGCCCTGCTGATCGCGGTCGCGGCACTCAGCAGCCTGCTCAGCCTCGGCAGCATCGCCCGCGTCGACCCGCTGATCGCCATCGGCGCCTCCACGTGACCGCCCACGTGACCCGCCCCACCAGCCGCCTCTCCCCCACCCGTCCGCCCAGGAGACCCGCATGACCGCCCCACTGCCCACCCAGACCCAGCCCACCCAGCCGCACACTTCGCCGCCGAACCCGCCCACGCTGTCGCTGCGCGCAGTCAGCAGAACCTACGGGGACGGCGACGGTACCGTCACGGCCCTGCACCCGACCACGCTCGACGTGCGGCCCGGCGAACTCGTCGCGGTCAGCGGCCCCAGCGGCAGCGGCAAGAGCACCTTCCTGGCCCTGGCCGGCGCCCTGCTGCGGCCCACCACCGGACAGGTCCTGATCGCCGGTCAGGACGTCACGGCGCTCCCCGCCGCCGCGCTGCCCGCCTTCCGCCTCAAGCACCTGGGATTCGTCCTCCAGAGCAGCAACCTGATCCCGTACCTGACCGTGCGCGAGCAACTGACGCTGGTCACCCACCTCACCGGGCAGGACGCACACGCCGGCCGCACCCGCGCGGACGCCCTGCTGCGCACCCTGGGCCTGGGCGACCGCGCCGGGCACTACCCGGCGGCCCTCAGCGGCGGGCAGCGGCAACGGGTGGCCGTCGCGCGCGCCCTGATGAACGACCCGCAACTGATCCTGGCCGACGAACCCACCGCCAGCCTGGACGGCCCGCGCGGCCGTGAAGTCGTGCAGATGCTCGCGCAGCAGGTCCGGGAACGCGGCCGGGCCGCCGTGATGGTCACGCACGACGACCGCGTCCTGGACCTGTGCGACCGCGTGGTGCACATCGTGGACGGCCGCCTGAGCTGAGGCCGGGTCCGTGAGACTGGCCCGGACCGCATCCGCTCCGCAGCCCCTGCGGTTGCGGATGCCCGGACGGAATAGCCCCTGAACATGGGCACCGGAACCCGTATGACACAATCCTCACCTGACCGCCCGTGAAGCTGTGCAGCACACACAAACCCGTTCCGGCAACCAGACCGGCCCGCCAGAGCAGAAGCCGTCAACCGTCCGCCGCAGGGCCTCCGGAGGCACATTTTTTCGTGTTTGACACGCCAGAAAGTCGGAACGTCACACCAGAACCCGGCTGACCCGGTCTTCATCTGGAACGCTGTGACAGGCGCGAGACCGGCCCCCCGGCACACTGACTCTCAAGTTGCACTCCCTGACCGGAACGGTCGGACGGCCGGTGCATCGGGAGGCCCCTCATGAAACAGTTCCTGACGACTGCGCTGCTGCTCTCCGGTTCCGCCCTCGCCGCCACCAGCACCGGCACCCTCACCATCAACGCCACTGTGAACGCCTCGTGCACCCTGGCCAGCACCACCCTGAACCTGGGCAACTACAACTTCGTTTCCGGCAGCGCCGGCACCGCCAACCTGGCAGTCACCTGCAACGTCCCCACCCTGTTCACGGTCACCGCCGACAACGGCCAGAACTACAGCGGCGGCCTGCGCATGAAGCACAGCACCCTCGACAAGTACCTGAACTACACCATGGTCACCACGCCCGTCGGATTCGGGGTCGGTGCCGTGCCGCTGGTGGGCGGCGACTTCTCCACGGACGTCACGGTACTCGTGACGGCCACCGGCGCGCAGGTCGCCAGCGCCGGCACCTACACCGACGTGGTGACCCTGACTCTGGAATACTGAGGCGCATGATCCGACTCCGCCCAGAACGCAGCGCCCTCCGGTCCCGGACCGGGCGGCGCCTGCTGCACGGCGCCCTGCTGGGGCTGCTGACCCTGGGCGCTCCCGTGGCGGCGCAGGGCGCGCCGGGCAGCTTCGCCCTGACGGTCAGTCCGACCACGCTGACCCTCGCGCCCGGCGCGCGGACGGTCAGCGTGACCGTCTCGAACTCCGGCACGCAACCCGTCGTGTTCAGCGCGCAGCTGCTGCGCTGGACGCAGTCCGGCACCGACGCCCTGAACCCCACGCCGGACATGATCGTCGCGCCCGCACAGGTCACCCTGCCCGCCGGTGGACGGCAGGTGCTGAGGCTCGCGAGACTGGGCGCCCCCCCCACCGGTCAGCGGGCCTACCGACTGCTGCTGACCCAGCAACCCACGAGTGGCGGGACCGGCGTGCAGACCCTGCTGCGCCTGAGCGTGCCGCTGTTCGACGGGCCGCGCGGCGAGCCGCAGGTGCAGGCCCGGCAGCAGGGCCGCGTCCTGACCCTGCACAACACCGGCAGCGGGCACGCGAAACTCGGAAGCTGGCCGGCAACTGGGTCGCGCTGGGCCTGACGTACGTGCTACCTGGCGCGCAGCGCACCCTCACCCTCCCGGCCGAGGGAACCGTGACCGGCCTGCGGTACCTCACCGAGGACGGCCGCGTGACCGGGCTGCCACTGGACCCGGCCCGCCCGTGACCCGCCGGGCCGGCCCGCTGGCCCACCTGCTGTTCACGCTGCTGCTCGCGGGCGTGCCCGGCGCGGGGGCCGCGCCGGCAACCCCGCCACCGGCCCCCCCGTCCGGCACCGCCTCCGGGTGCGTGAGCGTCCCGGCCGACAGGCAGCTCCCGGTGGAACTGACGGACAGCCGCGCCGTGCTGGGCGAGACGCTGGCCGCCCAGATAGACGGGCAACTGCTGATCCTCGCGGCCGACGCGCCGCTGATCGGCCTGACCAGCGACTGCGCCCCGGAACTGTTCACGCCCCTGAACGTTCCCGCCCGGCTGGACCCGGAAACCCTGACCCTGACCGTGCAGCCCGGCGCGGCCTTCTACGGCGACCGGCAGAGCGGCGAGCCGGCCATTCCCGCGCAGCCCGCCGGCGGCGCGGTCCTGCACTCCAGCGTGGCCGTGCAGACGACCGGGCCGGGCGACCTGAGCGTCAGCGCCGCCCTGAACCTCGAAGCGCAACTGCCCGGCGGGGCGGGCGTGGTGGCGGCGGTCAGCGGCGCGCTGCCCCTGTCCAGCCCAGAGCTGTCCAGCCCGAACCCGGCGGTCAGCCCGGCCCCGGCGGCCGACGCGGGCAGTCCGGCCGGAACGGGTCAGGTCGGGGCCGGGTACGTGTTCCTGCGTCACCCGGACGCGGCGGGCGGCACCTGGGAGATCCGGGGCGGCCTGCTGCCCGGCCTAAGCGGCAGCGCGCTGGGCTTCGGCGTGCAGCGCCGCGCGCCCCAGCCGCCCGTGCCGGACGTGTGGATCGAGTCCGCCACGCCCGCCACGTACGTCCTGCGGATCGGGGAGGCAGTCCTGACGGCCGGCACGGTCCCGGCCGGGCGCACGCAACTGCGGGACCTGCCGTTTCCGGCGGTGGCCGGGACCGCCACGCTGAGCGTCACGGACGCCGCCGGCACCCGCGAGCAGCGCCTTTCCTTCGACGCGCGGGCCGGGCGGCGCGCGCCGGGCGAGATCGAGGGCCGCGCCGAGTACCGCCGGACGACCCGGCACGAGTGGGACACGCAACTGCGCTGGACGGCCCGCGAGGTCGAGTACACCCTGGACGCCAGCCTGGGCGCCCAGGACCGCGCGGGCCTGAGCGCCCAGGGAACCGTGACCGCCGCCGGGCAGCCCGTGACCCTGAACGGCCGGGTGGCCGTCCTGCGCGGCGAGACCGGCCCGGCCCTGAACACCGAGGCGGGCGTTCAGGGCGCGCGTGGCAACGTGCAGTTCGGCACGCGCGCCCAGGGCCACTGGACGCCCGACGGACTGGACCGCTGGCAGGTGCAGACCACCGCCAGCTGGCAGGGGCCATGGGGGGCGGCGCAGGCGCAGCTCGGCGGCGGTCACGGCAGCGCCGGCCCGGAGCTGAGCGCCTCGGCCCGCACCGCCCTGCCGCGCCAGTGGCTGCCCGCCGGCTGGAGCGCGCGGCTGGGCGTCACGGCGGCCCGCACGGGCGATCAGGTCACCGGACAGCTGCTGCTGACCCTCAGCCACGCGCAGCCGGACCTGACCGTCGAGAGTGGCGCCCGCCGCGACGGGAACGGCAGCGTCCCGGTGCTGAGCGCGCAGGGACCGCTGTACCTTCCGGGCTGGAACGCCTCGTACCGCGCCGACATCCTCCCGGACCCGGCCATGACCGTCAGCGCCAGCGGCCCGGTCTCGCTGCGCCTGAGCGGCACGCTCGGCCCGCCCGGCACGCTGGCCGCCGCGCTGGGCAGCGCCCTGGCCCTGACCCCGACGCCCGCCCTGCTGCCCAGCGGGTTCAGCGGGCTGCTCCGGGTGCAGGTGGGTCAGCCGGGCGTGCCGCTCAGCGCCAACGGCGCCAGCGTCACCAGCGACGCGCGGGGCGTGGCGCACCTGCCGTTCCTGGCCGGTCAGGAGTTCCTGACGGTCAGCGTCGACATCGACCGGCTGCCGCTGGGCGTCACGGCCCGGCGGGACAGCGTGCGCGTGCAGCTGGGCCGCGCGACCGTGCAGGTCGTAGACCTGAGCGGCGAGCTGCGGCGCGAACCGCTGCGCCGCCTGCCCGTCCCGCCGGACGCGGCGGTCACGCTGCGCGGGCAGCCCGTCCCGCTGCTCGGCGGCGGGTTCGTGCACGTCCCGGACGCCCGCGACGGCGACCCGCTGCTCGTGACCCTGCCCGGCGGGGAGCAGCGGACCTGCGTGTGGGGACCGGCGGAGGAACTCCCGTGCCGCTGACCTCCGCCCGGCACTTCCTGCCCTGGAGGCGCGGCCTGACCCTGGTCGCCGCCACCCTGGTCGTCTCCACCCTGGGCGGCGGGGCGCAGGCGGCCGTCACCTGCCTGCTCAGCGCCTCTCCCCTGTCGTTCGGCGCCTACGACGCGACCCGCCTGACTCCCACGGCGGCCAGCGCGCCCATCAGCGTGTCCTGCCGGGCCACCTCCCTGCTGGACGCGCTGACCGTGCCGTTCCAGGTGTCGCTGGGGCCCGGCCAGGGCGGCAGTTACGCGGCGCAGGCGATGCTGGGCAGTCCGTCGGGCCGCCTGAACTACGGGCTGTTCACGCCGCTCGGCGCCCGCTGGGGCGACGGCAGCGACGGCACGTCCACCGTGGGCGGCGCGGTCCTGCTGCCTGCCCTGCTCGGCTCGCTGGGAACCACCCTGCTGACCGTGAACGGCGTGATCCCCGCCGGACAGCGGCCGTTCGCCGGAACGTACAGCGACGCCGTGACCATCACCGTCGAATTCTGAACCGCCGCCAGCGCGGTCCAGACAGGGAGATCCGCCCATCCGGACGGCCCGACGCAGCCGGTCGAGGCTGGCAGGTCCCAGCCACTATCATCGGGCCGACCCACCCGTCTCCCGGCCCGGCCTCCGCTGCGCCGTCCCTGCCAGCGCGGCTCCCTGCTGTCCCCCGACTTCTGCTGTCCCCCGACTTCTGCTGTCCCCCTGACTTCCCGCCACTCTCCCGCACCGGCGCGCCCGGCCCTTTTCCGGAGGTTCCCATGACCACACTGCTGAACGATCCCGTCACCCGCTCCGAGGCTTACTTTGAGGGCGCGTGGCACGCCACGCCGAACACCTTCGAGGTCATTCATCCCGGCACGCTGGAACCCATCGGGTCGGTGGCGGACTGCACGGCCGACGACGCCCGGCGCGCCATCGACGCGGCCGAGGAGGCCCTGAAGGACTGGCGGCGGGTCAACCCGTACCGGCGCGGGCAGATCCTGCGGAAATGGCATGACCTGATGCTGGAGCACCGGGAGCCGCTGGCGCGCCTGATGACGCTGGAGATGGGCAAACCCATCACGGAAACACGCGGCGAGGTGCTCTACGCCGCCAGTTTCATCGAGTGGTGCGCCGAGGAGGCCAGCCGCATCGGCGGGGAGCGCGTACCCAGCCGCTTCGACCACAAGCGCGGTTTCACCGCCAGCGAACCGGTCGGCGTGGTGTACGCCGTGACGCCGTGGAACTTCCCGGCCGGGATGATCACCCGCAAGGCCGCGCCCGCACTGGCCGCCGGTTGCGTCATGATCCTCAAACCCGCCGAGCAGAGCCCCATGACGGCGCTGTACCTCGCGCAGCTGTGGCTGGAGGCCGGCGGCCCGGCGAACACGCTGCAGGTGCTGCCCACCAGCGACGCCGCGGCGTTCAGCGCGCCGTTCATGGCGGACAGCCGCGTCCGGAAACTGACCTTCACCGGCAGCACCGCCGTGGGCCGCCTGCTGTACGGGCAGGCCGCGCAGACCCTCAAGCGCGTCAGCCTGGAACTCGGCGGGCACGCGCCGTTCCTGATCTTCGCGGACGCGGACCTGGAACGCGCGGCGCGTGAGGTGATCGGCAGCAAGTTCCGGAACGCCGGGCAGACCTGCATCAGCACCAACCGCGTGTACGTGCAGCGCGACGTGGCCGCCGAGTTCACGGCCATCCTGTCGCGCCTGACCGGGGAACTGGTGCTGGGCGACCCCTTGCAGGACCGCACGAACGTGGGGCCGGTCGTCGAGCAGGCGGGCCTGGACAAGGTCCGCGCGCAGGTCGAGGACGCCCTGGCGCGCGGCGCGCGGGCGACGGTAGGCGGCACGCACCAGGGCGGGCTGTACTTCCACCCGACGGTCCTGACGGACGTCCACCCGGACTCGCTGATCCTGCGTGAGGAGACCTTCGGGCCGGTCGCGCCCGTCGTGGCCTTCGACACCGAACAGGAAGCGCTGACCCTGGCGAACGACAGCGAGTACGGGCTGGCTGCGTACGCCTACACCCGCGACCTGTCCCGCGCGTTCCGGGTGGCCGAGGCGCTCGAGTACGGCATCGTCGGCATCAACGACGGTGGCCCCAGCGCGGCCGCGCCGCAGATGCCGTTCGGCGGCATGAAGAACAGCGGCGTGGGCCGCGAGGGTGGTCACTGGGGCCTGGAGGAATACCTGGAAACGAAGTACATCAGCCTGGGCCTGTGACCGACCGGGAAGGGCCATCTCTGACAGTTTTCTGACAGGTGCCCCGGTCTGACGGGCCGCCGCGCAGACCATGAGAACCGGACGCCTGTATCAGGGCGTCCGGTCTGTGGTGTCTGTACTGTGGGTTCTGTTCGGCTTCATTCGTGTGCGGCGGCCTGTTCGGGGCGGGCGGGGTACAGGACCGGAACGGCGAGGAGGGGGACGGCGATGGCCAGGACAGCGAAGAGGAGTTCCATGTCTCTCAGTGTGCCGCCCGGCGGCCCGGCGCTGATGACAGCGGTCTTGAGTTGCCGTGGAGCGGAGCTTGAACAGGTGCCAAGGTGCCCTTAGGGTCAGACAGAGTCGGTTCTCATGCGGCGGGCGGCCAGCGGGGCTACCGGGCGCAATCCGGGCGCCGGGCGGGGGCGCTCAGCTGAAGTGCGTGTCGTGCCGGACCCGCTGTGGGGCGGGCGCGGCGCTGCGGGCCGGTTCGGGCGCCGGGATCAGGTCGGCGGCGTCCGGGTCGCGCGGGCCGCGCCAGCTCAGGTAGGCGCACACCAGGCCGAATCCGACGCCCAGCAGCACCTGAAGGATGATTCCCCACATCAGCAGTTCCAGAAGCATGCCTCATGCTGACCGGCCGCACATGACAGTTTTGTGACAAACTTCTCGGTCGCCGCGCGGCAGGGCACCGGGCAACTCCAGGCCCGGCACCCGCTTCTCTTCAACTCGCTCTGCGGCGCAGCTCTCCGGGTTCGGATCAGAACCAGTCGGTGTGCATGTCGGTGGTGGTGCGGTCGGCGCTGGCGAGCAGGTCAGCGTGCGCGCGGACTTTCGGAAGTTCGTGCGTGGCGTAGAAGCGCGCGGCGTGCAGTTTGCCCTGGTAGAACGGCTGGTCGCTGGGGCGCGCGCCGGGCAGGGCGCGGGCGGCGGCGGCGGCCTGCCGCAGCCACATCCAGCCGACGACGGTGTGGCCCAGCATTTCCAGGGCGCTGTTCGCGTTCGCCAGCAGCAGGTCCGGGCCGAGTTCGGCGGCGCGGGGCAGCAGGGCGCTCAGGGCGGACGAGCACTGGATGACGGCGGTGCGCAGCGCGGCGCGGATGTCGTCCAGGCCGTCCAGGTCGTCGCTGGCGTTCAGGTCGGCCTGAATGCGTTCCAGCAGCACTTCCAGGCCCCGTCCGCCCGCCTGGGTGAGCTTGCGGCCCAGCAGGTCGTTGCCCTGGATGCCTTCCGTGCCCTCGTGGATGGGGTTGAGGCGGTTGTCGCGGTAGTACATCTCGACCGGGAAGTCGCGGGTGTACCCGGCGCCGCCCATGACCTGAATGGCGTCGCTGAGGGCTTCCTGGCTATATTTGCTGGGCCAGCTCTTCACGATGGGGGTCAGCAGGTCGAGCAGCAGGCCCGTGTCGGCGCGCTCGTCTTCGGGGCCGGTCTGAAGGTCGTCCACGAGGCGGCTGGCGTACAGGCCGAGTGCCAGTCCGCCCTCCACGAAGGCCTTCTGGCGCAGCAGCAGGCGCCTGACGTCGGCGTGCTCGATGATCGGCACGGGCGCGGCGTGCGGGTCCTTGTTGCTGGCGTGGCGGCCCTGGCGGCGGTCGCGGGCGTACTCCAGGCTGGCGAGGTACCCGGCGGTGCCGAGCATGACGGCGCCCATGCCCACGCCGATGCGGGCCTCGTTCATCATGTGGAACATCTGCGCCAGTCCGCGCCCGGGTTCGCCGACGATCTCGCCGACCGTCTGGCCGCCCTCGCCGAAGTTCAGGAGGGTGTTGGTGGTGCCCCGGTAGCCCATCTTGTGGTTCAGGCCTGCCAAGACGACGTGGTTGCTCTCGCCGACGCTGCCGTCCTCCTGCACGCGGTAGCGCGGGACAAGGAACAGGCTGATGCCCTTCACGCCGGCCGGGCCGCCCGCGATGCGGGCCAGGACGAGGTGCACGATGTTCTCGCTCAGTTCGTGCTCGCCGCCCGAGATCCACATCTTGGTGCCGCTGATGGCGTACGTGCCGTCAGCGAGGGGCGTGGCGGTGGTGGTGATGTCGGCCAGTCCGGACCCGGCCTGCGGTTCGCTGAGGGCCATGGTGCCGAACCAGCGGCCTTCCAGCAGCGGCAGCATGTACTTCTGCTGCTGTTCGGGTGACGCGAAGATGCGTTGCAGATTGGCGTTCCCGATGGTCAGGAAGGGGTAGCCGCTGCTGCCCACGTTCGCCGCCTGGAAGTGCGCCTGCACGGCCTGCATGACCACCCACGGCAGTTGCAGGCCGCCGAGTTCCTCGTCGTGGTGGGCGCTGAAGAACCCGGCCTCGCGGAAGGCGCGCATGGCGTCCCCGACGGCGGCCGGGAGTTGCACGCGGCCCCCCACGACGTGCGGTTCGTTCAGGTCGCCCTCGCGGGTGTGGTTGGCGAAGTAGCGGTCGGCGACGGTGTACGCGACGTTCAGGATGTCCTCGTACACCTCGCGGCTGTGCTCCGCGAAGCGGGGGCGGGCGGTCAGGGCCTCGGTGTCGAGGGCCTCGAACAGCTGGAATTGCAGGTCGCGTCGGTTCAGGAAGGGGGCCATGCGGGTCGCTCCTCGGGTGCTGGGAAGGGGGAAGGTGGGGGCGGGCGGGCTCCGCCGGTCGGGGCTGCCCCGCGCGTCTGTGGATACCCAGAGCCTACCGACAGTGAACGTACACGTCAACTTTGAACGTGTGCGTCAAGACGGCTGGGTTAAGATGGGCGCACGGCCCCAATCCATCCACGCCCCACCCTTTCCCTGGAGGAACCCCATGCGCGCACTCACCTGCACTGCCTTCGACCAGCCCGAAACCCTGACCGTCCTCGACACGCCCACGCCCGCCCCCGCTCCCGGCGAGGTCACCATCGAGGTGCACGCCGCTGGCGTGAACTACCCCGACGCGCTGATGGTCATGGGCCAGTACCAGGTGCGGCCGCCGCTGCCGTTCACGCCGGGCGCGGAGGCCGCCGGGATCATCACGGCCGTCGGTGAGGGCGTGCGCGGCCTGAGCGTGGGCCAGCGCGTCGCGGCGTTCACGGGCACCGGCGCGTTCGCCACGCACCTGAACGCCCCGGCCGCTGCCGTCATGCCCCTGCCGGACGGCATGGACCTCGGCGTGGCCGCCACGCTACCCCTGGCGTACGGGACGGTCATGCACGCCCTGATCGACCGTGGGCAGGTCAGGGCCGGCGAGACGCTGCTGGTCCTGGGGGCCGCCGGGGGCGTGGGACTGGCCGCCATCATGATCGGCAAGGCACTCGGCGCGCGCGTGATCGCCGCCGCCAGCACCGACGAGAAACTCGAACTGGCCCGCCAGCACGGCGCGGACGAGGTCATCAACTACGAACAGGCCGACCTGAAGGACGCCCTGAAAGCATTGACCGGCAAACAGGGCGTGGACGTCATCCTCGACCCCGTCGGCGACCGCTGGGCCGAGAGTGCCTTCCGCAGCATCGCGTGGGGCGGGCGGTACCTCGTGATCGGCTTCGCGGGCGGCGAGATCCCGCGCCTGCCGCTGAACCTGCCGCTCCTGAAGGGCGCGTCGGTCGTGGGTGTCTTCTGGGGCGAATTCGCGCGCCGCGACCCGGCTGGGAACGCCCGCAACCTCGCCCGGCTGGCCGGGTGGGTCATGGACGGCACGGTGCGCCCGCTGGTCAGCGAACGCTACGCGCTGGAGGACGGCCCGCGCGCCATGCGCGACCTGCTGGAGCGCCGCGTGACCGGTAAAGTGATCATCACGCCGTGACCGACCCAGCCCCGACCCCACCCGCCCCGCCACAGCCCGCCCCGACCTTCTACACGACCGCCGAACTGGCCCGCGAGGCCGGCGTGACCCGCCGCACCGTCATGCACTACGCCGAACTGCACCTCCTGACACCCGATCAGGTGACCGCGTCCGGCCGGGCGCTGTACGGCCCGTACTCGCTGCGGCTGCTGCGCGACCTGATCGACCTCCGCGCCCTGGGCATGACCCTGGAGGAGGCGCGGGACATGGTCATCCTGCGCCGCGCCACGCACGACATCCACGGCCACTACCGCCGCGACTGGACCCGCGCCGACATTCCCCTCGACGACGCCCGCCTGAAAGCGCTACACACCCGCCTGCGCGCCATCAACGCCGCCTTCGAGCGGCAGGCGAACAACATGGCCCGCTTCGACCGCTGGCTCACCAAACGCTTCACCGGCGGCGACCTGCCCGCCTCGACCCCCGACCCGGACGGGTAATCCAGGCCGGGCAGACAGAAGAGGAGCGGCTTCCGGGTGCGAGAGAACACACCCGGAAGCCGCTCTGCCTGGTTCAGAGGCCCTGAGGCGTCCCCCCGGCGGCCCCTGAACACGGCCGTCAGTCGTCCCAGCCGGCCAGGATCTTGTCGAGCGTGATGGGGAAGTCGCGCACGCGGACGCCGGTCGCGTTGTACACGGCGTTCGCGACGGCCGCACCGACGCCGCTGATCCCCAGTTCCCCGAGGCCCTTGGCGCGCAGCGGGCTGGAGGCGTCGTCGAGTTCGTCGATGAAGATCACGTCCATGTCCGGAATGTCCGCGTGGACCGGCACGTGGTACTCGCCGAGGTCGTGGTTCACGAACAGGCCCAGGTCGTGGTCCACGTGCAGTTCCTCCATGAGCGCCGAGCCGATGCCCATGGTCATGCCGCCCAGGCACTGGCTGCGGGCCGTGATGGGGTTCAGGATGCGTCCGGCCCCGACGACGCTCAGGGCGCGGTTCACGCGGATCTCGGCGGTGCAGGCGTTCACGCGGACCTCCACGAAGTGCGCGCCGAAGCCCGCCTGCGCGAACTGCTCGTCCAGGTCGCCGTACGTCATGCTGCCGGTGGCGCTCACGCCTTCCTTACCGGCGAGGTCGCTCAGTTCGGTGCACTCGGCGCCCTGCCAGACCTTCCCGTTGCGGAAGACGGCGTTCGCGTACGGGTACCCGGCCTTTGCCGCCAGGTCGCGGCGCAGCGCGTCGCAGGCGGCGTACACGCCGGCCGACGCGCTGTTCGCGCCCCAGGAGCCGCCGGACCCGCTGGACGCCGGGTACTCGCTGTCGCCCAGACGCACCTGCACCTGTTCCAGGGTCAGGCCCAGCATCTCGGCGGCGACCTGCCCGAGGATGGTGTAACTGCCGGTGCCGATGTCGGTCATCTGCGTCTCGACGGTCAGGGTGCCGCCGGGTTCCAGGCGGATGGTCGCGCCGGACGGTTTGACGAGGTTCGTGCGGAACGCGGAGGCCACGCCGTACCCGATCAGCCACTCGCCCTCACGGCGTTCTTTCGGCGTGCGGGGGCGCCCCTCCCACCCGAACGCCCGGGCGCCGGTCCGCAGGGACTGCGCGAGCTTGCGGGACGAGAACGGCCGTTTCGGGCCTTTCTCCGGGTCGAACTGTACGTCGTTCATCAGGCGCAGTTCGACCGGGTCCACGCCCAGTTTCTCGGCGAGTTCGTCCATCGCGCCCTCGATGGCGAGCATCCCGACGGCCTCGCCGGGCGCGCGCATGCTCGCGCCGGGCGGCAGGTCCAGTTCGGACTGGCGGGTGCGGATCTGGCGGTTCGGGCCGGCGTACAGGTACTTCGTCTGTTCGCAGGCGGGTTCGCTGTCCCCGCCGGGCAGGTTCCCGGTCCAGGTGTCGTGCCCGACGGCCGAGAGGTTCCCGGCGTGGTCCGCGCCGAGCCGGACGCGCTGGATGGTCGCGGCGCGGTGAGAGGTGTTGTTGAAGATCAGCGGGCGTTGCAGGGTCGTCTTGACCGGGCGGCCCAGCACTTTCGCGGCAGCGGCCGACAGCACCGCGTCCGAGAAGAACAGCAGTTTCGTGCCGAAGCCCCCGCCCACGTACGCGCTGATCACGCGGACGTTCTTCTGCGGGATCTTCAGCGTCATGGCCAGTCCCCGCCTGACCCAGTGGACGACCTGATGCGCGGTGTGTACGGTCAGCCCCTCGCCGTCCCAGTGGGCGATGGTCGCGTGCGGTTCCATCGGCGCCTGCGACTGGTCCGGCGTGGTGTAGGTCAGGTCGACCGTGACCTCGGCCGCACCGAAGGCTTCCTCGAAGTCCCCGACCACGCTGTCGGCGGCGTCGTCCGGTTCCTGGCCGTCTTCCACGGTGTCCGCCAGCGTGAACTGGCCGGGCGCGGTCTCGTACGTGACCTCGATCAGGTGCGCGGCCGCGCGGGCCTGCTCGAAGGTTTCCGCGACCACGAACGCGACCGCCTGGTGGTAGTGGCGGACCTCCGGCCCGGCCAGTTGTGGGGACGCCTCGTCCTGCTGCGGGACCGGCGTGTCGGACTCACCCTGCGCGGGCATGTTCTCGTGCGTCAGGACCAGCAGCACGCCCGGCGCGGCCTCGGCGGCGGCCGTGTCGATCGCCGTGATACGTCCCCTGGCGATGCCCGCGCCGACCACGAAGCCGTACGTAGGCGCCTCGGGCAGCTGGTACTCGTAGGCGTAGGGCGCCTGCCCCGTGACCTTCAGCGGCCCCTCGATGCGGGTGTGCGGGCGCGTGACGACGCGCTCCTGATCGATGGGGTTGGGTGTGGCGGGCTGATCGAACTTCATTTCTCCTCCCCGGAGGCCTGCGCCAGCACGGCGCTCAGGGTGCGGCGCAGCAGTGGGATCTTGAAGGCGTTCTGTTCGGTGGGACGCGCGCCTGCGAAGGCGGCGTCGATCACGGCGCGTGCCTGCGACTCGGGCTCGCTGCCGGCGGCGCCCTCGGCTTCCTCCACACGCCACGGGCGGGGCGCAACCCCCCCGAACGCGAAGCGGGATTCCCGGCCGTTCACGATCGCGGCGACCGACACCAGCGCGAACGCGTACGACGCGCGGTCGCGGACCTTGCGGTACACGTGCGTGCCGCCGACCGGGGGGGGCAGCGTGACGCCCGTGATGAGCTCCCCGGCTTCCAGCGTGGTTTCCAGGTGCGGCGTGTCCCCCGGGAGGCGGTAGAAGTCGTCCAGCGCCAGCGCCCGTCGGGTCCCGTCGGCCTGCAGGGTGTTTACCCGGGCGTCCAGCACACGCATCGCCACGGCCATGTCGGACGGGTGCTGCGCGATGCAGGCGTCCGACGTGCCGATCACGGCCAGCGGGCGGCTCAGGCCGGTCAGGGCCGCGCAGCCGCTGCCCGGCTCGCGTTTGTTGCACGGCAGGTTGGTGTCGTAGAAGTACGCGCAGCGCGCCCGTTGCAGCAGGTTCCCGCCGGTCGTGGCCTTGTTGCGGATCTGCCCGGACGCGCCGGCCACGATGGCGCGCGACAGCACCGCGTAGTCGGCCTTCACGCGCGGATGGCTGGCGAGGTCGGTGTTCGTGACGAGCGCGCCCACGTGTAGCCCGCCGTCCGCGGTGTCCTTAACCGCGTTCAGCTCCAGGCGGCTGATGTCCACCAGATGCTCAGGGCGCTCAATGTCCAGTTTCATCAGGTCGAGGAGGTTCGTGCCGCCCGCGATGAACTTCGCGCCCTCGGCCAGGGTCGCCCCGGCGGCCGCCTCGGGCGTGGTCGCCCGCTCGTAGGTAAAGGCCCTCACTGCGCGGCCTCCTGCGTGGCGGCCCCATTCTGCGCGGCTTGCACCTCGCTGACGGCCGCGATGATGTTCGGGTACGCGGCGCAGCGGCAGAGGTTGCCGCTCAGGCGCTCACGCAGTTCGTTGGCGCTGAAGCTCACGTCGTTCAGGTCATCCGTGACGTGACTGGGCACGCCGCGCGCGATCTCGTCCAGGGTCCCCACCGATGAGCACAGTTGCCCCGGCGTGCAGTATCCGCACTGGTAGCCGTCGTGACGGATGAAGGCGTCCTGCAGCGGGTGCAGGTCGTCCGGTGTGCCGAGGCCCTCCACGGTCGTGACCTCCTGACCGTCGTGCATGACGGCCAGCGTCAGGCAGCTCAGGACGCGCTGACCGTCGAGCAGGACCGTGCAGGCCCCGCACTGTCCGTGGTCGCAGCCTTTCTTGGTGCCGGTCAGGTGCAGGTGCTCGCGCAGGGTGTCGAGCAGCGACACGCGCGGGTCCAGGTTCAGGGTGCGTTCCTGCCCGTTGACGGTGAGGGTGACGGGCAGCTGGGCCGGGTCCGGCCGGGGCTGGCCTGAGGGCGCGGCCCCCTGGGAAGCGGTGGGTGGGGTCATGGGTGATTCCTCCGGGAGGGGAGCGGTGCGGGATGGAGCGGGCGGCCACTGGGTGGCGGGGGCGGTTCGTTCACTGCGCAGCATGGGGGGCCGGCACTCCGCGTACGCGGCATTTTCGTGAAGTGCGGTTCATGGTCGTGCCGGTGGGGGCGCGGTCTGCCCTGAAGGCTGCCTGTCAGCCCGCCGGTCGGAGGTGGGATCAGGCCGCCGGCCCAGGGTCTGTCGTTCACAGAGACGCGCAATGCAACATGAGAATCATGGCAGCAAACGTGCGAGGTTTTTCACGAAAATCCCCGGCAGGTGTGAGGTTCTTCGCGCATTGGGGGTACCCGACTTCATGTGAGAAGCGTGTAAGAAAGCTGTCATTAAGGTGAAGCCGTGTAGCAGGTGCCGTGTGGAACCGCAGCAGGGACTGACCCGAGACGACCACGCAAGTTCCGAACCCCACCTCATTTCAAGGAGATCCATGAAACACCACGCGTTACTGTTAGCTGCCTTCCTCTCGCTGGGCGTCGCCTCCGCGGCCGGCACGAAAGCCGGCACGCAGATCACCAACCAGGCGAGCGCCGCCTACCGCGACTCCACCGGCACCAGGCTGGACGCGAACAGCAACCAGGTCAGCACCCTGGTCAAGCAGGTCGGCGGCGTCACCATCTCGCCCGACGGCACGCCCGCCGCTCCCGGCCAGCAGCAGCAGGCCGTGCCCGGCGCCGAAGTGGTCTTCCCGTACACCCTGACCAACACCGGGAACGGCACGGACTCCTTCCTCGTGGACACCATGGTGGACTCCAGCGTCACGAACACCGTCGCGCCCGCCACGCGCGTCGTGTACATCGACGCCAACGGCGACGGCATCCTGCAGCCCGGCGAGCGCGTCGCCCTGCCGCAGAGCGGCGGGAAATCCGTGTTCCAGAACGTGCCCGCCGACAGCGCCGTGAAGTTCTTCGTGGTGCTGCAGGTCCCGGCCAGCGCCACCAGCGTCAACAAGGTCATCACGCAGCCCACCGCCACCAGCACCTTCGACGCCACCAAGACCGACGGCGTGAGCGGCAGCACCAACTACTCGCAGGTCAACGTCGTGCAGGACGCCGTCCTGAGCGTCAGCAAGAGCGTCGTGTCCACCACCACCGAATCCAACGGTGACCTGACCGTCGTGTACCGCGTGCAGTCCACCAACACCGGCACGCAGGCCGCCAGCAACGTCATCCTGGCCGACGACATCATCAGCGCCACCAGCACCCTGCCGACCGGTTCGGTCGTCGTGGCCAGCAGCGCCGTGATCTCCCCCACCACCGGCACGGTCACCTACCCCGACACCGACGGTGACGGCAACGCCAGCGATCAGGTGCAGGCCTTGTTCGGCAGCGTCGCGCCCGGCCAGTCGGTGCAGATGACCTTCACGGTCACCATCCCGGCGTCCGCCGCGCCCACCAACGGCCAGAACCCGTACTCGAACGTCGCGACCGTCACGTACACCGGCTCGACCGGCACGACCACCACGACCTCCTCGAACACCGCCGACGTGACCAAGGCCGCCACGGCCGCCGTCGCCATCGGCCCGAACGGCGACCCGCTCGGCGCAGCCGATACCACCACCGGCGCCGCGTACACGACCGCCGAGGGCCTGACCGTCACGCCCGACAACGCCGACACGCAGACCGTGGCGTCCCTCGCGGCCGGCAGCAGCGTCACCTTCGCCCAGTCGGTGCGCAACACCGGCAACAGCACCGACGTGTTCGACTTCACGGCGGCCCTCTCGGACCTGCCGGCCGGCACGACCGTCGACCTGCTGCGTGACGGCGTGCCGCTGCCCGACTCCGACGGGGACGGCGTGCCCGACAGCGGCCCGCTGGCGCCCGGCCAGACGGCCGTGATTCAGG
The DNA here is from genome assembly GCF_002017875.1 of Deinococcus sp. LM3. Taxonomy (NCBI): domain Bacteria; kingdom Thermotogati; phylum Deinococcota; class Deinococci; order Deinococcales; family Deinococcaceae; genus Deinococcus; species Deinococcus sp. LM3. The sequence continues at coordinate 65,800 of NZ_MUFV01000002.1, read as the reverse complement.
TGCGGGTGCGGGTGCCCGCCCAGGGCGGCGCGGACGCCAACGGCGGCAGCGTCGTCGTGACGGCCACCAGCTCGGTCGACACCAGCAAGAAGGACACCACCACCGACCGGATCGGGACGGTCACGGCGCCCAGCGTCAGCATCGGCGACACCAGCAGCAGCAACGGCGGCACGCCCGCCACGCCCGGCAACGAGCCCGTGATGCCCGGCATGCAGGCCGTGTTCCCCATGGAAGTCGGCAACAACGGCGCGCAGGTCGACAACTATAACCTCAGCGGCACTGTGACCTTCCCGGTCAGCGGCGGCGGTCTGCCAGTGCCGGTCTCGGTCGTGTACTACAAGGACCTGGACGGCGACGGTGAACTCGACCCGAACGAACTGGCCGCCGGCCCCATCACGAACACTGGCACCATCCAGCCCGGACAGGAAATCAAGCTGCTGGCCGTCGTGAATACCCCCGACAACGCGCTGCCCGGCCCGGTGACCGTCAGCCAGACGGCCCAGAGCCCGGTCACGAACACCAGCGGCACCGACACCAACAACACCGTCACCGTGCTGCAGGATTACGACGTGGCCCTCACGCCCGACCGCAGCGGCACGACCACCAGCCCCGGCACAGCCCTGTACGAGCACCAGTTGCAGAACGACGGGAACACTTCCTTCGGCCCGGCCGACCTGTCCTTCACGAGCACGCCGGCCGGCGCCACGACCGGCTGGACGTACCTGTACTCCTTCGACGGCACCACCTTCTTCGCCTCCATCAGCTCGGCGTTCAGCGACGCGGCCACCCGTAACCTGCTGGGCAGCAGCGGCCCCGCCACCCTCGATCCGGGAGAGCGTGTCACGCTGTCCGTGAAGATCAACGTGCCGGCCGGCGCGCCCACTGACAGCGTCAACCAGCTGACGCTGACGGCTGTCGCCAGGGAAGCCGTGATCCGCGATCCGAATGTCAGAGTTCCCAGCGTGACCGACACCACCCGCGTGGTCGGCGGGAAGCTGGCCATCGACAAGACCGTCGACAACTGCGGCGTGCTGGTCAGCTGCAACACCGTCAAGAGCGGCGCGGACGCCTTCCCCGGCGAGTACCTGCGCTACACCCTCAGCGCCCGCAACCTGTCCACCGAGACCCTGACGGAAGTGGTGCTGCGCGACACCGTGCCCGCCAACACCGTCCTGGCCGGCGTGACTGGCCCCACCGGCGGCTTCTACCGCATCGCCGGCGGCGGGTGGACGTCCGTGGCGACCGCGCCGGTCGCGCAGACGGCCGGCACGCTGGTGGAATTCGCGGTGGACTCGAACGGCAACAACATCATCGACACCGACGAGACCAGCCTCAGCAGCGGCGCGAGCGTGACCTTCACCATGACCGTCCGCGTGAACTGAAGCCCGGCCGGCCCGCTCCCACCCGATTTCGGGGAGCGGGCCCTTCCGGGGGCCGGGCGGCCCTCTGCGCGCCGCCCACGCCCCCACTCCACAACACCAGAAACGCCTCTGATTTGCCAGAAACGCCTCCGATTTGACTGTGCCCCTTTTGCTGCTCCCCTGCCCTTTTTCTTCCGCCCTCCCCCCCCTGACCGTTCCAGACCGCTGCGCCCACTGATTTCCAATGTCTCGGCGCCGCTGCATGACCTTCCGCTCCGGCTGATCGTTTCCGTTTTCCCTTCCGCGCCGATCACCGCGCTCCCTTCCCCCGGCCACCGCCGGTCGCCCAGGAGTCCCGCCCGTGCCCTCTGAATCTGCTCTTACCCCTTCCCGCCGCTGCGCGGCGCTGCTCGCGACGCTGCTGACCCTGCTGGGCCAGCTGGCGGGCGCGGCCGGAACTCCGGCCGGCACGGTCATCAGCAACCAGGCGAGCGCCACGGCGGCCGGTGAACTGTACCTGAGCGCCCCGGTCGAGACGCTGGTCCGGGCGCGCTGCGCGCTGAACGTCACGCCGGACGGCAGCGCCGCCGCGCCCGCCTACCGGGTCGGGATCGCGCCGGGCGGCGAGAGCGTCCTGCCGTACCGGCTGGTGAACAGCGGCAACGTGGCGGCCCGTTTCGTGTTGTCGTGGCAGGTCGCGCCGGGCAGCGCCTTCATGCCGGGCGGCGCGCGGGTCGTGCGGGACGTGAACGGCAACGGCCTGCTGGACCTGGGCGAACCGGTCGTGCATGACCTGAACGTGCCGGTGGACGCCGCCGCGGACCTGCTGCTGATCGTGCAGGCACCGGCCGGGGCAATGGGATCGGCCTTCATGGGCCTCACGGCGGGCTGCGCGGACGGCGCGGCGAGCGACACGGACAACGTGGCGGCCGTGCAGGTCAGCGGCGGAGCGGAACTGCAGATCGAGAAGCAGTTCACGCCGGCCGTGCTGAGCCCCGGTGAGAGCACGCTAGTGACGCTGCGCGTGCGGAACCTTGGATCACAGCCGAGCGGCGAGGCCGAGGTCAGCGACCTGCTCAGCATCCCGGAACTCGAGGGGCTGACGCTGGTGCCGGGCAGCGCCGCGAACCCGCTGGGCCGGCTGTCGGTCGCGGCCGGGGCGGACACCGGCGCCCTGTCGTGGCGGCTGCCGCCGCTGCGGCCCGGTCAGGTGACGGACCTGACGTTCCGCATGCAGGCCGCCGCCGACGCCCGGCCGGGTGAGCGCGTGAACACCGCGTACCTGAGTCAGACGCCGGGTGTTCCCCCGCTGAAGACCGAGGCGTCCGTGCTGATCCGCCCCCGCCTGGGCGTCCTGATCGGCCCGGCCGGGAACGCCGCCGCCGAACCGGGCGGCGAGGACAGCGCCGACGACCGGCAGACCCGGACCTTCGGCGTGCAGGGGCAGGCGACGTGCTTCACACACGCGGTCCGCAACACCGGGAACGTCGCCGACCGGTTCACGCTGGGCGGGCAGTTCACGCTGGGCAGCGGACTGATCGTGTGGCGGGACGCGCAGGGAGCGGCGCTGCCCCAGCCGCTGCCGCTGGCAGCCGGTGAGGAGCAGTCGGTGCAGGCCTGCCTGACCGTCACGGCCCGCGAGGGCGTCTCGGCGCGGGTGCGGCTGAGTGCCAGCAGCGAACTGGGCGCCACTCCGAACCACACCGAGAACCTGCTGACCCTGGTGGACCCGCGCACGCCGGAACTGCTCAAGACCGTGACACCCGCCGGGACGGTCCCGGTCGGCGAGCTGCTCACGTACACCCTGAGCGCCGTGAACCCCTACGAGTCGGGGCTCACGAACGTGGTGCTGCGCGACACGCTGCCGGCCGGCCTGACCTTCGTGAGCGCCTCGGACGGCGGGACCTTCGACACGTTCACGCGGACCGTCACGTGGCGCCTCCCGGCCCTGACGCCCGGCGGCCGCCTGAGCGTGACCGTGCAGGCGCGCGTGAACGCCGACGTGCCCGACGACACCCGCCTGGAGAACACCTTCTCGCTGGGATCGGACGAACTGCCCAGCCCGGTCGCCAGTGCGCCCGCACCGTCGAACGTGTACTCCAGCGCGCTGCTGCTGAGCAAGGCCGCGACCCCGCAGGCAGTGGTGGTCGGGGACCGCGTGACCTTCACCGTCACGCTGCGCAACGCCAGCCGCGTGGCGGCCCTGCAGGGCGGCACGCTGCTGGACACGCCCCCCACCGGCCTGACGTACCTGCCGGGCACCGCCACCGTGGACGGCCAGCCCGGCCCGGACCCGCAGCCGCAACCCGGCGGGGCGCTGCTGTGGCCCGTGGCGGCCATGCCGGCCGGCGGCACCCGCACCCTGACGTACGCCATGCGGGTCACGCCGCACGCCGCGCCGACCCAGGTGAACGTGGCCTCAGCGCGCATGCAGGCCCCGAACGGCGCGGTCACCCGCAGCAGCGAGGCGCGCGCCAGCGTGCAGGTGCAGCCCGGCGTGTTCGCCGCGCAGGCGGAACTGAACGGTCAGGTGTTCGTGGACCGCAACCGCGACGGGACCTTCACGCCGGACCTCGACACGCCGGTCGCCGGGGCGCGCGTGCTGCTCGCCGGTGGGCGCAGCGCGCTGACCGACGCGGCCGGCCGGTACCACTTCGCGGCCGTCCCGCGCGGCCAGCAGGCGCTGCGGCTCGACCCGCAGAGCGTGCGGAACGCGCCGCTGAGCGTCCCGCAGGACGGCGGACTGCCCGGCAGCCGCTCGGTGATGGTCCTGAACCTGACGAGCGTGGATTTCCCGCTCGCGCCGGCCGGCGGGGACGCCCACTCGGTGCGCAGCACGACCGTCACGCGCGGCGACGTGACGCTGCGCAAGCAACTCACGTGGCTGGGTGACGACCGGTACGCCGCGCAGCTGACCCTCAGCGCGCCGCGCGCCGTGCCGGGCCTGGAGGTGGCCGACCCGCTCCCGGCCGGCGCGGTCCTGACGTCCGGGCAGGCCGGTTTCGCCGTAGACTTCGCAGGCGGCTCCATGACGATCTCCTACACCTTCACCTTCAGCGGTACGCCCGAACAGGCCGGCACCGATCCGTTCCTGCGCTGGAGGCTCCCGTGAGCCGCCGGCCGCGCGTGCTGGCGCTGCTGAGCCTGGGCGTGGGCGGCGCCGCGCTCGCGCAGGACGCCGACCTGACCCGCCTGAGCGGGAGCGGACCGCACCCGGAACGCACCAGCCGGCCCGTCACCAGCGTCGGCCAGGACCTGCAGTGGGCGGTCGGGGACGACACCTTCAACCTGCAGGTGCATCAGCGCGGCCCGGTGCGGCTGGACCTGTACTCGGCGTCGTTCGATCCGCGCGACTACCGCCAGCCGGACTCGGTGGGCGACGAGCAGTACGGCGGCGCGGCGGTCGTCACGACCTTCACGCTGCTCGGCCCGGACGGGCAGGCCGTCCGCACGCTGCGCGCCCCGGACGCCCCCAGCGACTGGGTGACGGCCTTCGAGGGCGTCCTGGAGCCCGGCACGTACACCCTGCGGGTGAGCAGCGAGGGACGCGGGAAGAACACCTTCGCGGCGCGCATCGAGGCGGACGCCGCCAGCCTGAGCGCCACGCGCGTGAACGTCACGGTACGCGGCGCCGCCTGGACGCCCGCCCTGACCCTGAACGCCCGCGCCGGGGACCGCCTGCGCCTGTACGACGGCGACGGCCCCGGCGAGATGGACGTGCGCGTCATCGACGCGAGCGGCGTGGTCACGCCGCTGCCGATCAGCGGACCGCTGCAGTGGGTGGACCTGCCGCTGCCGGCCGCCGGCACGTACCGCGTCGAGCTGCGCCAGCCGGAGGGCGCGCGGCAGTACTCGAACACCGTCGGGCTGGCCTTCAACCGGGGCGGCGCGGACCAGCGCATCACGCTCGCGCAGACCGACCGGGTCGGGCAGGTGCGCGTGCAGGCGCAGCTGGTGCAGCCGGGCGGCGAGATCAGCCCCACCAGCCTGACCGTCACCCTGGACGGCGAGGCGGTCCCGGTGGACGGCGAGTGGACCGCCGAGCGGCCCGCCGGCACCCTGGACCTGCAGGTCACCGCCCCGCCTGGCACGGTCGTGGACGCCCCCCGGCAGGTCACGGTGCCCGAGGACGGCCTGGCGGACGTGGCGGTGCAGGTGCGCCCGCAGGTGCAGCTGACCCTGACGCAGGACCGCCCGGCCGTGTGCGTGGGCGACGTGGTCACCTTCCACGCGGTCGCCAGCACCGACTACGACGGCGTGGTCAGGACGCCGGTCGAGGTGGTCCTGCCAGGCGGCCTGCGCGCCCTGACCCCGACCCGCCTGCAGGGCGCGGCGCAGGCCGGGCAGCCCGCCACGCTGGAAGTCGTCGCGCAGGCCGAGCGGCCCGGCGAGGCGCGCGTCACGGCCACCCTGCCCGGCACGCAGGCCGCGGCGACCGTGCAGGTCAGCCCGCACCGCGCGGCGCTGCAACTGCGGCGCGGCGCGCTGCCAGCCGCGCGGCCCGGCGACACCGTCACCGTCTCGCTGCACCTGACGAACGCGGGCGAGGACAGCGTCCCGTACCTGCTGAGCGACACGCCCGGCGAGAGCCTGACCGCCCTGGACAGCCCGGACTTCGAGGGCACGCTGCGGCCCGGCGAGGCCCGCACCCTGACGTACCGCGCGCGGGTCGACGCGACTGGCGGGACCGTCTCGCTGGGCGCGGAACTCGTCACGGACTGCGCGGACACGCAGACGGCGCAGGGCAACCTGAGCGTGGAGCCGCTGGTGGTGGCCGCGCCGCCCGCGCCCGCCAGCACGGCGCCCGTCGCCAGCCCGGCCCTCACTCCCAGCGCCGCCCCCACGCCAGCCGAACCGGCGCCTGAGGCGCCCCCGGCCGCGCTGCCGCCCGTCACGCGGATCAGCGACATTCACGCCAGCATCACGAGCACCGGCGCCGGGCAGGGCCTGATCTACGCCCAGCGCCTCCCGGACGGCGCGGAGTACCTGCCGGGCAGCGCCCGCTACGACGCGCGGCCCATCCCGGACCCGCTGCAGGGACCGGGCGGCACGCTGTACTGGACGCTGCCCGCCCATCCGGGTGACCTGCGGTACTCGGCCCGTCACGACGCGCCGCTGCCCGAACTGCCCGAACCCACGCTGGTCGCCACCTACGGCCAGGGACAGCGCGAGACGCTGCGCGGCCGCCTCGACCCCGGCGACCTGGCCGCCGCGCGCCCGCTGGACGCCCCGGCCGTCCGCACCGATCAGGCCATCCAGTCCCCGCCGGACGGGCAGGTGTACCGGGACCGCGACCAGGTGACGGTGATCGTGCAGGGACCGGCGGACGTGCCGCTGGACGTGACCCTGAACGGCGTGGACCTGCCGGGCAGCCTGATCGGCACCCGCAGTTTCGACCCCGGCACGAACATGCAGCGCCTGGAGTACGTCGGCGTGCGCCTGACGCCCGGCCGGAACGTGATTGAGGCGCTGGGCGAACGGACGACCGTGACGCTGGCGGGCCGCACCACCAACCTGCGCGTGCTGGGCGAGCAGGTCATCGCGGACGGCGTGACGCCCGTCGTGCTGCGCGTGCAGGCCGTGGACGAGCGCGGGGTCACGACCGCGCTGCCGTTCCTGACGGTCCGCACGTCGCTGGAACCCACCACGCCGGACGCCAACCCGCTGGAAGCCGGGTACCAGGTGCGCCTGAAAGACGGCGAGGGCGAACTGACCTTCGCGCCGCAGGCCGCGCCCGTGCGCGTGGAAGTCGAGGCGGACCTGGGTGACGGGCAACCCATCCGGGCCTCGCAGCGCCTGGAGGCCGGCCGGAACGCGGTCGCGACCGGCCTGCTGAGCGCCACCGTCAGCGGCGCGGGCCTGACCGTCACGGCGCGCGGCACGCTGGAAGCCCCGCTGGGCGACGGGCACCTGATCGCCGCCGCGAACAGCGACGGCCTGGACGCCGCCGAGGCGTACGCCGGACTGTACGCGGCGCACGGGGACCGCAGCGCCGCGAGCGTGCCGCTGAGCGGCCTCGACCCGGTCGCGTTCCGCTACGACCACCCGGACTTCACGGTGGCGTACATGCAGGCGCCCGCGCCGGTCCGCACCCTGAGCGTGCCGGGCCTGCCGACCGCGCTGAGCGTCGTCACGCAGGGCGCGCCCGGCGCGCCCACCGTCAGCGGGTTCGTGGCGGCCCTGCCGGTGGCCACCCGCACCGAGACGGTCACGCCGGACGGCACGCGCCTGCTGCGGCTGGGCGGCGCGGCCGTGCCGGGCAGCGAGACGGTGGACCTGCTCGTCAGCGGCCCGGACGGCGACACCGAACGCCGCCTGGAGCGCGGCCTGGACTACACCCTGGACGGCCCGGCGGGCCTGCTGACCCTCGCGCGGCCCCTGAGCGCCGTGACGGTCGAGGGCGGCCTGCTGGTCACGCAGGCCCTGCGCGTCAGCTACCGCCTGGAAGGCAGCGGCGAGCGGCAACTGGCCTTCGGTGCCGAGGTCCGCGTCGAGCGCGGCGCGCTGAGTGCCAGCGCCGCCGCCGTCAGCCTGCCCGGCACCGGCAGCGGCGCGGGCCTGACGGCCGCCGCGCGCGCCGGGTACGACACGCCGGACCTGAAGGTCACCAGCCTCGCGGCGGTCAGCGGGCAGGACGTGCTGCTCAGCGCCGCCGCGCAGGGCCGGCTGCCGGGCGGCACGCGCGCGTCCCTGAGCGTCTCGCATCAGGATGACGCTTACGCGGGACTGAACGCCACGCAGCCCGGCACGCACGCCACCGTCAGCGCCACCGTGCCGCTGGGCCGCTCGCTGGGCGCGGCGCTGGCCGGCGAGTACCACGACGCGCCCACCAGCGATGGCGCGCGCAGCACGCAGGGACAGGTCAGCGCCGCCCTGAACGTGAACCTGCAACCCGTCACGCTGGGGCTGGGCGTCCGGCAGCAGTTCGGCGCGACCACCGGTACCAGCCTCACCGCCAGCGCCGGGTACCACGCCGCGCCGCTGGACGTGGACGTCACGCACGCCCAGCCGGTCGGCGGAAACGCCAGCCCGCAGACGACCCTGAGCGCCCGCTACGCCCTGACGACGCAGGTCGCCGCGACGCTGGGCGGCGCCGTCACCTGGCCCGGCGGGAGCGCCACGCCGGGTCAGGCACTCAGCTTGGGCCTGGAATCCCGGCTGGGCGGCACGAACCTGAAAGTCGCCTACGAACTGCCCACCGCTGGCGGCGGCGGCAACCGCGCCCGCTTCGGCGCGGACACCACCCTGCCGCTCGGGCCGAACCTCAGCGCCTCGCTGGGCGGCGGCCTGCTGCAGGAACTGCCCGGCGCGGGCCGACCCGACCCGGCGCGTGAATTCAACCTGAACGCCGCGCTGCGCTACCAGGACACCCGCCTGAGCGCCTCGGCCGGCAGTGACTTCGCCGTCAAGAACGGGCAGCTGCGCACCGTGCTGCGCGGCGGCGCCGCCCTGCGCGTGAACGATCAGGTGACGCTCAGCGCCAGCGCCCTCAGCGAGTTCGGCCCGTCACGCGGGGACCGCCTGACGCTGGGCGGCGCGCTCCGCAAGAACCAGTGGCAGGGCCTGCTGACCGGCAGCTTCGAGCGCGGCAGTCTCAGCAGCGCCGGGAACGGCACCCTCAGCGGCAGCGCCGAACTGGCGTACCACGCCGCCACCTGGGCCGTGCGCGGCGGACTGGCGGCGCGCGCCACGCCCGGCGATCCCGGCAGCCTGACCGTGCAGCCCAGCCTGAGCGGGTCGTACTACCTGGGTGACCGCTTCGCGCTCGGCGCGGCCCTGCACACCCAGGTGCAGCCCCTGAGCGGCGTGGTCCGCACCGCCACCGGCGTGGAGGGCAGTTACCGCGCCCTGCCCGGCACGTGGCTCACGCTGGGCTACAACCTGACCGGCTTCGACTCCATCAGCACGCAACCCACCCGGCGCGGCGCGTACCTGCGGCTGGACCTGAGCGCCGACGAGCGCCTCGGCGACCTGCTGAGCGGACTCACGAAGACCCCCGCACCGACCCCTGCACCGCAGCCCGGCGAACCCTCTCCCACTCCCCCCACCGAGGACACTCCCTGATGCGCGCTCCCCTCCGTCTCCTGTCCCGCCGCGCCCTGCGCCTGATCGTCCCGGCGCTCGCCGCGCTGGCCGGGACCGCCGCCGCCGCCCCGAGCTACTGCACGGCCATCTACGCCACCGCCAACCCGAACGCCAGTTCTGGCGGGAAGTCCCGGCACCTGTTCCTGAACACCGTCAGCGGCACCACCGCCGCGTACGACCTGATCAACGACGCGCCCGTGGGGACCGGCACCGCCTACCAGTACAACGCGAGTTCCATCAACCCGGTCGACGGCCTGCTGTACTACGTGGAACGCACCACCGGCACCCTGCTGAAGTACAACCCGGTCACGCGGCAGACCACGCGGGTCGGCCAGAGCCCCGACCTGGTCAACAACAACAACACCTTCGGGTCGCTGGTGGGCAGCGCCATCGAGGAGACCGGGCGCATGTACGTGTACCACAGTTACGGACTGGTCTCGGTGTTCCGCACGTCGGACGGGGGGGTCATCTCGCGCCCGACGCCCATCACGTTCCCGCCCTCGTTCGTGAAGAGCACCACCACCAACGGGGACATCGTGCTGGGAGCGGGCAACCAGCTGTACATCATCGTGGAAGGCAGCCTGAACGGCGGCGCAGTCGGCAGTCACCTCGTCGCCATCAGCGACCAGCTGGTCGCGGACCCCGCCCGGATCGTGCCCATCCGCGTGGGCGGCACGCCACTGAGCACCGTGAACGGCCTGGCGATCGAACCGTTCCGGACCCTGCCGGACGGCACCACTGTCGTCGGCGAGACCTTCTACCTCTCGACGAGCAGCGCCGTGTACACCATGACCTCGGACGGGCAGGCCACGAACATCGAGAACGGCAACCAGGGCATCGTGGACCTCGCGTCGTGCAACGTCATCCCCGACCGGCCCACCCTCAGCAAGGTGTTCGAACCGCCGTTCGTCAGCGCCGCCGGCGGGACCAGCCGGCTGACCATCACGGTCGGGAACAACAACCGCGGCCCGATCGCGCTGTACACCGACCTCGTGGACCGCCTGCCCAGCACGCCCGCGCAGATGACCTTCGCGGCGACGCCGAACATCAGCGGCACCTGCGACAACAGCCGCATCGTCCTCAGGGACACGACCCCGCCCGAACTGCGTTTCCTGGCCGGGTCGTACATCCCGGTGGGCGGCTGCACCCTGCAGGTGAACGTGACCGTTCCGCAGCCCGGCACGTACCGCAACACCATCGTGGGCAGCACCGTCATCACCAGCGCGGACGTCGTGCAGGAATCCGCGACCGCCACGCTGTACACCGCGCTCGTCGTGACCAAGACCTTCGACCCGCCGCTGCGCCTGCCGGGGCAGACGACCACCCTGACCGTCACGCTGACCAACCCGAACAGCGCCGACACCACCAGCCTGAACTTCGAGGACCGCGTGGCCGAGACGACCGGCGTGACCGGCCTGACCCTGGGCAGCGTGCAGAGCAACTCCTGCGGCGGCACGGTGGGCACGGCCGGAGGCGTCCTGAGCGTCGGCGGCACCACCCTGCGCGCCGGGGCGAGTTGCAGCGTCCGCCTGCCCGTGACCCTGCCGGCCAGCCTGCCCGGCGGGACGTACACGAACACCATCCTGCCCACGCAGGTGAGTGCGACCTTCAACGACGGCGTGCGGACCTCCACCGTGTACGGCGCGCAGACCGCGACGGCCAGCGTGACCGTCACGCCGTTCGCGCTGGTCAGCAGCGCCCTGCGGACCACGCAGAGCCCGTCCACCGTCACGAACCCGCACCGTCTGACGCCCGGCGTGACCGGCCCCGTCACGTTCAGCCTGACCCGCCCGCCCGGCGCGCGCTTCCAGTACCTGCTGTGGCACGACGTGAACGGCGACGGGCAGGTGGACCCCGGCGACGCGGCGATCATCCCGGCCGGACAGACGACCGGCACCCTGACCGTCACGGACGCCTTCCCGAAACGCCCGGACGGCACGCCCGCCGACGTGAACCTGCTCGTGCAGGTGCTCGTCCCGCCCGGACTGGCGCAGGGCCTGACCGAGACCGTCACCCTGGCCGCGCAGCAGACGACCGGCGGCGCGACCCGCACGGCCTCGCTGACCGACACGACCGTCATCGGGCAGAGCGGCGGCGAGGGCGGCAGCCTGACCCTGGTCAAGTTCGTGCGGAACGTCACGGCCGGCGGTCCGTTCAGCCTGAACGCCAGCACCGGCGGCGTGAACGAGCAGCTGGAGTACTGCATCAACTACCTGAACCAGGGAACCGGCACCCTGAGCGAGGTCGTGATCACCGACCCCATTCCGTTCTTCACGCAGCCCCTCGGGGACGGGTACGGCCCCGGTCAGGGCGTGCGGCTGGTGCGCGGCGCGTCCGTGCAGGCCGGGCAGACCACCACGCCCGGCACGGACGCGAGCAACCTGAGCAGCGCCGCCGACACCGACGCCGGAACACTGGGCAGCAACCGCCTGAGCGTGACGGTCGGCACGCTCGGCGGCGGCGAGCAGGGCAGCGCCTGCTACCGCGTGCAGATCCGCTGAGGCCGCTCAGCTCATACGGACTCCGATTGAAGGGGCTATAAAGACCCTTCAATCCGAGCGGATGCGAGTGGGAGCGGGGCGGGTTCCGGACGTGGAGCTGGCAATCCGGTGAAGTCCCGGATTGTCAGCGAAACAAACGGAATCCGTATCAGCTGGCGTTCTCGTTCATCTGCGCCTGCAGCTGCGCCAGCAGTCCCTCGCGCGGCAGGTCCGGGTGCTGCTGCCGCACGAGGTCCAGCAGCCGCTCCAGGCGCGCGCCGTCCCCCGCCAGCCGCGCCAGCACCTGCTGCTCCAGCGCCGACGGCGCCTCACGCGGGGCGGCGCTCAGTTCCGCGTCACCGGCTGGAGGCGCGGGGGCTCGCCTCGCCCGCCAGAACATCAGGACAGCCAGCAGGGCGATACCAGTCAGGGCGGACAGGAGCAGCAGTTCCACCCGCCCAGCATAGGGCAGCGCCGCGTATGACGGCGCCGTAACCGGGCGGCCTCCGCTGCCGGGTTACGGCCGGAGGGCCGGGCGACCACCCTCCCCACCGGGTGGGCCGGAGTGCCGGTTTTTTCGCAGTGGGCGCGGCCCGGCGGGTGCTACCTTCGCGCACCGATGGCCCGAAGAAGCAAAAAACGCAAGGACTGGCGGCAACGTGATGACCGCTGGGTGGTGCACCTGTCGAACGTGCTGCTGTGCGTGAACGTCCTGCTGCTGTTCGCCCTGATCCGCCCCGGCAGCTGACGCCCAGGCCGTCAGGGAAGGCGGCGGGCGGCTTTCATGTCGTACATGCGGGCGTCACTCAGGTGAATCAGGTCACCGGCCGTCTGCGCCTCGTCCGGTGCGCGGGCCACGCCGGCACTGGCAGAAGCGCCGCCGAATCCCGCCTGCTGCACCGACCGGGCCGCGCGGACCACGCCGCCGAGCGCCCAGGCGATGGCAGGCACTCCGGGCACGATGACCATGAACTCGTCCCCGCCCAGCCGGAACACCGACGCGCCGGGCTGGAAGGTCGCGCGCAGCGCCGACGCGAAGGCGCGCAGCAGGGCGTCGCCGCGCGGGTGGCCCTCGGTGTCGTTGACGCGTTTCAGACCGTCGAGGTCCGTGGAGATCAGCAGGCACGGCCCGGCCTGCAGGGAATCCCGCAGCGCCCGTTCGAACGCACGGCGGTTCCCCAGGCCCGTCAGCGGGTCCGTGGCCGCCTCGGTCTGCAGGCGTTGCAGGGATTCCAGACGGCGGTGCGCGACCTGCACGGTCCGCGCGGCGGCGAACAGCATGTCACGTTCGCTGTCCGTCCAGACGGGCGGATCCGAACGGTACACCGTGAGGATGCGCGGGCCGGTCACGGCGTCCAGCGTGACGGGCATCATCGCGGCGGCCTGCAGGCCCAGGGCGCGCACCGCGCCGGGCAGCTGCTCCCCGGACAGGAAGACGGCCTGACCGGCCAGCAGCGCCTGCCCGTACCGGTCCGAGTCCGGAATGCCGCGTTCCTGAAAGGCCTGCAGGGCGGGCGGCGCGTCACCGTGCGTGACGATCAGCCGGAACCAGCCGGGCACGTGCGTCCACAGCGCCGCCCAGCCGGACCCGAAATGCGTGACGATCAGCGCCAGGACGTCCTGCGCGGCGCGGCTGAGGGTCTGCTGGTCGTCCAGCACCCGCGAGAGCTTCAGCAGGGTTTCCGCCTGCCGCTGCGCCGTCTGGGCCGCCTGCCTGGACTCCAGCAGTTCCGTCACGTCGTAGCCGATGCCCAGCACGCTGCCCGGCCGGTCCGGGGGCGGCAGCGGCAGGTACCAGGACTCGAAGGTGCGCGGCCCGACCTGCACGAGGTCGTTCACGGTCTCCCCCTGCTGCGCGCGGCGCACGAGATCCGGGACCCTGGGAACGCCGCTGAGCAGGTCGTGGATGGACCGGCCTTCCAGCTGCCCGGCCCGCAGGTGCAGCGCCGCCAGTCCCCGCCCGGCGGCCAGTTGCACCGTGCCGTCCGGATCGGCCGCCCACAGCAGCAGCGGCGCGGTGTTCAGGGCGAGCTGCAACTGACGCTCCAGCGCCTCGACCGTGCGGCGCTGCTGCCGGCGCACCTCGATCTGCCGCAGCAGCTGACCCAGCGTCCGGAGCAGCGCCTGATCCTGCGCCGTCCAGGGCCGCTGCGGGTCCTGCCGGACAGCCAGCCACTCGGCACTCTCGCAGCAGGGCACCGTGAACGCCAGCGTCACTGCTCCCTCCGGCAAGGGAGCGGCGCTCAGCTCGGCGCAGACGGCCCACAGCGGCCGCCCGCCGCCTGACTGGACGATCAGATCGGCACGCAGCGCCTCACCGAGCAGGGTCGCAGCGGCGGCCTGAATATCGGTCAGGTCAGCCGGACCGTCCAGCAGTTCACCCAGCTGCGCCAGCCGCTCCAGCACACCGGGCGTCCCGGTCGGCAGGGCCTGCGATCCGGGATGCTCGGCGCGACCGGAACCGTTCATCTCTACGGCTGACAGTACGCCCTGACGGACTGGCGCGCGCAGAGGGACGCTTCATGCTACGGCGGGTGCAGCCCCCAAGGTTCCGTGAGCGTACAGCGCGGAAACTGCACACCCTGGCCGGGACCGGTCGGTTAGACTCGTCGTGGTCCTTTTCCCCGTGATGGGCGTCTGGCCCGACTGTCCGGACAGGGAGCGTGTCCCTGGTCGCCGTTCCTTTCTCGCGAGGCCACCTGATGAGTAACGAATCTTCACCGAACTGGGAGACGGGCCTGACGGCCCTGGAAGCCCTGCACGACCCCGGTCAGATTCAGCAGCAGGTCCTTCTGGACATCCTGCGGTACGCGGGAGCGTGGGGCGGCCTGCTCGCCATGACCGGCCGGGACGGCGGGCCCTTTCAGGTGCTGTGCACGCAGCACGTCCCTGCCGCGGTCCTGAACCGCCTGCCGGAGATCACCCTCATGGACGGCAGCGCCTTCGCGGCCGCCATGCACGCTGACCGGCCCTTCCGGCTGGGCGACACGATCAGCGTCCCGCTGACTGCCGCCCCCCAGGCAGGCGACCTGAGCGGGACGGTGATCGTGCCCGTGCATGACCGGGACGGCCCGGTGGCGCTGCTGGCGCTGTACGCACCTCACGGCCTCGGGGACGCGCAGCTGGCCGGGCTGCAGCGGCTGGGCCGTCAGGTGCTGCCGGCCCTGCAACGCGCGCAGCTGCTGCGGGCCCTGCGCAGCAGTGAGGCGCAGGCGGCGACCATGCTGGAAGTCCTCGAGGAAGGCGTGATGCTGGTCGACCTGAGTGGCCGCCCCGTTCAGGCGAACGCCGCCGCGCACCGCATCACGGGCCTGACGGACCTGCGGGAGTTCCCGAACGTGTTCGACCCCGCGTGGAAACTGATGGACCCGGCCGGATTCCCGCTGCCCACCGGGGCGTACCCGGCCGTGCAGGCCCTGCGGACCGGCGTCACGGTGCACGACACGCAGGTGCTGTTCACGCGGCCGGACGGCGAGTGGATCATCGCGTCCCTGAACGCCATTCCGCTGCTCGAAGGTGGGCAGCAGGCGGGAGCGGTCGTGTCGTTCACGGACGTGACCGCCAGTTACCTGCTGCAGCGGCAGCTCGAAGCGCAGGCGCTGCACGACCCGCTGACCGGACTTCCCAACCGACGACAGGTGACGACTCTGCTCAAACAGCTGTGCGGCGAGCGGCCACCGCCGCCCACCGCCGTGATGATCCTCACCCTGCACAACTTCCCGAATCTGCTCGACCGGATCGGAAGGCAGGGCGCCGACCGCCTGATCCAGCTGGTCGCCCAGCGACTCGAAGACGCCGTGAGCGACCGTGGTGTGGCCGCGCACCTGACGGAACACGAGTTCCTGCTGCTGCTCACCCGGCCCGGCCCGCCGGAACCCGCCGGCCCGGAGTTGCTGTCAGGTCCGGAGTCGCTGGTGGGTCCGGAGTCGCCGGGTGAAACGGACCGGTCCGACGACCCGGCCGGCCAGTGGGCCGCGCAACTCCTGGACCGCCTGAACGGCACCTTCGACCTGGACGGACAGGCGGTGCACGTCACGTTCCGGCTGGGGTACGCGCTGCATCCGGAAGACGGCCGAACCCCGGCCGAGCTGCTGCGTCACGCCGACCTCGCCCTCAAGCACACCGGGCACAGCCCCGCCGCGCGCCGCTTCGAGCCGGTCATGGCCGCCGACGTCGAGCGGCGACTGCGGCTGGAAGAATGCCTGCAACGCGCCGTGGCGACCGGTACGCTCAGCGTCCACTACCAGCCGGTCATGGCGGTCCCGCAACGCGAGATCCGGTCACTCGAAGCCCTGCTGCGCTGGCAGGACCCCGTGCTGGGCACCGTCAGTCCCGCCGAGTTCATCCCGGTCGCCGAGAGCAGCGGCCTGATCAACGACCTGGGCACGTTCGTGCTGCGCGAAGCGCTGTGTCAGGCGGTCCGCTGGAACGCCCGCCGCCGCGCGCCCCTGAGCGTGAACGTGAACGTCAGCGTCACGCAGTTCAGCAGCGGCACCTTCCCGGACGTGGTGCGCGACGCCCTGCACCGGACCGGCGCGGACCCACGCTGGCTGACCCTGGAAGTCACCGAGGCGGTCGCCGCGCAGGACCTGCCCAGCGTGACGCGGCAACTGCACGCCCTGAAAGCGCTGGGGGCCCGCATCGCCCTGGACGATTTCGGCACCGGGTACTCCAGTCTCGCGCTGCTGAGCCAGCTGCCGATCGACTTCCTGAAACTCGACCGGCTGCTCGTCCAGGGCGTGCATCTCGACCCGCGCCGGCAGGTGCTGCTGCGCAGCGTCGTCCACCTGGGCCTGGAACTGGGCTTCGTGGTCGTCGCAGAGGGCGTCGAGCTACCCGAGGAACTCAGCTTCGTGCAGGCCTGCGGCTGCGCGCACGTGCAGGGCTTCCTGCTGGCCCGCCCGCAGTCCCCGCAGCAACTGAACCTGAACGCGCCCCACCACTGATACGGACTCCGATTGAATGGGCTGCAAAGCCCATTCAATCCGAGCGAAGCGAGTGGGAGCGGGGCGGGTTCCGGACGTGGAGCCGGCAATCCGGTGAAGTTCCGGATTGTCGGCGAAACAAACGGAATCCGTATGAACCGGCCGGGTGACCCCGCAGGCCACCTCGACCGGCGTGCGGGTCATACGGACTCCGATTGAATGGGCGGCAAAGCCCGTTCAATCCGAGCGGACTCGTAGAGCTGCGCAGCAGAGCGAGTAGGAGAAAAACGGGCTCCGGGCGTGGAGCTGGCAGATCGGTGGTGTTCCGATCTGCCAGCGAAACAGACGGCAGTCCGTATCAGTTCACGGGCAGGTCCGGAAGGCGCAGCACCTGTCCGTCGGCGGCGCGGGCGGTGAGACTGCCGGTGCCGGCCTGCACGGTGACGGTCCCGGCGGGGACGCGCAGGAACCCGTACTGGCCTGCTCCGTCAGTCTGGGTGCGGGCCACGACCTGTCCGTCGGCGGCGCGCAGCGTGACCTCGTGTCCGCCGGGGGGCAGGTCACCGCTGACGGTCACGCGGCCGCTCAGGGCGCGCAGCTGACGCGGGTCGGGCTTCGTCCAGGGGACGGGCCGTTCGAAAGGAGCGCCGGGCGCGGTGAGTCGGGCGGCCAGTTCCGGGAACACCTGCGCCTGCGTGCGCTTCCCGGCGTTCACGTCCAGGTCCGGCGTGCGGTACGAGTACCCGGCCCAGCCATCCAGGCCGGCGTCCAGGGTCTTGCGGACCTGCGTGACGCTGCTCGCCTGATCGTTCAGGTAGATGGCGGCCCCGCTGACCTGCGCGGCGTGCGGGTACGCGGCGCGCAGCCGGGCGGCGAAGGCGTTCCACTGCCCGAACCACAGCGCCTGATCCGGCACGAAATCGCGCTTGTAGTTCATCATGACGTTCAGGTCCAGGTAGCCCTCGCGGACCCAGGTGAGCCAGTCCTGCTGCACTTCCAGGGCGGTGCGGGAGGCGGCGAAGGCGGCCTCGTCGGCCGGGCCGGCGCCGTAGGTGATGGTGGCGGCGTTCACGCTGATGTCGGGCCGGACAGCCTTGACCGCCAGGGCGGTTTCGCGCACGAGGTTGGTGACCTGCTGCTGCCGCCACGCGGTCCAGCTGGGATCGCCGGGGTCGGGCGTGCCGGTCTGGCCGGTCTCGGCGCGGTAGCGTTCGAGCGCGGTCGGGTTGTAACCCCACTGGCCGGGACCGCCGGCCGGGTTGTAGTCCGGGTAACGGACCCGGTCGAACTGCACGCCGTCCACGGGGTAGTTCCGGGCGACCGAGACGTACATCTCGCGGATGTACGCGGCGGCGTCCGGATGGCCGGGATCCATCACCCAGTCGGCGCCGCCGCGGGTGCTGCCGTCGGCCTTGACGGTCAGCCAGAAGTCGCGCCCGCTGGCGGCGGGGCCGTGCGCGTGGAAGGCGTGGGCGGGATCGCGGGGCGGCGTGGCCGAGTTCCACAGGGCGGTCGTGATGATCCAGGCGTGCACCTGAATGCCGTGCGCATGCGCCTTGAGCAGCAGGTCGTCGAGCGGGTCGAAGCCGGGTGGGACGGCCGGGTCGTCGGTGCGGGGCATGGCGGCCCGGTTGCAGTAGCAGTCGCCGCGCCGGCCGATCTGGGCGAACAGGACGTTCACGTTCATGGCGCGGGCGTCGCGGATCAGCGTGTCGATCTCGGCGGGGGTTTTCAGGCCAGGGCCGAAGGCGTCCACCCACAGGCCGCGCAGTTCTCCGCGCGGGGCAGTCGGGGCGGGGTCGCTGGTGCCGGCGCAGCCGGCGAGCAGCACCGGAGCGAGCAGCAGCGCCCCGGACAGCAGCGCGGTGGTCCTGATGGAAGCGGGCAGGCGGCGGGCGGGGACGGGCAGTGCGGAGGCGGGTCTGGGCATACGGGCGCTCCTCGGGTGGGATCAGCGGGCGTAGAGGTGGTGGGGCCGCAGGGTGCGGGCGTGCGCGCGGGCGGCGGCCTGCCACGCGGCGGCGGCGTGCAGGGCCGCTCCGGGCGTGGCGGGCAGGTCGCCGGACGGGACGCCCAGGAGTTTCTGCAGCCAGTCGGCGTTGCGGGCGGCGCCCTGTTCTTCCAGGGCGGTCAGCAGGGCCAGCCCGAGCGGCAGCAGGTCGCCGGTGGGGCCGGTGCGGTGCAGGTGCACGCCGGCGCAGCGTTGCCCGGCGTGTTTGCTGGTGGTGGGCGTGAAGTGGGCGGGGCGGGCGGTGACGCCCAGGTTCAGGGCGTTCAGGCGCGCGGCGAGGGCCTGGGCGTCCAGGCCGGGCGCGCCGAACAGCCGGAACGGGAGGGCAGTGCCGCGTCCCTCGCTGGCGTCGAGGGCCTCCACGAGCGCCCCGGCGGGGTACAGGGCGGTCGCGTCGAGGTCCGGCAGGTTCGGGCTGGGCGGTACCCAGGGCCGCTGCGGGTGCCAGGCGTCCGGGGCGTCGGTGGGGATCACGTGGACGGGGACGCCCTCGGCGGCGGCGAGGACGCGGGTGACCTCGCCGATGGTCAGGCCGTGGCGCAGCGGCAGCTGGGCGCTGATGCCCACGTACGATTCGAAGGCCGGGTCGAGCAGCGGCCCCTCGACCGTGAAGCCCAGCGGGTTGGGCCGGTCGAGGATCACGATCCGCAGCGGGCGGAGGCGCGCGGCGCGCAGGACGTCACGGACGGTGCTGACGTAGGTGTAGAAGCGCACGCCGACGTCCTGCAGATCCACGATCAGGGTGTCGAGGCCCGCGAGGCGGCGGGCGGTCTCCTCGGCGCTCAGGTGGTACAGGACGGTGGTGGGCAGGCCGCTCGCGGCGTCCCGTTCGAGTTCCGGGGCCTCGCCCGGGGCGCCGCTGCCGTCCACGCCGTGTTCGGGACCGAACAGGCGTTCGGGGGTCAGTCCGGCGCGGGCGAGGGCCACGGCGGCCGGCGTGAGGTCACGGGTGACGCCGCTGGGGTTGGTGAGCAGTCCGGTGCGGCCCCACCCGGCGGCCTGCCCGGGCCGGGCCAGCAGGTGCTCCAGCCCGACGCGCGGACCATCCGGAGGGGAGGCGTGCATCTGCGCGGCGTTCACCGCTCGAAGACGGAGTAGTTGCTGCTGATGACCGCGCCGCCCCCGACGTAGTAGTTGCCGATGCGGGCGTGGAACGCCGCGACCGAGTCGGGCTTGGCGATCAGGATGACCGGCAGGTTCTTCGCGAACAGCAGTTGCCACTCGTTGTAGAGCTTGCGGCGCTGCGCCTGGTTCCCGAGCGCCTCGGCCTGCGCGAAGATGTCGTAGGTGCGCCGCTCGCTGGGGGTCATGGCGGCGAGGTTGGGCACGCCGCCCTCCTGCGCGGGTTGCAGGCTGCGGCGCCAGTAGTGCAGCGCGCCGCCGGGCTGCCAGATGTCCTTGCGCAGCTGCGGGTCCGGCTGGTCCCCGAAGGTGGACAGCACCGATTCGAAGTTGCCGCTCAGGGCGGTGGACAGGACGGTGCTGCCCGTGATGCCCTGCAGGTTCACCTTCACGCCGATCCGCGCGAGGTCGCTCTGGAGGATCGTGCCGATGCCGGGCATGGTGGCGCTGTCGGCAGCGTGCAGAACGTTGAATTCGACGTTCGGGCCGCCGCCGGGGAAGTTGCGGATGCCGTCGCGGTTGGTGTCGCGGTACCCGAGGCTGTCGAGGCGCACGGCGGCCTTCTGGAGGTTGTAGCCGCCCAGGTACCCGCGGGTGTTCGTGTACCACTCGCTGATGGGGGCGACGCCGTGACCGGGCAGGCTGGCCAGCCCGTTGAAGACCGTGTCGATGATGCGTTCGCGGTTCACGGCGAACTGCATGGCCTCGCGGAACCGCAGGTCGCTGAAGGCCTTTTTCAGCCAGGGGTCGCGGCTGTCCTGGTTCAGCGCCCAGTGGACCGGGGGGTTGTTCAGGCCGACGCCACGCACCACGCGGAAGTTCGCGCCGGCCACCTCCTGGCGTTTCAGGTCCGGGAACTGCGCGCCGGTGATGGGCGCGGAGTCCAGCTGCCCGGCCCGGAACGACGCGATCTGCGCGTCCGGGCTCTTGATGATCAGGTACTCCAGGCGGTCCATGTACGGCAGTTGCGTGCCGGCCGGGTCGCGCCGCCACGAGTGCGGGTTGCGGGTCAGCGTGACCTTCTGGTCGACGGTGTAGCTGCTGAGCATGAACGGCCCGGTGCCCACGATGTCTTTCAGGGGCGTGTTCGTCGCCCAGGCCTTCATGAAGCCGTCCGGGTCGCGCTGCGGGTTGAAGCGCGCGAGTTTGTGTTGCGGGAGGATCGGCACGAAGGTCAGGGCCTGCAGCATCGCGCCGTACGGGCGGGGCGCGCTGACCTTCACGGTGTAGGCGTCCACCTTCGCGAAGGTCAGGGGGTCCCGGCCGACGCGGAACACGGCGGACTGGTTGGCTTTCAGGCCGGTGTTCGCGGCGACGTCGTTCAGGGTGAACAGCACGTCGTCGGCATTGAAGTCCTGGCCGTCGCTCCATTTCACGCCGCGCCGGAGTTTCAGGACGGCGCTGCGGCCATCCGGCGCGAAGGTCCACGATTCGGCCAGGGCGGGGTACAACTTGTTCGTCTGGGGGTCCAGGGTGATCAGGCGGTCGAGGACGTTGTTCATGACCGTGTACGAGTTGTTGTCGAGCACCGCGAAGTAGTTGAAGCTCTGGGGGCTGCTGACGAGCGGCAGGGTCAGGGTGCCGCCGCGTTTGCCGGTGGTCTGGAACAGCGAGGCGGGCACGTTGGCCTTGCCCTGCGCGGCGGCGGTAGGCAAGGCGGCCAGGGCGAGGAGTGCCGTGAGGGCGCTCAGGTGGGCGGGCAGGGAGCGGGTGGGCATGGTCTGAACCTCCAGGGGGAAGTGGAAAAGTAGAGAGCGGGAAGACGGGGGAAGTCGGGAGGAGGGGGACCTTGCCGGCACCCTCGGCGGGCGCCGGCGCTCGGTCAGCGGCTCTGGGTGTCGGCGGCGTCGCGCAGGGCGTCGCCCATGAAGTTGAAGGCCAGCACGGAGATCACGATCAGCACGCCGGGCAGCAGCAGCCAGGGGTACAGGTTGAGGGTCTCGAAGTTCTGCGCGTCTTTCAGTAGCAGGCCCCAGCTGGTCATGGGTTCCTTGATGCCCAGGCCCAGGAAACTCAGGGCGCTCTCGCCCAGGATGTAGCCGGGCAGGGCCAGCGTGGCGGTCACGATCAGGAAGGAACTGAGGTTGGGCATGATGTGCCGCAGGATCACGCGCAGGTCGCTGCTGCCCAGCGCGCGGGCGGCCTGCACGTAGTCCACGGTGCGGGCACTCATGACCTGACCGCGCACCACGCGGGCCAGTCCGGCCCAGCCGATCAGCGCGAGAACCGCCACGATGCCCAGGTACACCCAGGTGCTGGGCCAGCGGGCCGGGATGATGGTGGACAGCGCCAGCAGGATCGGCAGGCGCGGGAAGGACAGCAGCACCTCGACCAGCCGCTGGATCAGGTTGTCGACCCAGCCGCCGAAGTAACCGCTGACGCCGCCCAGCACGATCCCGATGGAGAACGAGATCAGGATGCCGATCACGCCGACCGTCAGGCTGACCTGCGAGCCGACCAGGGTGCGGGACAGCAGGTCCCGTCCGAACTTGTCGGTGCCGAGCGGGAAGTAGTAGCCGCCTTTCACACCGAACAGGTGCCACTGGCTGCGGAACACGCCCAGGAAGTTGTACGCGGATTCGGCCGCGTCGTCGCCGCGCACGAACAGCAGGATCGGCAGCGGGCGGCTGCGGTCCTCGCTGAAGGTGCTCAGGAACGTGACGGGATCGCGCTGCTTCGTGAAGCCGTACACGAACGGACGCATGAGTTTGCCCTCGTGGACGATGTGGATGGGTTGCGGGCGCTGGTAGGGGTACTCCTCGTGCTGCGCGGTGATGGAGTACGGCGCGAGGAACCCGGCGAGCAGCGCCACCGTGTACAGGGCGGCCAGCACCCAGGCGCTCAGGACACCCAGGCGGTTGCGGCGGAAGCGGCGCAGGGCCATGCCGAGCGGCGTCTGCCGGACCTCCTGGGGCGCGCTCAGGGCGGTCATTCGAACCTCACGCGCGGGTCGGCCCAGGCGAGCGCCAGGTCCGAGAGCAGGTTCCCGATCAGCAGCAGCAGCGCGCTGAACAGCAGCAGGGTCATGGCGACGTACTGGTCCTTGTTCAGCAGGCTGTCGTACAGGAACGGGCCGATGGTGGGCAGGTTCAGGACGATGCTGGCGATGATCGTCCCCGAGATCAGGCTGGGCAGGCTCAGGCCCGCGAGGCTGATCAGCGGGTTGACGGCGTTGCGGACCGCGTGTTTCCACAGGACCCGCCGTCCGGCGAGGCCCTTGGCGCGGGCGGTGCGGACGTAGTCCTGGCCGATCACGTCGAGCATGGAGGCCCGCATCTGGCGCATCAGGCCCGCCACGCCTTCCAGGCCGATGGCGATCATGGGAATCCACAGGTGGCCCAGCAGGTCCATGACCTTCGCGCCGCTCCAGGGGGCGTCGATGAACTGCGGGCTGAACAGGCCCCCGACGTTCGTGCCGCCCATGTTCAGGACGAGCGCGATCAGCAGCAGCGCCACCAGGAAGTCCGGCGTGGCGAGGCTGACGTACCCGAAGAAGTTCAGGGCGACCGAGCGTTTGCTGTAGCGGTTCAGGGCGGTGTAGATGCCCAGCGGCACGGCGATCGCCCAGGAGACGATCAGGGTCAGCAGGGCCAGGAACACCGTCCAGCCGAGCCGCTCCCAGATCAGGCTGGAGACGGGGCGGCCGTTCACGAAGGAGTACCCGAAGTCGCCCTGCGTGACGATCCCCTTGATCCAGGTGAGGTACTGCACCCACAGCGGCTGGTCCAGGCCCAGCTGGCGGGTGACGCTCGCCACGGTTTCTTTGGTGACGCGCGGATCTTCGAGGTACTGGTCGAGGAACGAGCCCGGTTGCAGCTGGATCACCGTGAAGCACACGACGCTGATCAGCAGCAGGGTGGGAATCATGCCCAGGATGCGGCGCAGGGTGTACGTCAGCATGGGCGGGCGCGGCGCGCGGGGGGCCGTGAAGGCGGGACAGGGTGGATCAAGGGCGGAACTCCCGGTGGTGGAATGAAGGCGTGAGTGCGTGCCGGGGCGGGCCGTGTCATACGGACTCCGATTGAATGGCTTGCAAAGCCGTTCGATCCGAGCGGATGCGAGTGGGAGTCAAGCGGGTTCCGGACGCGGAGCTGGCAATCCGGTGAATTTCCGGATTGTCAGCGAAACAAACGGAATCCGTGTCAGGGCCTGCCCCGCCCG
The DNA here is from genome assembly GCF_002017875.1 of Deinococcus sp. LM3. Classification (NCBI taxonomy): domain Bacteria; kingdom Thermotogati; phylum Deinococcota; class Deinococci; order Deinococcales; family Deinococcaceae; genus Deinococcus; species Deinococcus sp. LM3. The sequence goes on along the minus strand of NZ_MUFV01000002.1, from coordinate 41,655 downwards.
CCGGTGCCGGGGGGCGGCCCAGTCAGGAGAACGGGCCGGTCAGGAGAAAGGGGCCGGGGATGGAGGCCGGGTCACTTCTGGTAGATCAGCGGGACGGGGTTGTAGCCGGGGATCACGCCGAGGTTGTAGATGTAGTTGCCGTATTTGTTGCTGACCGCGCCGATGTTCTCGGGCTTGGCGATGGGTGTGACCGGGAGGTTCTGCGCGAACAGCAGCTGCCAGCGGGTGTACAGGGCCTTACGGGCGCTGGCGCTGGTGGTGGTGGCGGCATCCTCGAAGATGGTGTAGATCTCCTTTTCCCAGCCGGTCATCTTCGCGACGTTGGGTTTGTCGCCGTCACGGGCGGGCTGGAGGCTGCGGTGCCAGTAGTACAGCGCGCCGCCGGGCTGCCAGATGGGTTTACGCAGTTCCGGGTCCGGCTGGTCGCCGAAGGCGTGCAGGATCATCTCCCAGTCGCCGCTCTGGCCGGTGGAGAGCAGTTTGCTGCTCAGGATGCCGCGCAGGTTGACTTTCACGCCGACCTTGGCGAAGTCGCTCTGGATGATGGTGGCCATGGCGGGGTAGGTGCTGGAGTCGGTGCCGTAGGTCAGGTCGAATTCCAGGGGCCTACCGTTCGGGAGCAGGCGGATGCCGGCGCTGTTCTTGCTCTTCAGGCCGAGCGCGTCGAGGGCCTGTCCGGCGGCCGCCACGTTGAAGCTGCCGAGCTGCGGTTTGGTGTTCGCGTACCAGTCCTTGTTGACGGGCGCGACGCCGTGACCCGGCAGGCTGGCCAGGCCGTTGTAGACCGTGTCGATGATGCGTTCGCGGTTGAGCACGCCCTGCATGGCGCGGCGGAAGCGTACGTCGCTGAACAGTTTCGCCAGGGCGGGGTCCTTGGCGTCGAAGTTGTACGCGACGAAGGGCGGGCTGCCGAACAGGGCGGTGGAGCGCGTGACGCGGAAGGGCGCGCCGGACACTTCCTTCTGTTTCAGGTCCGGGAACTGCGCGCCGCTGATGTTGAGCTGGTCGAGGTTGCCGGCCAGGAACTGCGCCACCTGCGCCTGCGGGTCGCGGATCACCAGGAATTCCAGGCGGTCGAGGTACGGGAGTTTGGTGCCCTTGCCGTCCACCTTCCAGTAGTTGGGGTTGCGGGTCAGGGTGACCTTCTGCCCGGCGGTGTACGTGGCGAGCCGGAAGGGGCCGGTGCCGACGACCTCGCTCTCGGCGACGTTGGTGGGCCACGCGCCGTTGATGTCGCTGGCCTTGGCACCGCCCTCGACGGAATACTTCAGCAGCTTGTGCTTGGGCATGATGAACGAGCGCATCTGCAGCAGGAACGCGGGGCTGGGGCGCGGCAGTTCGAACCGGACCGTGTACTGGTTGACGCGGCTGATCTCGACGGGTTTGCCGTCGAGTTTGAAGCTCGCGGCGTCCCCGGCGCGCGCCTCGGGGTTCATGATCATGTTCTTGAAGGTGAACACGACGTCGTCGGCGTCGAAGGTCTGACCGTCGCTCCACTTGACGCCCTGGCGCAGCTTGAAGGTGTAGGTCCGGCCGCCCTCGCTGACCGCGTAGCTCTCGGCGAGTGCGGGCTCGAGTTTGTAGGTGGCGTAGTTGAATTCGAGCAGGCCGTCGAACAGCTGCTGCGAGATCAGGCCGAGGTTGTTGTCGATGACGCCGTAGTAGAACAGGCTCTGGGGGCTGTCGCCGAGCGGCAGGGTGTACGTGCCGCCGGGTTTGCCGTCGGTGACGCCCAGGCTGCCGTAGCCGCTGACCTTCTTGGGCGCGGCGAGGGCGCCGCCGAGCAGGGCCAGGGTGACCAGGGACAGGGCGGCGGTGCGGGCGGGGCGGTTGGATCGGGTCATGGAATCCTCCGGTGCGTGGCGTTCGGCCGGCCGCCTGGGTGGGGCCGTGTCAGGGGAGTATGAGGCGGGGCGCGGAAGTGGGTTGTTTCTTACCCTGCTAGCCTAATACCACTTGTTGTCCACTTGCAACCCTGTTGCAAATTGGTATGAGGGTGGTATGTTCGTGGGGATGCCAGAACCCATCTCCACCTGGGCCATCCCGCTGGACACCGGGAGCGCCACACCCGTCTACGTCCAGGTCGCCCAGGGCCTCGCCCACCGGATCGAGAGCGGCCAGCTGCGGCGCGGCAGCGCCCTGCCCGCCGAGCGCGACCTGGCCGCCACGCTGGGCGTCTCACGCGTCACGGTCCGTCAGGCGCTCGCGCTGCTCTCCCAGCAGGGCCTGCTGTCCCGCCGGCACGGCAGCGGCACCTTCGTCACGCCGCCCGCCCAGCCCGGCGACCTGCCCAGCCGCCCACTGTCGCTGCTCGCCTCGTTCTCCGAGGACGTCCGCTCGCGCGGTCAGACACCCGGCGCGCGGGTCCTGAGCTTCGAACGCGCCCGCCCCACCGCCCACGAGGCCATGAGCCTCGCCCTGTCCCCCAACGAGACCGTGTACCGCCTGCGCCGCCTGCGCACCGCCGACGGCGAGGCGCTGGCCATCGAGGACTCCACCCTGCCCGCCTCGCTCGTCGGGGAACTCGACGAGCGCGCCGTGCAGGACGCCAGCCTGTACGCCCTGCTGCAGGCGCGCGGCCTGAGCCCGGTCCGCGCGATCCGCCACCTGCGCGCCGTGAACGCCGACCTGCACCTCGCGCCGCTGCTGGGCGTCAGCGTGGGCGCGGCGCTGCTCGCCACCGACCGCGTCTCGTGGCTCGAGGGCGGCCGCCCCATCGAGTACGCCCGCGCCCACTACCGCGGCGACCGCTACGACTTCGTGATGGAACTGCGCGGAGACGCCCGGTGAACTCCCGCCCGCCGCGCGTGCTGGGCCTGATGAGCGGCACCAGCGCCGACGGCATCGACGCCGCGCTGCTCGAACTGCCCGGCTGGCCCGCCCTGGGCGGCGTGGGCGGCGCGGAACGCGGCGGGTCCCCCATGCCGGCCCTGGCCCGGCTGGGTGACGCCCCGCGCGGGCAGGTGATCGCCCACACCTTCACGCCGTACCCGCCCGCCCTGCGCGGCGCCGTGCTGGCCGCCATGCGCGGCGAGGCGAGCACCGCCGACCTGACACAGCTGCACTGGCAGCTGGGGGAGGCGCTGGCCGCGGCGGCCGCGCCGCACGCCGCGCAGGCCGACCTGATCGCCAGCCACGGCCAGACCGTGCAGCATCATCCCCGGCCCGACCCGGCGCGCGGCTGGGCGCGGCCCGCCACCCTGCAACTCGGCGAGGCCGCCGTGATCGCCGCCCGCACCGGCCGCCCGGTCGTCTCGGACTTCCGGCCCGCCGACCTGGCCGCCGGGGGCGTGGGCGCGCCGCTCGTGCCGTTCGCGGACTGGGCGCTGCTGGCGCAGCCGGGCGTGACCCGCGCCGTGCTGAACCTGGGCGGCATCGCCAACGTCACGCTGCTGCCGGGCCTGGACCCCGGCGCGGTGCAGGCCTTCGACACCGGCCCCGCCAACTGCCTGCTCGACGAGATCGCCGCCCGCGCCGGACAGACCCACGACGAGGGCGGCGCGCTGGCCGCCGCCGGGCAGGTCCACGCGCCCACCCTGGACCGCTGGCTGGCGCACCCGGAACTCGCGCAGCGGCCCCCCAAGGCCACGGGCCGCGAGGTCTGGACCCTCGACCGCCTGGACGCGCCGCCCCTGAGCCTGCCGGACCTCGCCGCGACCGCCACCGCCCTGAGCGCCCGCTCGGTCGCCGCCGCGCTGCGCTTCCTGAACGCCCCGCCCGGGGAGGTCGTCGTGGCGGGCGGCGGCGCCCGCAACCCGGCGCTGATGCGGGCGCTGCGCGAGGCGCTGCCCGTCCCGCTGCGCACCTTCCGGGACGTGGGCTGGGAGGACCGGGGCTTCACGGACGCCACCCGCGAGGCCGCCGCCTTCGCGTTCCTGGGCTACGCCCACGCTCAGGGCTGGCCGAACACCCTGCCGCACACCACCGGCGCGCGCCACGCCGCCCTGTGCGGCAAGTGGACGCCCGCCCCCCCTCACGCCCCCGCAGGAGACCGCCCATGACGCACGCTGACGTTCCCTCCCCCGATCCGACCACCCAGCCCGGCGGGGCCACGGCCGACCCGCGCCGCACCGAGGGCGTCCACCCGGACCACCCGGACCTCGACCGGCTGCCGCTGGGCGACCTGCTGGACGTCCTGACCGACGATCAGCTGGGCGCCGTGCAGGCCGCGCGCCGCGCCGCGCCCGCCCTGGCCGGCGCCGCCGCCGCCGCGCTGCCCCGCCTGGAACGCGGCGGGCGGCTGGTGTACGCCGGGGCCGGCACCAGCGGCCGCCTGTGCGTGCTGGACGCCACGGAACTCACGCCCACCTTCTCGTGGCCGCCCGAACGGGCCGTGCCGCTGATCGCCGGAGGGGAGCGCGCCATCCGCAGCGCCGTCGAGGGCGCCGAGGACGACCGCGCGGCCGGTGAGCGCGACGTGCGGGCCACCGGCATCGGCCCGGACGACGTGCTGATCGGCGTGGCCGCCAGCGGCACCACGCCGTACGTGCTGGGCGCGCTGCACGCCGCGCGGCAGGCCGGGGCGCTCACGATCGGCCTGTCGAACAACCCGGACACGCCGCTGCTGCGCGAGGCCGAATGCGCCGTGCTGCTCGACACCGGCCCGGAAATCATCAGCGGCAGCACCCGCCTGAAAGCCGGAACCGCGCAGAAGATCGCGCTGAACAGCCTCTCGAGCGCCCTGATGGTCCGGCTGGGCAAGGTGTACGGCAACCTGATGGTGGACCTGCGCGCCAGCAACGAGAAACTCGAGGGCCGCGCGCTGCGGCTGGTCATGTACGCCACGCGCGCCCCGGAACCCGACGCCCGCGCCGCCCTGCTGGACGCCGGGGGTCAGGTGAAGGTCGCGGTGGTCGCCCTGCGCCTGGGCGTCAGCGCCGCCGAGGCGACCCGCCGACTGGACGCCGCGCACGGTCACGCCCGCACCGCGCTGGGCGAGGCCTGACGTGATCGTCCCGGCCCGCACCCGCGCGCTGCTGGACGCGGCCGTGCAGGACCCGCAGGGCCCGTCCGCCGCCGCGCTCGGCGTGGTGAGCGCCGCCGGGGAGCGCGTCACGCTGCACCTGGGCCGCCCCCGCCACGCGCCCGACGCCCCCCCGCTGAGCGGCGGGGACTGGTGGGACCTGGCCAGCCTCACCAAGCCGCTGCTGACCGCCCGTGAAATCCTGCGCGCCGCCGGGGACGGCCTGCTGGACCTCGACGACCCGCTGTCCCGGCTGCTGCCGGACCTGGCGTGGATGCAGGACACGCCGCTGCACGGACGCACGCCCCGCCAGCTCCTGACGCACACCGCCGGGCTGGGCGCCTGGACGCCCCTGTACACCTGGGGCGACCCCGGGACCATCCGCGCCCGCTTCCTGCAGGAACCCTGGGAGGTCACGGAGCCCGGCCCGGTCCGCTACTCGGACCTGGGGTACGTGCTGCTGGGCCGCGTGCTGGAACGCGCGCGCGGGCAGCTCCTGAGCGACTTCACGCTGGACGCGGGCCTGACCTTCACGCCGGACCCGGCCCGCACCGTCTCCACCGAGGTCTGCGCGTGGCGCGGCCGGCTCCTGACCGGCGAGACGCACGACGAGAACGCCGCCGCGCTCGGCGGGGTCGCCGGGCACGCCGGGCTGTTCGGCACACTGGACGGCGTGCTGGATCAGGCCGAACGGCTGCTGCGCGGCGGGTGGCTCCCGGCCGCCGCGCAGGCCCTGGCCCTGCGCCCGCACGCGCCGGAACGCACCCTGGCGTTCGTGCACGCCTGCCCCGGCTGGAGCGGCGGCAGCCTGTGCAGCCCGCAGGCGGCCGGGCACACCGGCTTCACCGGCACCGGCCTGTGGGTGGACCCCGGCCACGGCCTCGCCTGGGTGCTGCTCACCAACCGCGTTCACCCGACCCGGCACACGCCCTTCGACATTCAGGGCCTGCGCCGCGCCGTGGGCAACACCCTCCAGGCAGCCCTGGCCGCGCCCTGAGCGCAGCGCATACGGGAGCGGGCATACGGGAGAGGGAGGCCACACCGGCGCGTGTGACCTCCCTCTCCCCCGCTGCTTGCGTCCGTCTTCAGTCGGCGGCGTTCACGGCCTGGGGCACGCCCTTCACGAGGGGCAGGCCGTCGGCGCCGAGGGGTTTTTTCAGGATGCCCAGCATGACGGTGCTGACCACGGTGCCGGCCAGGATGGCGACCACGTACATGGGCAGGTTCGTCACGGCGTTCGGGATGAACAGCACGAAGATCCCGCCGTGCGGGGCGCGCAGCAGGCACCCGGCCGCCATGCTGATCGCGCCGGCGGCGGCGCTGCCGGCCATCAGGGCCGGAATGACGCGCAGCGGGTCACGGGCCGCGAAGGGAATGGCGCCCTCGGTGATGAACGACACGCCCAGCACGCCGGCCGCCTTGCCGGCCTCGACCTCGTCCTTCGTGAAGCGGTTTTTGAAGACCAGCGTCGCCAGGAACAGCGCCAGCGGCGGGGTCATGCCGGCCGCCATGACGGCCGCGATGGGGCCGTACACCTTGGCGCCCAGCAGGCCGGTGCTGAAGGTGTACGCGGCCTTGTTGATCGGGCCGCCCATGTCGAAGGCCATCATGGCGCCCAGCAGCGCGCCCAGCAGGCCGGCGCTGGTGTTGCCCAGGCCCTGCAGCCAGGTGGTCAGGCCGGTCAGGGCGGCCGCGACAGGCTGGCCGATCACGAACATCATCAGCAGGCCCACGGCCAGGGTGCCCAGCAGCGGCAGCAGCAGCGTGGGTTTCAGGCCCTCGAGGGTGCGGGGCAGCCGGATGGAACGGGTCAGCCACAGCACGACGTACCCGGCCAGGAAGCCCGCGATGATGCCGCCCAGGAAGCCGCTGCCGGTCAGGCCGGCGAGGAAGCCGCCGATCATGCCGGGCGCGAGGCCGGGCCGGTCGGCGATCGAGAACGCGATGTACCCGGCGAGGACCGGCACGAACAGACCGAACGCGCCGTTCGCGCCGATCTTGAACAGGGTGTTGCCGAGCGTGCCGGCGTACTTGTCCTCGTAGATGAAGATGCCCTGATCCCCGAACTGGAATGAGCCGATGGCGAACGCCAGGGCGATCAGCAGGCCGCCCGCGACCACGAACGGAAGCATGTGCGACACGCCGGTCATCAGGTGCTTGTAGAAGGCGGGCACGCCCGCGTTCTTGCTGGCCTTCGCGGCGGCGGCCTGCGCCACGAAGTCGGGGTTGCCGGCCGCCGCGCCGCCGCCGGCCGGCCCGCCGTGCACGGTCGCCTGGGCGAGGGCGGTCGTCACGACGGCCGCGCCGTCACGGATGGCGGGTTTGGTGCCGGTCACGTACACGCGCTTACCGGTAAAGCGGCTCAGGTCCACGTTCGTGTCGGCGGCAATGACGACCAGATCCGCGCGGGCGATGTCGTCGGGTGTCAGGGCGTTGCCGGCGCCGACGCTGCCCTGCGTCTCGATCTTGACGGTGTGCCCGAGTTTCTTCGCGCCGCCTTCCAGGCCCTCGGCGGCCATGAAGGTGTGCGCGATCCCGGTGGGGCAGGCGGTGATGCCGACCACGTGCAGCGGGCCGCCCGTGGAGGCCGTGGCGGGAGCGGGCGTGGGGGCCGGGGCGGAGCTGCCGGTCGCGGCGCGGGTGATCAGGGCGGCGGCGTCCGCGATGACCTCGCGGGTGCTGGCGCGGATGATGATCTTCCCGGCGAAGCGCCCCTCGTCGACGTTCACGTCGGCGGCGAGGATCACGGCGTCGGCGGCGGCGATCTCGGCGGCGCTCAGGGCGTCCTGCGTGCCGACGCTGCCCTGCGTCTCGACCCGCAGGGTATGACCGGCGGCCTGGGCGGCGCGGCGCAGCGCCTCGGCGGCCATGAAGGTGTGGGCGATGCCGGTGGGGCAGGCCGTGACTGCGACGATGTTAGCCATGGGGGAACTCCTGTGGACGGAACTGGAAAAGGGGCGGGGCAGGCAGACGGGAGGATCAGGCGGGCGTGACCTCGACCTGCGCGGTCAGGTCGGCCAGTTCGGCGGGGGCGGGCAGGTGCGGGCCGAGGCGGGTGATGGTCCCGGCGCTGAAGCCCGTGGCACGCCGCGCGGCGCCTTCCAGGCTCAGGCCGCTCAGGTGGGCGCTGACCAGTCCGGCGACCATGGCGTCCCCGGCGCCGACGGTACTGACGACCGTGACGCGCGGCGGCCGGGCGAACACGGCCCCGGCGTCCGTGACGATCAGCGCGCCGCGTTCGCCCTGCGAGACGGCCACGATCCGCGCGCCGCGTTCCAGCAGGGTGCGGGCGGCGGCGAGGATCCCGGCGTCGCCCGTCAGGGGGCGGCCCAGCGCGGCCTCCAGTTCGTGGATGTTGGGTTTGATCAGGTCCGGCAGAACCGGCGCGGCCAGCGCGGCGGTCAGGGCCGGGCCGCTGGTGTCGAGCGCGACGAACACACCGGCGCGGCGCAGCCCGGCCGTCAGGGTGGCGTAGTGGTCGGCGGGCACGCCGGGCGGGAGGCTGCCCGCCAGCACGACCACGTCGGCGTCGGCACCCAGGCGGGTGAGGACCGCGCCCAGTTCGGTCAGCGTGTCCGGCGTGGCGCTCAGGCCCGGCAGGTTGAGGTCGGTGGTTTCCTGCGCCGCGCCGTCCACGAGTTTGATGCCCACGCGGGTCGCGCCGCTCACGCGCACGAAGGCGTCGGTGACGCCCTTGTCGCGCAGCAGGGCCTCGAAGGGCGCGGCGTTGTCCTGTCCGAGCAGGCCGGTGGCGGTGACACTCAGTGGTTCGCCCGGCCCGGTGCGGTTGCAGTCGGCCCGGCTCCAGTCCGCAAGGATGCTGGCGACGTTCACGCCCTTCCCCCCGGCGGTCTGGTGCAGCTCCTGCCCGGCGTTCACCTGCCCGCGCTGCCAGCCGTCGGCGCGCACGGTCAGGTCCAGCGCCGGGTTCAGCGTGAGGGTCACGACCCGGCCGGGGCGGGCGGTCATGCGCGGCCCTTCCCGGTGCCGGCGTGCACGAGGGCGCGCACGGCCTCGGCGTTCGGCTGGCCGAGTGCCTGGGCGGCCAGGGCGCGCAGGGCGGGCAGGTCGTGCTGGCGCAGCGCGGCCTTCACGGCCGGAATCTGCGGCGGGCTGACCGACAGTTCCCGCACGCCCAGTCCGGTCAGGATCAGCGCGCCGACCTCGTCCCCGGCGGCGCCGCCGCACACGCCGACCCACCGGCCGTGCGCCTCGGCGGCGTCCACGGTCAGCTTGATGAGTTGCAGCACGGCCGGGTGCATGGCGTCGGTCTGGCGGGCCAGTTGCGGGTGCAGGCGGTCCATGGCGAGGGTGTACTGCGTCAGGTCGTTCGTGCCGACGCTGAAGAAATCCACCTCGGCGGCCAGCAGCGGCGCGAGCAGCGCGGCGGACGGCACCTCGATCATCACGCCGAGCGGGATGCGGCCCACGCCGAGTTCCTCGCGCACGCCGTCGAGCAGGGCGCGGGCGCGGCGGAAGTCCTCGAGGGTGCTGATCATGGGGAACATGACGTGCACGTTCGGGTGGTCCTTGGCCACGCGGGCGACGGCGCGCAGCTGCGGCATGAACAGGTCCGGGCGTTCGAAGCACAGGCGGATGCCGCGCAGGCCCAGGAAGGAGTTGTCCTCGCGTTCCAGGCCCAGGTACGGCACTTCCTTGTCGCCGCCGATGTCCAGCGTGCGGATGATCAGGGGCCGTCCGTCCATGGCCTGCGCCATGGCGCGGTACTCGCGTTCCTGCTCGTCCTCGGTCGGCACGCTGTCGCGTTCCAGGAACAGGAACTCGGTGCGCATCAGGCCCACGCCCTGCGCGCCGGCGTCCAGCGCGGCGGGCGCGTCGGCGGCGCGGTTGATGTTCGCGGCGATCTCGACGGGCGCGCCGTCACGGGTCGCGCCGGGTTCGTGGCGGGCGGCGCGGGCGCGGTCACGTTCGGCGTTCAGGACGCCCTGACGGTCCCGCGCGGACTGCAGGTCGGCGTCGCTGGGGTTCAGGTACAGGCGTCCGGCGCTGCCGTCCAGGATGGCGGGCGTACCGTCGGGCACGTCCAGCAGGCCGGTCCCGGCAGCGACCACGGCGGGCAGGCCCAGGCCGCGCGCGATGATGGCGGTGTGGCTGGTCGGGCCGCCCTGCGCGGTCACGAAGCCCAGCAGGGCGTCCGGGCCCAGGCGGGCGGTGTCGCTGGGCGTCAGGTCCGGGGCGAGCAGGATGGCGGGGCCGCCCTCGTGGGCGCGTTCCTCACCCAGGCCCAGCAGGTGGCGCAGCACGCGGCGCTGCACGTCCCCGAGGTCCACGGCGCGGGCGGCGAGGGTGGGGTCGTCCAGGCGTTGCAGCTGCGAGACGCGGTCCTGCGTGACCTGCTGGTACGCCCAGGCGGCGCCGCGCCCGTCGAGGATCAGCGCGACGGTGTCCTGCACGATGCCCTCGTCGGACAGCAGTTCGCGGTGCGCCTCGAAGATGGCGGCCTTGTCGGCGCCGTAGCGTTCGCGGGTGGCGGCGATGGTCTGGTCGAGTTCCCGCCCGGCCGCCGTGAGGGCCTGATCGAGCTGCGTGGCGGCCTCCAGGGGTTCGCCCGGCGTGTCCGTGACGGTCAGTGGCCGCGCGGCGTACTGGCGGGTCTCGCCGATCACCAGACCGTCGGCGGCGGGGACGCCCTCGATGGTCGCGCCGACGTGGGCAGGCTGCCAGTCGGGTTCGCGGCGCGCGGCGGGCGCGGCGACCGGGGCGCTCAGGTCGTCGCCCAGTCCGGCGCGGATGGCATCGGTGACGGCGCGCAGGGCCGCCTCGCTGTCGGCGCTGACGGTGAAGGTCGCGCCGCGCGTCAGGCCCAGGCTGAGCAGTTCCATCAGGCGCAGGGCGTCGGCGCGGCGGTCGCCGTGCGTGAGCTGCACGCGGGCGCCCAGGCGGCGGACCAGGGTGGCCAGGGCGGTGCCGGGGCGGGCGTGCATGCCCTGCGGGTTGGGCAGCGTGACCTGCGCGCTGAACGGCAGGGCGGGCGCGGTGGCCGGGGCGGGCTGGGCAGGCGCCACCGGGGCGGACTGGCCGGTCAGGGCCTCGCGCAGCTGGGCCGGGTCGCGGGTGACCGACAGCCGCTCGACGAGGGCGTCGTCGGACAGAACGCGGGTCAGGCGGCGCAGGATGTCCAGGTGCTCGTCGCTGGCGGCGGCGATGCCGATGACCAGCCGGACCTGTTCACCGCCCTCGCCCCAGACGACGCCCTGCGGGAGTTGCAGGACCGCCAGTCCGGTGCGGTGGATCAGGTGGCGGGTGTCGGGCGTGCCGTGCGGAATGGCGATGCCGCTGCCGAGGTAGGTGTTCGCCTGGGTCTCACGGGTCAGCATGCCCTGCAGGTAGGCGGGGTCGGTGTAGCCGGCGCCGCTGAGGAGGGCGGCGACCTGGGTGATGGCGTCTTCCTTGCTGGTGGCGTGCGCGCCCAGCTGGATCAGCCTGTCGGGAAGTTCGGTCATGTGTCCTCCTTCGGGTCGGGCCGCCTGCCGCGCGGCCGCACTCAAGTTCTGGTGATTCCTGACGAATCATGATTAATTTTGAGCAATTCAGAGCATACGACCCGGCCGACCCGGCGGACAAGTGGCCTGCACCACCATTGCCCAGACAGCCCGCAAAACCCGACAGCAGCGACCTCTACCAGCCTGCCAGCCCACGCCGCCCGCCTGACCGACCTGAACAGAACTGCTCAGCACTGCGCTACAGTGGTCACCGATGAACGCACCACTCGCGGAGGACCGCCTCCAGCGCATCCTCGACCTGCTCGCCCGGCACGGCAGCCTGCGCACCACCGCCCTGACCGAGGCCCTCGGGGTCAGCGGCGCCACCACCCGCCGCGACCTCGACACCCTCGAACGGCGCGGCCTGATCCGCAAGATGCACGGCGGCGCCGCCCTCGCCAGCCAGGATCAGGGCTACCAGGACCGCGCCGCGCTGCACCAGGGCCGCAAGACCGACCTCGCCCAGACCGCCCTGGGCCTGATCCGCCCCGGCCAGACCGTGTACCTCGACGCCGGCACCACCGCCCGCAGCGTCGCGCAGGCCCTGCGCCGCACGCCCGAACTGACCCGCACGCTGCGCGTCGTCACGCACGGCATCGACGTGGCCTACGAACTGAACGGCGAGTGCCCGCTGTACGTCGTGGGCGGCGAGGTGTACGGCAGCACCTTCAGCCTCACCGGGCCCGACGCGCTGGACACCGTCCGGCGCTACCGCTACGACCTGTTCCTGGTCGGCTGCACCAGCATCGATCCCACGCGCGGCCCCACCAACAGCAACCTGATCGAGGCGCAGCAGAAGGCCGCCATCATCGCGCAGTCCACCCGCACCGCCCTGATCGCCGACAGCAGCAAGTGGGGCCCGCCCGGCTTCGCCACCTTCGCCCGCTTCGACCAGCTGCGAGACTGGGTCACCGACCACGCCCCCGCCGACGCCCGCACGACCTTCGAGGCGCACGGCGTGCAGGTCCACCAACCCCAACCCCGATAGTCCCGTGACTGCACCGCCCTGATGCGGATGGCCCCTGGGGGGCCGGGGGCCAGCGGCTAGCGGACCTGCGTGCGGAAGCACACGCTGCCGCCCGCACCCGCCGCGAGGTTCGTGGTGTACGTCAGGCCACTGGCGCTCAGGCTGGCGGCGTCGGCGTCGGCGGCGGCCGTCAGGTCCGTTCCGGCGGGCGTGGACTCGCCCGACTGCACCTGCTGCGCCGAGAGACGCACGCCCAGTGGCGCGCCCTCCGGGGCCGGCGAGGTGCCGTACGCGGCCGGCAACGCCAGCGAGTTCGCCGGGATCGTGTCGCGCAGCGTGAAGTTCGTCGCGACGTACCCGCCGTCGTTCCGGAAGGCGATGCAGTACTCCAGGATGTCGCCCGGCTGCCCGCCACCCTGCGTGCCGAAGGGCGTGGCGCGCGTGACGTTGCGCACCCATTTCTGCAGAGGCACGCGCGGCGGCGAGAACACCGTCACGTCCTCGGCGCCGCTGCCCAGCGGGTCGAAGGTCGCCGTGGCCGTTCCGGCCGCCGAGGTCCGCGCCGGGTCGAGGTAACTGGCCTGCGCGGCATTCTGGTACGTGGCCGGGGCCGGCGAGGCGAGCGTCACGTCGAAGGTGACGCTCACGCTCGCCCCGGCCGGCAGGGTGAACGTCCCCCACGCCGGGGCGGCGCTGCCGGGCGTGGGGTCCGTGACGACCGTGCGGGTCGCGCCGCCGTCCAGCGTGACCGCCTGCGTCCGCGCGAACGTGAAGCCAGCCGGGAGGGCCGGGTCCTGCACGGTCACGTCCGTCGCCTCGCTGCGCCCGGCGGCGTTACTGACCGTGATGGTGTACGTGGCGGCCGTACTGGTCGTGAAGCGGGTGGGGGTCGCGGTGGTCTTGGTGACGGTCAGCGCGGGCGTGCACAGGCCCGGCAGCGGCGCCGTGTCGTTCGCGTAGACCAGCTGCCCGTTTCCGCCGGCCCCGGCCCGCGAGCCGTACGAGTTGCTCAGGCCAGCCGCCGGGGAGTTCAGTCCGGCGGCGCCGCCACTCACGTCGGCGCTGCCCACCGTCACGCCCTGGGCGAGCAGGACCGCGCCGCCGCCACCGCCCGCACCGGGGCCCTGGGTCTCACCGGCCCGCAGCGGCAGTCCGGACGTGCCCCCCGCACCGCCGCGCACCTGCACGTTCAGACCTGACACGGCGCCGGCCGGGATGTCCAGCGCGACGGTGCCGCCTGCGCCGCCGCCGCCGCCCGCGTCGCGTCCGCCGGGCTCGCCGGCCTGCCCGTTGGCGAGCAGGGTGCCGCTCCCTGTCACGCCGCCCGCGCGGATGAAGATCACGCCGCCGCCCGCGCCGCCGCTGCCCTGCGCGGTTGTGGCGGCGTCGGCGGCGTTGTTGCTGTCGCCCGCGCCGCCCCCGCCGCCCGCGAACAGGCGCGTGGCGTCCGGCGCCAGGCCCTGCCCGCCCAGGCCACCCACGTCGCGCGACCCGTCGCCCTGGCAGGAGTAGTAGGTGGTCGTGCCGGACGTCAGGGTGCGGCAGGCCGCCTTCACGTTCGCGGCCAGCGCGTCGTACTGCGCCTGGGTGCGGTACACGCCGTAACTCCAGCCGCCGGTGCCGCCGGTCCCGACGTTCCCACCGCCGCCGCCACCCGCGTTGTGCTGGGTGCCGCCGCCGCCCGCGTTGCCGGGCGCGCCGCGCGCGACGGTCAGGCCGCCGGGGTAGCCCAGGTCGCCGGCCGCCAGTCCGGACGGCGTGCCGGTGTACCCGCCGGTCACGGCCGTGCCGCGCACCAGGGTGGGCGTCCCGGCGTACCCCTCGGCCTTCATGGCCCCGCGCGAGGTGGTCGTCGTGTACAGCGCGGCGTAATCCTGGATGTTCTGCCCGGTCAGCGAGCCGCCCACGAACGAGCCGCCGCCCCGGTACCCGGCGGCGCTGGCGTCCACGGTCGCCCCGCCCAGGTTCAGGGTGCCGGCCACGTCGAACACGACGACGCCGCCCGTCTCGCCGTTCCAGGCGGGGGGGCGGACCGTGCCGCCCAGGGTCAGCGCGGAGTGCTGCGGCACCCGCAACACCTGGAAGGAACGGCGCGCGGCGCTGGCGGTGGCGGGACCGGATTCGTAGGTGTAGCGCAGCGGGTCGCGCAGCGTCACGACCGAGCCGCTGACGGCCGTCACGACCCCGAACTCGTAGTGGCCGGCGTCGCGCAGGTCGGTCACGCCCCGGCCGGTGCTGCCGTTGCCGTACGCGACCGAGTTGGAGTTATTCAGCACGCCGTCCTGCATCTGGATGATAAACACCAGGTCGCCGGGCGTGAGGGGCGCACTCGCGGCGTCCGTGCCGCCACGCAGAGTGCCCAGGTTGAGGGTGCGTCCCGCCGCGCTGGCGGTGCCGCTGCCGGGGTAGTAGGTGTTGCGCACGTAGGTGGGGCCGTCGCGACCCGGCAGCGCGCAGGCGGCGCTCTGGGCGGCGGCCAGGGATGGCAGCAGCAGTCCCCACAGGGCAACGATCAGCAGGGCAGGGCGGGCAAGACGCATATACCTCCCAGTATGTCTCTGGACTCTGACAACCGTCTTCCTCAAGACCGGCCGGCGGGTCGGTGTTCCTGCGCCGGACACACCTGCGGGCCTTCACAGAATGAACCTGATTCCCGTACAGTGAAACTCAAGTTCACCAGCTGAAAATCTGATACCGATCTCACCGTTCCCAGGAGACCCCCATGACCCAGCCGAACACCCTGACCGACCTGCCCGCCGGCATGACCATCACCGCGCCCGTCACCGACGCGCAGCGCGAGATCCTGACCCCCGAGGCGCTGGCGTTCGTGGCCGACCTGCACCGCCGCTTCGAGGGCCGCCGCCGCGAACTGATGGCCGCCCGCGAGGCCCGCCAGGAGCGTCTGGACGCCGGGGAACGCCCGGACTTCCTGCCGGAGACCGCGCACGTCCGTGAAGGGGACTGGCAGATCGCGCCGCTGCCGGCCGACCTGCACGACCGCCGGGTGGAGATCACCGGCCCGGTGGACCGCAAGATGATCATCAACGCGCTGAACAGCGGCGCGCGGGTGTTCATGGCGGACTTCGAGGACGCCAGCAGCCCCACCTGGGAGAACTGCGTGGACGGCCAGATCAACCTGCGCGACGCCGTGCGCCGCACCATCCGCCTGGAAACGAACGGCAAGACGTATGTGCTGAACGAGAAGACGGCAGTGCTGCTCGTCCGCCCGCGCGGCTGGCACCTGCCGGAAAAGCACGTGCAGGTGGACGGCCAGACCGTGTTCGGGGCCTTCTTCGACTTCGGCCTGTACGCCTTCCACAACGCGGCGGAACTGCTCACGCGCGGGTCGGGGCCGTACTTCTACCTGCCCAAGATGGAGTCGCACCTCGAGGCGCGGCTGTGGAACGACGTGTTCACGCACGCCGAGGCCACACTGGGCCTGGATCACGGGGTCATGAAGGGCACGGTGCTGATCGAGACGATCCTCGCGGCGTTCGAGATGGACGAGATCCTGTACGAACTGCGCGACCACTCGGCCGGCCTGAACTGCGGCCGCTGGGACTACATCTTCAGTTACATCAAGAAGCTGCGTAACCAGCCGGGGCACGTGCTGCCGGACCGCGCGAAGGTCACGATGGCCGTCCCCATGATGCAGGCGTACAGCCGCCTCGCCATCCGCACCTGCCACCGGCGCGGCGCGCCCGCCATCGGCGGCATGAGCGCCTTCATCCCGGTCAAGGGCGACGAGGCCAAGAACGCCGCCGCCTTCGAGCAGGTCCGCCTCGACAAGGAGCGCGAGGCGACGAACGGGCACGACGGCACCTGGGTCGCGCACCCGGGCATGGTGGCCCTGGCGACCGAGGTGTTCGACCGCCTGATGCCCGAACCCAACCAGATCAGCAGCGGCAAGCAGATGGACCTGACCGTCACCGCCGACGACCTGCTGACCCCGCCGGGCGGCACGGTCACCGAGGCCGGCGTGCGCGTGAACATGAACGTGGGCATCCAGTACCTCGCGGCGTGGCTGCGCGGCTCGGGCGCCGTGCCCATCCACAACCTGATGGAGGACGCCGCGACCGCCGAGATCAGCCGCGCGCAGCTGTGGCAGTGGCGCGCGCAGGGCGTGACCCTGGACGACGGCCGCACCCTGACCCCGGACCTGTTCGACGCGCTGTACGAGGAAGAGAGCGGCAAGCTGGGCACAGACTTCGCGGACGCCGCGCGCCTGTTCCGGCAGACCGCCACGCAGTCCCCGCTGATGGACTTCCTGACGCTGCCCGGCTACGAGGCCCTCGCCTGAAACGGATTCCGTCTGTTTCGCTGACAATCCGGAACGTCACCGGATTGTCAGCTCCACGTCCGGAACCCGCTCGGCTCCTACTCTGCGGGGCAGCTCTACGAGTCGCATCCGCTCGGATTGAAGGGTCTTCGCAGCCCCTTCAACCGGAGTCCGTATGAGCAGCGACGAACCCCGCGCCCGCGCGGGCCGGGCGCGCGGTACGGACGCGCCGGGCAGCGTGCGCACGCTGGAACGCGGGCTGGGCGTGCTGTGGGCGCTGGCCGGACTGCGCGAGGCGTCGCTGACGCAGGTGGCGCGCGCCGCCGGCCTGTCGCCCAGCACCGCCTCACGGCTGCTGGAGACGCTGCGGCAGCAGGGCTTCGCAGACTGGGACGAGGCGTCCGGCCTCTACCGGGTGGGCCTGCGCGCCTATCAGGTGGGCATGGCGTTCGACGCGGCGCAGGCGCTGACCGGCGCTGCGGGGGCCGAGATGCGCGCCCTGGTCGCCGCGCTGGGTGAGAGTGCGAACCTCGCGGTGCTGCGCCCACACGGCGAGGCAGGCCTGGAGGCCGCGTACGTGTATCAGGTGGAGGGACCGCAGCTCGTGCGGATGTTCACGCAGACGGGCGCGAGTGCGCCGCTGCACGCCTCGGGTGTGGGGAAGGTGCTGCTGGCCGCGCGCGATCCGGCCGAGGTGCGCGCCGCGCTGGAAGCCGCAACGCTGGTGGCGTTCACGCCGCACACCCTGACCACGCCGGACGCCGTGCTGGCCGCGCTGGACCGCGTGCGAGAGCAGGGGTTCGCGCTGGACGATCAGGAGCGAGAACTGGGCGTGCGCTGCGTGGCCGTTCCGGTGCGCGGCGCGGGCGGCGAGGTCGCGGCGGCCCTGAGCATCTCGGCGCCCACCTCGCGCCTGACGCCGGGGGACGTGCCGCGCTTCCTCTCGGCGGCGCAGGCAACCGCAGCGCGGATCGGGGCGCGGCTGGGCTGGGCGGGTTGACCGGACGGCGCGAGTGGACCGGGCTGGACGGGTTGATCCCGGCCCGCCGCGCGCGGCCTATGCTGCGGCGCATGGCGATCCCCCCCACCGGCGGGCGCACGTGAGCGCCGCGCCCCTCCTCTCCCCCGCCGCCCGCGAACTGGCCGCGCAGCTGCACGCGGCCCTGGCCGACCGCTGGGCCGACCTGGACCGCACCGACCAGAACCGCGCCGACCTGGACCACACCACACCGACTGCCCCCGCGCCCCTCCCGGACTACCGCGCCGCGCCCGTCCCCGCCGACCTGCGGCCGGGCCGCGCGGAACTGATCGTGGAGGCCAGTGACCTGCACGCCCTGCGCGCCGCCCTGGTCAGTGGAGCGGACGCGGTCGTGATCGACTTCGACGATACCTTCTCGCCCACCCACGCGAACGTGGCGGCGGCCTACGGGGCGCTGCCCGAGTGGCTGGCGGCCGGTGTCCCGCTGCTGGCGCGGCCACGGGCACTGTACGCGCTGGAGGCGCACGAACCTTTCGGCGGGCAGCCGGGCCGCGCGGCACTGTGTGACCTCGCCGCCCTTCTGACCGCCAGGCCGGGCCGCGCGCCGCACCTGTACCTGCCGAAACTGGAGTCCGTGGCGCAGGCGCAGGTCTGGGCCGACGCCCTGGCGCTGGCCGAGGCACACCTGGGCCTGGGGCGCGGCACGCTGCGCGTCTGCCTGCAAGTCGAGACGTTCCCTGGCCTGCTGGCCGCCGACGCGCTGCTGTTCACGCTGCGTGACTGGGCGTTCGGGCTGAACGCCGGGCGCTGGGATTACGTGTTCAGCCTCGTGAAGACGGTGGGCGCGGACCTGGGCCGCCCGGTCCCGCCGCGCGCTGGCCTGAGTATGGACCTGGACGCCATGCAGGCCTACGCGCAGGCGCTGGTGGACGTGTGCCGGGCGCGCGGCGCGCAGGCGGTGGGCGGCACGGCGGCCGTCGCCCCGGACCCCCGCGACCCGCAGCCCGCGCTGGACGCCGTGCGCGCCGACAAGGTCCGCGAGGCCGCGCAGGGCTTCCAGGGCGCCTGGGCGGGCCTGCCGGAGCTGCTGGACGCTGTGCGTGAGGGCCTGCGCGCCCCGCCGGCCGCCCCGGATGCCGTGCCGGTCACGCGCGGGCGACTGCTGGACCTGCCCCACCCTGGCCCGCTTGAGGGGGCCGAGGTGCTGGACACGGCGGGCCTGGCGCTGGACGTGTTCCGCGCGTGGCTGGCCGGGCAGGGCGTCGTGACACGCGGGGGGCGTATCGAGGACACCGCCACGGCGGAACTCGCGCGTGCGCTGCTGTGGCAGTGGGTGACGGTCCGCGCGCCCCTCGGCGGGGGCGGCACCCTCACGCCCGGGGCGTACCGCGCACTGCGCCGCCGCCTCGCCCCGAATGACGCGCCCGAGGCGCGACTGCTCGACCACCTCGTCCTGAGCGCCGCGCCGCCCGCGTACTTCCCGGCCGAGGCGGCGCGGTTGAACCTTACCGACCCACCTGAAAGGATGCCGCATGACTGAAATCGACCCCATCGCCGGGCTGGCCGGGCGCGCCCGCGCCGCCTGCCTGGATCTCGCGCGCCTGACCGAGGTGCCGGGCGAGATCACCCGCACGTTCCTGAGCCCCCCCACGCGGGACGTGACCGCGCACCTGAGCGCCTGGGCCGCCGAACTGGGCCTGAGCGTGCGCGTGGACGCCGCCGGGAACCTCCGCGCGCGCCGCGAGGGACCCTCACCGGACGCGCCGACGCTGTACCTGGGCTCGCACGTGGACACCGTCCCGAACGCCGGGGCGTTCGACGGCGTGCTGGGCGTCACGCTGGCCTTCGCGGTGGCGGGGGCGCTGCGGGACACGCCGCTGCCGTTCGCGCTGGAACTGCTGGCGTTCAGCGAGGAGGAAGGCGTGCGCTTCGGCGTGCCGTTCATCGGGAGCCGCGCCCTGACCGGCACGCTGGACCCGCTGCTGACCCTGGAGGACGCGCGGGGCGTGAGCGTACGCGGCGCCCTGGAAGCGTACGGCCTGAGCCCGGCCGATCTGCCCGGCGCGCGGGTGACCGGCCCCAGCGTGGGCTTCCTGGAATTCCACATCGAGCAGGGCCCGGTGCTTCAGGCGGCGGGGGCCAGCGTGGGCGTCGTGAGCGCCATTGCCGGGCAGGACCGGCTGCTGCTGGACTTCGTGGGGCAGGCATCGCACGCCGGGACCACGCCCATGGCCCACCGCCGGGACGCGCTGGCCGCTGCGGCGCGCTTCGCGGTGGCCGCCGAGGACCTCGCGCGCTCCGTGCCCGGCCTGGTCGCCACGGTCGGCGTGATGACCGCCCGGCCCGGCGCGATCAACGTGATTCCCGGCGAGGCGCACTGCACGCTGGATATCCGCCACGAGCACGACCCGGTGCGCGCCGGGGCGCTGGACACGCTGCTGGCGGATGCCCGGCGCTTTGCCGGGGAGCGCGGCGTGACCCTGACCGTCACGCACAAGATGGCGCAGCCGGCCGTCCCGATGGACCCCGCCTTCCGCGACGGCCTGCGCCGCGCCGCTGCGCAGGTCGGCCAGTCCGCTCCGGACCTCGTGAGCGGGGCCGGGCACGACGCCATGATCCTGGCGGACGTGATGCCCGCCGCGATGCTGTTCCTGCGCTCCCCGAACGCCCTGAGTCACCACCCGGACGAGATGGCCGAGCAGGAGGACGTGGAGGCGGCCCTGCGGGTCGGCGTGGCGTTCGTGCAGGACCTTGCCGCCCAGGGAGGGCGCTGATGGCGCTGGACCTGCTGATCCGGGGCGGCACGCTGGTCACGCCGCACGGCCCCCTCCAGGCCGACCTGGGCGTGCAGGACGGGCGGATCGTGAGCCTCGCGCTGGACGTGTTCGCGCCCGCCCGCACCGAGATCGACGCGACCAGCCTGCACGTCTTCCCCGGCGTGGTGGACGCCCACGTGCACCTGAACGAACCGGGCCGCACCCACTGGGAAGGCTTCGACACCGGCACGCAGGCGCTCGCGGCGGGCGGCGCGACCAGCCTGCTGGACATGCCGCTGAACTCCAGCCCACCGCTCCTGAACCGCGCGGCCTTCGACGCGAAACGCGCGTCGGGCGAGGCGCACGCCCGGCTGGACTTCGGGCTGTGGGGCGGCCTGACTCCTCTGAACCTGGGCGAACTGGACGACCTGGCCGCCTGCGGCGTGATCGGGTTCAAGGCGTTCATGAGCCACAGCGGCCTGGATGAATTCCCGGCCGCCGACGACGCCACGCTGTTCGACGGGATGCGCGCCGCGCGGCGCCTGGGACTGATCGTCGCCACGCACGCCGAGAGCGACGGGTTCACGCGCACGCTCTCGCAGGTGGCCCGCGCGCACGGGCGGCTGGGCGTGCGCGACTACCTGGACTCCCGCCCGCCCGTCACGGAGGCCGAGGCGGTGGGCCGCGCGATCCTGTTCGCCGAGGAGACCGGCGCGGCCCTGCACCTCGTGCACCTCAGCACCGCGCGCGGCGTGACCCTGGCGGCCGAGGCCCGCGCGCGCGGCGTGGACGTCACCGCCGAGACCTGCCCCCACTACCTGCACTGGACCGGCGAGGACGTCGAACGCCTGGGCGCGCTGCTCAAGTGCGCGCCGCCCATCCGGGACGCCGGCACCCGCGAGGCCCTCTGGGCGGCGCTGAAGGCCGGGCAGATCGACACGGTCGGCTCGGATCACTCGCCAGCCCCGCACGAGCTGAAGACCGGGGACGACTTCTTCGCCATCTGGGGCGGCATCAGCGGCGCGCAGTCCACCCTGAACGTCCTGCTGGACGGCGGGTACCGGGCGCGCGGCGTGCCCCTGGAACTGATCGCGGCCGTCAGTGCCCTGAACCCGGCACGGCGCTTCCGCCTGAGCGGCAAGGGCGCGCTGGAAGTCGGTCTGGACGCCGATTTCGCCCTGGTCGACCTGAACGAGACCTTCCAGCTCACCGATCTGTTCGACCGCCACCAGGGCAACCCCTACCGGGGCCAGACCTTCCAGGGCCGCGTGCAGGCCACGTACCTGCGCGGCCAGCCGGTCTTCACGCAGACGCCCACCGGCGCGCAGTTCGGCGACACCGTGCGCGGGCAGCTGCTGACGCCCGGCATTCATCCCACAGGAGAGGCATGAAACACCTTGGTTCCACCCGTTCCGCGTTGCGTGAGGCGCACGCGGTGATCACGCCCGAAACCTTCGTCCGCACGGGTCTGGCCGAATGGCCGGGCAGCGCGGTCGTGCTGCACATTGCGCCCGTGATGGGCCTGGGCGCGCGGTTCGTGCAGTTCACGGCCGAGATGCCCGCCGGGGCGCAGGCGCGCGAGTCGGCGCACGGGTACCAGCGCTTCGTGTTCGTGCTGAGCGGCGAGGTGGATGTGCAGGTAGAGGGCGGCGAGGCGCGCACGTTGCGCGAATCCGATCACGTGTTCTTCCCTGCGGGCGTGGCGCACACCCTGACGGCGCGGGAAGCCGCGCGACTGGCGGTGTTCGAGAAGCCGTTCGAGGCCGCGCCGGGCGTGGACGCCCCCCCGGTCTGCTGGGGGAACGAGCGGGAGAATCCGGGTGCGCCGTTCGAGGGCGACGAGGGGCTGATCGCCCGCAAGTTGCTGCCGGACGACCCGCGCTTCGATTTCATGATGAGCACCATGAGTTTCGCGCCGGGCGCGACCCTGCCGTACCCCGAGATTCATTACATGGAGCACGGCCTGCTGATGCTGGAAGGCGAGGGCCTGTACAAGTTGCAGGAGGCGTATTACCCAGTGCAGACCGGCGACGTGATCTGGATGGGCGCGCACTGCCCGCAGTGGTACGGCGCGCTGGGGAAAGTGTGGAGCAAGTACCTGCTGTTCAAGGACATGAACCGCCACCCGCTGACCGTCCTGCCCGGAGGAACCCGATGAGCCGACGCACCCTGCCCCTGACCGACCATTACGACGTGAAACGCGGCGAGGACGGCCACCGCCGCCTGCATCCGCTGGTGCGCGGCTTTCCGCTGCTGCGTTACCCGCTGCTGAACAAGGGCACGGCGTTCACCGAGGAGGAGCGCGTGGCGCTGGGCCTCGACGGGCTGCTCGCGCCGCAGGTGGACACCCTGGAGGCGCTGGTGGAGCGGCAGTACGCCGAGTACCGCCTGATCGCGGACCCGCTGGACCGGCACGTGTGCCTGCGTAACCTGCAGGACCGCAACGAGGTGCTGTTCTACGCGCTGCTGTCCGCGCACGTCGAGGAGATGCTGCCGGTCGTGTACACGCCCACCGTGGGGCTGGCCGTGCAGAAATTCAGTCAGATCTACCGCTACCCGCGCGGCCTGACGCTCAGCACCCGCAACATCGACCGGGCCGCGCAGGCGCTGGCGAACGTGCCGCTGAACGACGTGCGGATCATCGTGGCGACCGACTCCAGCGCGATTCTGGGCATCGGGGATCAGGGCTTCGGGGGCATGGCGATCTCTATCGGGAAACTCTCGCTGTACACCGTCGCGGGCGGCGTCGGGCCGGACAAGACCCTGCCGGTGGAACTGGACGTGGGGACCGGCCGCGCCGACCTGCGCGAGGACCCGGCGTACCTGGGCGTGAAACACGACCGCCTGACCGGGGGCGAGTACCTGGGCTTCATCGACCGCTTCGTGGAGGCCACGCTGGAACGCTACCCGAAGGCGATCATCCAGTGGGAGGACTTCTCGAAGGACGCCGCCTTCACGGTCCTGCACCGCTACCGGCGGGTCGTGCCGAGCTTCAACGACGACATTCAGGGCACCGGCGCGGTCGTGCTGGCGGGCGTCCTGAACGCCTGCCGACTCAAGGGCGAGGCGCTGAAGGATCAGGTCGTGGTCGTGCACGGCGCCGGGGCGGGCGGCGCGGGCGTGGCCGCCGCCATCCGCGAGGGCATGCGCCGCGAGGGCCTGAGCGATGAACAGATCGCCGCGCGGGTGTTCGTGCTCGATTCACGCGGCCTGCTCACCGACGACCGCTCCATGGAGGACTACAAGAAGAGCCTCGCCACGCCCCGTGCCCGCACCGAAGGCTGGGCCGGACTGGACCTGGAAAGCGTGATCCGCGAGGGCAAAGCCACCGTGCTGCTCGGCCTGAGCGGACAGGCGGGCATCTTCAGCGAGGCCGTCGTGCGGGCCGCGCACGCCAACACGCCCCGCCCACTGGTGTTCCCGCTCAGCAACCCCACCGCCTTCGCCGAGGCGCTGCCGGCCGACATTCTCGCCTGGACGGACGGGCAGGCCATCGTCGCCACCGGCAGTCCCTTCGACCCGGTCACTCACGCGGGCGTCACGCACGAGATCGGGCAGGGCAACAACGCCTTCATCTTCCCCGGCCTGGGCTTCGGCGCGGTCCTCGCCCGCGTGCGCGAGATCACCGACCCCATGGTCACTGCCGCCGCCTACGCCCTCGCCGACTACACCCAGACGCACTGGCCCCACCGCACCTACCCCCCCGTCGCCGAACTGAGTCACGCCAGCATCCATGTCGCCGTGGCCGTCATCCGGCAGGCCATCACCGACGGCGTCGCCACCGAATTCAACCTCCGCGACCTGAACGACACCGAACTGCTCGCCCTCGTGAGACGCAAATTCTGGCAACCCACGTACCTGCCGTTCCGCACGGACGATTGATGGTTGATGGGCGGCCCCACTCGCGCGGGGCCGCCCATCGGTGATTCGGAGATCATACGGACTCCGATTGAATGGGCTGCAAAGCCCGTTCAATCCGAGCGAAGCGAGTGGGAGCAACACGGGTTCCGGACGTGGAGCCGGCAATCCGGTGAAGTTCCGGATTGTTGGCGAAACAAACGGAATCCGATCAGGCCGTCAGGACCTGTTCAATGCGTTCCAGTGCCCAGTCGAGGTCCTCGCGGCTGGTGACCAGGGGGGGGGCGAGGCGCATGGTGGTCTCGTGGGTTTCCTTGCACAGCACGCCCAGGTCGCGCAGCGCCTCGCAGTACGGGCGGGCCGGGACGTGCAGTTCCACGCCGATCAGGAGGCCGCGCCCGCGCACCTCCCGCACGAGCGGGCTGTTCATGGCGCGCAGGCGGCCGCGCAGGTACTCGCCGAGTTCCTCGGCGCGGGCGGGCAGGCCCTCGTCTTCCAGCACTTCCAGGCTGGCCTGCGCGACGGCGGCGGCCAGGGGGTTGCCGCCGAAGGTGCTGCCGTGATCGCCGGGACGGAACAGGTCCATCAGGGCGCGGCTGGACAGCACCGCACTGACCGGGTACACGCCGCCGCCGAGTGCCTTGCCCAGAATGACCATGTCCGGACGGACGTGCTCGTGGTCCACGGCCAGCCAGCGGCCGGTGCGGCCCAGGCCGGTCTGGATCTCGTCGGCGATCATCAGGATGCCGTGACGGTCACACACGCCGCGCAGCGCGGTCAGGAAACCCTCGGGCGGCACGATCACGCCCGCCTCGCCCTGGATGGGTTCGAACAGCACGCCCGCCGTGTTCGGCGTGATGGCGGCCTCGATGGCGGCGGCGTCACCGTACGGGACGCGCACGAATCCGGGCGTCAGGGGACCGAAGGCGTCCTTGTACTGTCCCTCGCTGCTGAAGCTGACCAGGGTGGTGGTGCGGCCGTGGAAGTTGCCGTCCATGACGATGATCTCGGCCTGCCCCTGCGGGACGCCCCGGACCTCGTACGCCCACTTGCGCGCGAGTTTGATGGCCGTCTCGACCGCCTCGGCGCCGGTGTTCATGGGAATCACAGCCTCGAAGTTCAGGACCCGCGTGACCGTCTCGTAGAACGCGGCGAGGCGGTCGTTGCGGAACGCGCGGGAGGTCAGCGTGACCTGCTGCGCCTGCTCGGTCAGCGCGCCGATGATGCGCGGGTGGCAGTGGCCCTGGTTCACGGCGCTGTACGCCGAGAGGCAGTCGAGGTAGCGGCGGCCGTCGGTGTCCCACACCCAGGCGCCCTGGGCGCGGTGGATGACCACGTCGAGCGGTTTGTAGTTGTGCGCGCCGAGGGCGTCCTCGCGGCGGAGCAGGTCGGCGGCGTTGGAGGTCGGGCGGGTGGGTTCGAGGGTGCTGGTCATGGGGTTCTCCTGGGTCGGGGCGCGGGCGGCGGGCGCGGCGCTCCGTGAATGCAGTGTGGGGGGGAGTCAGAACGGAGTGTCCCCAGCCTACCCGCAAAGTGGTTGCCCCGGAAGTGCCAGAATCAGCCAAAATGAACCAGCCAGTTGAGGTGACTGCTCGTGCCGACCACAGGCGAGGCGGCCGGCTCCTCTGGGAAACCGGCCGCCTCGCCTGCACTGGGTTGCCCCTGCGTTCAGTGGCCCAGGATCTTGCTCAGGAAGGTCCGCGCCCGTTCGTGCTGCGGGTTCTGGTAGAAGTTCTCGGGCGTGGTGTCCTCCACGATGTTCCCCCCGTCGAAGAACAGGATGCGGTCGGCGACCTCGCGCGCGAAGCCCATCTCGTGCGTGACGACCAGCATGGTCATGCCGCTGCGCGCGAGTTCCTTCATGACGTCCAGCACTTCCTTGATCATCTCGGGGTCCAGCGCCGAGGTGGGTTCGTCGAACAGCATGACCTTGGGTTCCATCGCCAGGGCCCGCGCGATCGCCACGCGCTGCTGCTGCCCGCCGGACAGCTGCGCCGGGTACTTGTGCGCCTGCTCCTCGATGCCCACGCGGCGCAGCAACTCCAGGCCGCGTTTCTCAGCGTCGGCGCGGCTGGCCTTGCGCACCCGGATGGGCGCCAGGGTGATGTTCTCCAGCACGGTCAGGTGCGGGAACAGGTTGAAGGACTGGAAGACCATCCCGACCTCGCGGCGGATGGCGTCGAGGTTCCCCTTGCCGTTCAGGGGAATGCCGTCCACGGTGATGGACCCGGCGTCGTGGGGGTCCAGGGCGTTCAGGGTGCGGATGAAGGTGCTCTTGCCGCTGCCGCTCGGGCCGATGATCACGACGACCTCGCCGGGCTGCACGGTCAGGTTCACGCCGCGCAGGGCGTGGAAAGAACCGAAGTGCTTGTGAACGTCGTGGGCCTCGATAATCGCCGTCATGGGGGCTCCTTTGGTCATCAGCGCGACACCACCTTGAGGCGGCGCTCGAGCTGGTCGGTGAAGAGGGTCATCACGGTGGTCAGGGTCAGGTACACGGCGGCGACGGTCGTGAGGACCGGGATGGGCAGGAACGTCTCACTGCTGACGCGCGAACCGGCCAGCGTGAGTTCCAGCAGCGAGATGGAACTCGCCAGCGAGGAGTCCTTGAGCAGCGCGACCATGTTGTTCACCAGGGGCGGCGTGACGATCCGCAGCGCCTGCGGCATGACGACCGTGACCATGGTCTGCGTGCCGCTCAGGCCGAGCGAGCGCGCCGCCTCGTTCTGCCCGCGCGGCACGGCCTGCAGCCCGGCGCGGATCACCTCGGCGTTGTACGCGCCGACGTTCAGGGCCAGCGCCAGCACCGCCGACGAGAACTCGTTCAGCTGGACGTTCAGGCCCATGGATTCCAGGATGGCGGGCAGCGCGTTGTACACGAACAGCAGCTGCACCAGCAGCGGCGTGCCGCGAATCACCCAGATGAACAGCGAGGCGGGCAGGCGCAGCAGCCACAGGTGCGAGGTGCGGGCCAGCCCGACCAGGGCGCCCACGCCCAGCCCGAACGCGCCGGAGATCAGCGTGAGCAGCAGCGTGGTGCGCGCGCCCTCCACGAACAGGTCGGCGCGCGGCCCGATCGGGTCCGGCATCTGCCCCAGCACGAAACTGATCAGCCAGAACAGTCCGTAGAAGGCGGCGACGCCCCCCACGACCCACGCGGCGGTGGTCAGCAGCGGGTGCCGGGCCGGGGCGGATTTCAGCGACACCGGACGTCCTGCCCGAAGTGGCTCTTGGAGATCTTCGCGTAGGTGCCGTTGGCCTGCACGGTCTTCAGGCTGGCGTTCACGGCGCCGAGCAGGGTCTTGTTGCCCTTGGCGACCGCCATGCCGAGTTTCTCCTGGAACAGCATCTCACCCTGCTGGAGTTTCTTGCCGTTCAGTTTCAGCGCCTCGAGGCTGTAGAACTTCTCGTTGACCATGGCGTCCACGCGGCCGCTCATCAGGGCCTGCAGCGCGCCGGCGTTGTTGGGGAACAGGCGCAGGTTGCGGTCGCCCGTGACCTTCTTGATCTGGTCGACGTAGGTGGTGCCGACCTGCGTGGAGACGGTCTTGCCTTTCAGGTCGGCCGCGGTTTTCGGGCCGCCGGGACGGCTGAGGATCACGCCGCCGCTGCAGTAGTGCGGGAGGCTGAAGTCCACGGCCCTGGCGCGTTCGGGCGTGATGCCGTGCGAGGAGATCACGAGATCGAAGCGGTTCTGGTTCAGGCCGATCAGCAGGTTGTCGAAGGGCTGGTTGATCCACTCGGCCTTCACGCCCATCTGCCTGGCGATGGCGTTGCCGAGGTCGTACTCGAAGCCTTTCATGGTCTTGCCCTCGAAGTAGGTGAACGGTTTGAATTCGGCGTTCGTGCCGATCTTGAGGGTACCGGACGCCTTGATCTCGGCCAGCGTGCGCGCCTGCGCGGAGTTCATGGTGGCCGCGCCGAGCAGCGCGCCCAGAGCGAGCGTCAGGCGGGTCAGGGGCAGGCGGGTCAGGGGCAGGCGGGTCGTGGTGTGGGTCATGAAGTCTCCAGTGTGGCGGCGGAAGCTGGGTTCCGGGTGAAAGTCAGCGGGTGAGGGCTGGCCGGCGCAGGTGAAACCGGGCGGGAATCGCGGGTGGGAACGCGGCGCGTCCCGGCATGAATGTGGTTGACGGAGGTTATAGCCGTGGTCTGGCCGGTACACAAGGCCAGATACGAGGATTCAGGAGCAGCCAGTTGCCTGTCCCCGCCCCCCGGACATCCCAGCCGGGGCTGGCCAGGGAGCGCGTCCCGTCGCCGGGCACGCACGGGATCATAGCGGTCCCGGCTCCCGCCAGGGCCACGCGGTCCAGATCATGCGCGGCGGCGGGCGTTCCCCCCGTCCCCCGCCGCGTCGGCCAGCGCCCGCGCCAGCAGTCCGGCCGCGCGCCGCACCTGCGGGAGGTCCAGGCCACCGTAGCCGAGCAGCAGACCGTTGCGGTCCGCGCCGCCCAGGTAGTACGGGGTCAGGGTGGGCACGACCACGCCCAGCGTCCGCGCGCGCGCACTCACGTCGGCGGCGTCCAGCGCCGGGTCGAGTTCCAGGTGGGCGTGCAGGCCGGCCTCCAGGCCCATCAGGCGGGCGTGCGGGCGGCAGCCGCTCAGGGCGCCGCTCAGGGCCGCGCGGCGCGCCGCGTAGGTCTTGCGCATCCGGCGGATGTGCCGCTCCAGGTGCCCCTGCGTGATCATCAGGGCCAGGGCGCGCTGCACCGGCCAGCTGGTGTGCGCGTCCAGGCGGCTCTTGACGCGCAGCAGCCGCTCCCGCAGCGGCCGGGGCGCGACCAGGTACCCCACCCGCACCGCCGGGGACAGCACCTTCGAGAAGGTGCCCAGGTACACCACGTGCCCCGCGGTATCCAGCGACGCCAGCGACGGCAGCGGCGCCGCCCCGTACCGGAATTCGCTGTCGTAATCGTCCTCGATGATCAGGGCGTCGTGCGTCTGCGCCCATTCCAGCAGCGCCAGCCGCCTCGGGATGGACAGCCGCACGCCCAGCGGAAACTGGTGGCTGGGCGTGGTGTACACCAGCAGCGGCGCGTCCGGCCCGCCCGGCAGGGCGTCCAGGCGCAGGCCGTCGTTGTCGACCGGGAGCGGCGTGATCCGCGCGCCCCGCTCCTGGAAGATCTGCCGCGCCAGCCGGTAACCGGGGTCCTCGAAGGCCACGTGGTCACCGGCAGCCAGGACGGCCTGCGCGATCAGGTCCACGCCCTGTAGCGCCCCGGACGTGATGATCACGTCGTCCGGGTCGCACACGAAGCCCCGCGCGCGTTTCAGGTACGCCGCGACCGCGCCGCGCAGCTCCGGGTCGCCCGCCGGGTCCGCGTAATCGCCGGGCAGCGGCGCGTCGGCCACCGCGCGCCACACGCGCCGCCACTCGCCGCGCGTCAGGGCGTCCGTGTCGGTCTGCCCCACCCGGAACGCCAGCAGGTCCGGCGGTCCCGGATGTTCGACCTGCGGTTCCGGCACGTCCCGCTGCAACCAGCGGGCGCTGCGGCTGGGGGCCGGGCGGGCCGCGCCGGGCGCGTGGTCCACCGCGAGGTCCGGCGCGACGAAGGTCCCGGACCGGTCCCGGCCGATCAGGAACCCCTCGGCCAGCAGGTCCTCGTACGCCTCGAACACCACGTTCCGTCCGACGCCCAGCGCCAGCGCCAGCGCCCGCGTGGACGGCAGCCGCTGCCCCGGCTCCAGCGTCCCGCCGGACGCCGCCGCCCGCAGTTGCGCGGCCAGCTGCCGGGCCAGCCCCACGCCGGAGGCGCGGTCCAGCGAGAGCGGCAGGTCCACCGGGGCCGGGGCCGGGGCCGGGCGTCCGGCAGGAGGTGAGGCGTCCATCACCGCCCATTCTTACCACGCGGCCCGGCCGGATCGCGGGGGCCGGCCGGGCCACGCCGGGTCATACGGACTCGTAGAGCTGCGCCGCAGAGCGAGTAGGAGCAAAACGGGTTCCGGGCGTGGAGCTGGCAATCCGGCGATGTTCCGGGTTGTCGGCGAAACAAACGGCAGTCCGTATCAGCGGTTCTGCGGGAAGCCCAGGTCCACGCGGCTGCCCGCCGGGTCGGGCCAGCGGGACGTGATGACCTTGGTACGCGTGTAGAACTTGATGCCGTCCGGGCCGTACATGTGCGTGTCCCCGAACAGGCTGGCCTTCCAGCCGCCGAAGGAGTAGTACGCGACCGGGACGGGAATCGGCACGTTGATCCCCACCATGCCGACCTGACAGTCGAACTGGAACTGCCGGGCGGCGCCGCCGTCGCGGGTGAAGATGGCGGTGCCGTTCCCGAACTCGTTGTCGTTGATGAGTTTCAGGCCCGCCTCGTAGCTGGGCACCCGCACGACGCACAGGACCGGCCCGAAGATCTCGTCGCGGTAGGCGTCCATGTCCGGCGTGACGTGATCGAGCAGCGACACGCCCAGGAAGAACCCGTTCCCGTCGAACGTCTGCGCCCGGCCGTCCACCACGACCGTCGCGCCCTGATCGGCGGCGCTGCCGATGTACCCGGCCACGCGGTCGCGGTGCTCGCGGGAGATCAGCGGCCCCATCTCGTTCGCGGCGTCACTGCCGGGGCCGACCTTCAGGGCCGGGAGGCGTGAGGCGATGGCGTCCACCAGTTCATCCCCCACGTCCCCGACGGCCAGGACCACGCTGATCGCCATGCAGCGCTCCCCGGCGGACCCGTAGGCGGCGCTCACGGCGGCGTCGGCGGCCATGTTCACGTCCGCGTCGGGCAGGACCAGCATGTGGTTCTTCGCGCCACCCAGCGCCTGCACGCGCTTGCCGTGCTCGGTGCCCTTGCGGTAGATGTACCGCGCAATGGGCGTGCTCCCCACGAAACTGACCGCCGCCACGTCCGGGTGCTCCAGCAGCGCGTCCACCGCCTCCTTGTCCCCGTGAATCACCGTGAACACACCGTCCGGCAGCCCGGCCTTCTGCAACAACTCCGCGATGAACAGGCTGGCGCTGGGGTCCTTCTCGCTGGGTTTCAGGATGAAGGCGTTCCCGCAGGCCAGCGCGTTCGCGATCATCCACAGCGGCACCATCGCCGGGAAGTTGAACGGCGTGATGCCCGCCACCACGCCCAGCGGCTGCTGGATGGAGTACACGTCCACGCCGGTACTCGCTCCCTCGGAATACCCGCCCTTGAGCAGGTTGGGAATCCCGCACGCGAAATCCACGTTCTCGATGCCGCGCGCGATCTCACCCAGCGCGTCCGCGTGCACCTTCCCGTGCTCACGCGTCAGGATGCGGGCCAGATCGTCGCGGCCCGCGTCAAGCAGCGCCCGGAAGCGGAACATGATCTCCGCGCGCCTGCTCAGCGGCACGCTCCGCCACGCCCGCGCGGCAGCCGTGGCCGCCTGAACGGCCGCGTCGATCTCCTGGGTACTGGCGAGGTCCACGAAACCCTGCACCTCCCCGGTCGCCGGGTTGAACACCTTCGCGCTGCGGCCCGACGTGCCGGGCGTCAACTTGCCTCCCAGCCAGTGGTTGATAGGGGCGGGCTTGGTCATCGTGTCAGTCATGGGAACTCCTGTGGAGGGGAAGGCGGGGAGGGAGAGCGTCAGTCGGCGGCGACGGGCGAGCCGATCATCTGATCGACCAGCGCGAGGGCTTCCTCGTAGGCGGCGAGGCCCTCGTCGAGTTCCTCGCGGGTGACGACGAGGGGCGGGCAGACCCACAGGAAGTTGAAGCGGCTGTACGCGTACACGTGGCGGCTCTTGAGGTGCGCGGCGAGGCGACCCATCTCGGGTGAGGTGCCGTTGAAGGGCGCCAGCGGTTCCTTGGTGGCCTTGTCCCGCACGAGTTCCAGGACGCTGAACAGGCCCTTGTAGCGCACGTCGCCCACGCAGGCGTACTTCGCCTTCATGGCTTCGAGGCGCTGCCCGAGGTACTCGCCGAGGTCGCGGGTGTGCTCGAAGAGATGTTCGTCCTCGTAGACTTTCAGGTTGGCGACGGCGGCGGCCAGCGAGACGGGGTGCCCGCTGTACGTCAGGCCGCCCGCCAGGAAGTGCGTCTCGAAGTACTCGGCGATGGCGTCACTGACGACCACCGCGCCCAGCGGCATGTACCCGCTGGTCAGGCCCTTGGCGCAGGTGACGATGTCGGGCTTGATGCCGTAGTGCTGCGTGGCGAGCCACGTTCCGGTGCGTCCGAAGCCGCTCATGACCTCGTCGTCGATCAGCAGGATGCCGTACTTATCACACAGGGCGCGCAGTTTCGGGTAGTAGTCGTCCGGCGGGACGAGCAGGCCGTTGCTGCCGGTGATGCCCTCGACCATGATCGCGGCGATGGTGTGCGGCCCTTCCATCTGGATGATCTCCTCGATGTGCGACACGCACTCGCGCCCGCAACTGTCCGGCGTCTTGCCGAACGGGCAGCGGTAGCAGTACGGGTCGAAGGCGCGCACGATGCCGGGCACGCCGGGCTCGACCGGCCAGCGCCGGGGGTCGCCGCTGGCGGTCATGCTGCCCATCGTCGCCCCGTGGTAGGAGCGGTAGCGGGTGATGATCTTGTCGCGGCCGGTGTACAGGCGGGCGATCTTCATGGCGTTCTCGTTCGCCTCGCTGCCGCCCAGCGTGAAGAAGCTCTTGCCCAGGCCCGTCACCTCACGCAGTTTCTGCCCCAGCTGCGCGCGGACATCCGTGGCGAAACTCGGCCCGGCGAAACACATGGTGTCCACCTGCGCCTTGATGGCCTCCAGCACCGCCGGATGCTGATGCCCGACGTTGATGTTGATCAGCTGGCTGGAAAAGTCCAGCCACGTGTTGCCGTCCCCGTCGAAAAAGTGGCTGCCCTTGCCGCCGGTCATGTGGATGGGGTTCGTCTGGGTCTGCACGCTCCACGAGAACAGGGTGTGGTCACGGTTCGCCTGGATGATGTCGTGCGTGTCGGGATGCGGGTCGGGCATGGGCGGAACCTCCGGAATGACAGGGCGAACCCGGCAGTGTGCAGGGCGCAGACTTCAGAAAGAAGAGCGGAAACCGAATGTTAACCGAAGTGTAGTTTTTTGCGTGCTGGAGCGGCAAGAGACAGTCTGTCCAGTCGCCTGTCTACGTCCGCTCGGCGGCGCTGAGCGCCTCGCCCGCCTCGCTGCGCGTCAGTTCCAGCGCCAGATGCAGGCCCAGCTGCCGCCGGGGTTCGTCCAGATCGGGCAGCATGGCGCGCAGCTGCTCCAGGCGGTAGTACACCGTCTGGCGCCGCACGCCCAGGCGCCGGGCGGTTTCGGCCATGTTGAAGTTCGTGGTCAGCAGGGCGTCCAGCGTGCCCAGCAGTGTCGAGCGGGGCCGGGCGGGCAGGTTCAGCAGCGGCCCCAGCTGCGCACGCAGGAACGCCACGCTGCGCCCCGTCTCGGCCAGCGCGTCCAGTAGGGGCGCGAGGCTCGGGTCCAGCGCCGGGCCGCCGTGGTTCAGGATGCGGGCGTGCGCCGCGCGGGTCAGGGCCGCGAAACTCACCTCCTCGCGGAACACGATCAGCGGCAACCCATGCAGGCGCGACGCGCCCAGCAACGCGGGCGGCACGTCGCGGAACACCTGCACGAGTTCCAGCGCCAGCCCGTGCGCGCCCCGCTGCGCCAGCGACGCCACGAACCCCTCCAGTTCACCCTCGTTCATGCGGGCCAGCAGCGACCCGGTCGAGAGGAGCAGTTCCCCGCCGGTCAGGAACCGCGCGGCGTCCGCCACCTCTGAGACATGCACCCAGGTCACGGGCTGGGTCAGGTGCGCGTGCCCACTCACGACCTCCGCGCCCGCGAACGCCGGAAGCGTCAACAGTTCCGCCAGCGTCGGCAACATCGGATCCTCCAGTCGAACAGGGGTCATGGTGGCTTCAGTGTGCGCCTTTCCGGCCCGGACGTCAGGTGTTCCGGGCAATCCAGTCCATCGTGCGGGTGGTGAGTTCATCCAGGGCCTGCACGCTCAGGGCGATGTGGTCCTCGCGGGTGTCCTCGATCCTGTTGTGGCTGATGCCGCGCAGGGACTGCACGAACAGCATGACGGTGGGGACGCCCGCGCGGGCGACCTCGGCGGCGTCGTGGAGCGGCCCGCTGGGGAGGCGGTGCGTGGTGGGCGTGACGGTGAGGATGCTGGCCTCGGCGGCGTCGATGAGCATGGGGTGGAAGGGGATGGGTTCGATGTTCCAGAGGTACCCGAAGGTGACGGTGCAGCCCGCCTCCTGCGCGAATTGCGTGGCGGCGTCCTGCGCGTCCTGCCACATGGCGGCCAGTTTGCCCGCGTCGAGGTGCCGCTGGTCGAGGGTGATTTCGCAGGTTTCGACGACGCTGGTGACGATGCCGGGCAGGGTCTTCACGCTGCCGACCGTGCACACGCCCCCGTGCCGCGCGGCGATGTCATAGATGGCCTGCCCGAAGCGTCCAGCGGCGAGGAAAGCGTCGCGGCGGACGTTCATGGGCGTGCTGCCGCTGTGCGCGGCCTGCCCGTGGAAGGTAATGGTGTGCCGCTCGACGCCGACCGTGCCGAGGACCGCGCCGAGCGGCAGATCCATGTGTTCGAGGACGGGGCCCTGTTCGATGTGCAGTTCGAGGTACGCGGCGGCGTCCTTCAGTTCCGCGCGGGCATCCGGGGCGTCCGCGAGGGTGATGCCGACGCGTTGCAGGGCGTCTTCGAGGCTCACGCCGTCACGGTCTTTCAGTTTGCGCATCTCGGTCACGTCGAGCTGGCCCCCGGCGGCACTGGACCCGTACAGGCTGCGGCCGAAGCGCGCGCCTTCCTCGTCGGCCCAGTCCACGAGTTTCAGCGTGACCGGTGGGCGCCCGGCGTACTGTTCGTTCACGCGGCGCAGGACTTCCAGGCCCGCCAGGACGTTCAGGCAGCCGTCCAGCCACCCGCCATTCGGGACGGAGTCGAGGTGCCCGCCGATCAGCAGGGCGCGCTCGCTCTCGCCGGGCAGGGTCGCCCACCAGTTCCCGGCGGCGTCCATGTGCTGCGTGACCGGCAGAGCGTCCAGCCGCTCCTTCAGGAACGCGCGGGCGGCGACCCAGGTGTCCGTGAACGCCACCCGCTGCGCGCCGTGCTCGTCCCCGGTCAATTCTCGCAGGGCTTTCAGGTCGTCGATGGTTCGTTGTGGATCAAGCATGAGTCTCCTTCGGAGACAGTTGAAAGTTGATGGTTGACAGGTGATGGAACCACCCTCTGTCAACCTTCAACCATCAACCATCTACTTCTTCCCGGTGGCTTTTTCCCACACTTTGTACGTGACGGCGGCGGGGCTGGGGTCAGCCTTGAGGATGCCGAGGCTTTTCAGCAGCGTGACGTTGGCCTTATACGTGGCGGGGTCGAGGTACCCGGCGCGGCCCTTCAGGGTGGGGCCGGCGTTGTACAGCTTGGCGACTTCGGCCATCTGCCAGGTCTGGTGGCCGGCGGCGCTGGCGCGGGTGCCCGACCCCTTGCAGGTGTTGCCGCAGTTGATCAGGACGGTCTGCACGGCTTCCTTCTGGTTCTTCACGGCGTAGTTCCAGCCTTTCAGGGTGGCGCGCACGAGTTTCGCCGCGATGTCCTCGCCGCTCATGCCGCTGCCCTTGAAGTTCTTGTTGGCCAGGGTCCGTTCGGTGGTGAAGATCAGGTCCTCGAGGAGGTTGATGCCGTAGTCGCTGGCGTTGAAGATCTGGAGTTTGTCGAGCGGGTAGCCCAGCCCGACGATCTGGTTGACCTCGTTGTAGGTCATGGCACTGACCAGATCGACCTTGTCGGGGAAGACGATGCTGGGGTCGAAGGGGTACGTGACAGCCTGCACGCTGGGATTGCTGACGGAAGAGTCGAGGCTGGTGGTCAGGCCGTACTTCTTCAGCAGCGCCACGGCGGGGTACTCGTTCCCGCTGGGCCACACGCCCACGCGCTTACCCTTGAAGTCGGCCGGGGTCTTGAGACCGGCGGATTTCAGGGACACGAGGGTGTAGCCGCTCTTCTGGAACAGCTGCGCGATGTGCACGACCGGGATGCCCTGCTGCCGGGCGGTCAGCAGGTCGGTGATCCAGGTGGTGCCGAAGTCGGCGGTGCCGGTGGCGACCGTCTGGATGGGGCTCTGGTCGCCGGTCGGGAGGAACTGCACGTCCAGCCCTTCGGCTTTGTAGTAGCCCTTGGCCTGCGCGACGAAGAACCCGGCGAACTGCGCCTGCGGGAACCACTTGAGCTGCACCTTGACGGGCACGAGTTTCTGCGCGGAAGCGCTGGAGGCGGTGGTCAGGAGCAGGGCGGCCAGGATCAGGGTGCTGCGTTTCATGGGAACCTCCGGGGAGTGGGGAGCGCGTTCGGGTGAAACGGGGTCGGTCAGGAGCGGCGGGGCAGCAGCCGCGCCTCGGCGGCGCTGACGAGCGCGAAGAAGGCCATACCGGCGATACTGGCGAGCACGATGGCGGCCCACACGACGTCCAGTCCGAAGCGGCCCACCTCGATCTGGATGCGGAACCCCAGGCCGTGCCCGTTCGTGCCGAAGAACTCGGCGACGATGGCGGAGATCAGGGCCAGGGTGCTGGAGACTTTCAGCGCGCCGAACAGGAACGGCAGCGCGGTGGGAATCCGCACGTCCCGGAAGGTCTGCTCCGGGCGGGCGGCGTAGGTGTGCATCAGGTCCAGGTGCAGCGGCGCGGCGCTCTGCAGGCCGCGCACGGCGCCCACCACGACCGGGAACAGGACCGTGACGGCCACGACGACCGTCTTGCTGGGCCAGTCCAGGCCAACTGCTTTCACGATCACGGGGGCCAGCGCCACGATGGGAATCGAACTGAACAGCGCCGCGTACGGCAGCAGCCCGAGTTCCAGGAAGCGGAACCGCACGACCAGCAGCGCCAGCCCCAGCCCCAGCGCGGTGCCGGCCAGGAACCCCAGCAGCGCCTCCAGCACGAAGGTGGTGTAGGTGTCCTGAAGCAGGACGCTGCGGGCGGTCCACAGCGCGCTCAGCACGCGCCCCGGCGTGGGGATCAGACCGGCCGGGACGGCGTAGGCGCGCAGCAGGGCCTCGGTGCCCAGCACGGCCAGGATCAGCGTGAGCGTGGCGGGCAGGGTGCGGGCGGCGCGGGACTCGCCCTGCGCCGCGCCGCGCACGCCCAGGGCGCCCACCGCCAGCAGGGCCAGGATGCCCGCCAGCCACGCCCGCGCGTCCGGGGGCGTGCCCTCGCCGGGGCCGGGAGGGTCAGGCACACCAGCAGCAGGCCTCCCACGCCGACCAGCAGCGCCGCGGCGGTGGACAGGGCCGCGCCGGGGCGGGCGGCGACGGTGCGCACAGCGGTCATCGTCTGCTCCATGGCGTCACCCACCTCTCCAGCACGTTCACCAGGGCGACCAGCGTCACACCGAGCACCGCGCCGTATCCCATGATCACCCACAGGGCCACCGTGTCACTGGCGCGCGAGTTCTCGGCGAGCATCTTGCCCAGCCCGGAGAACGAGATGGTGCTGATCTCCGCGACGATGCTGCCCACCAGCGCCGCCGTGACCGACACCTTCAGCGCCGTGAACAGGTGCGGGAGGCTGGCCGGGAACCGCAGTAGCCGGAAGGTCTGCGCGCCGCTGGCGTGGTACGTGCGCATCAGGTCCAGGTGGAGGGGATCGGCGCTGCGCAGGCCCCGGCTCATGCCGACCGCGACCGGGAAGAACGCGATGTACGCCGCGATGATCGCCTTGGGCAGGAAGCCCTGCACGCCGTACTGCCCGAGCAGCACCGCCAGCATCGGCGCGATCGCCACGACCGGCACGGTCTGCGACGCGACCAGCCACGGCAGCGTGGCCCGCTCGAACGAACGGCTGGCCACCAGCAGCAGCGCCAGCCCCAGCCCCGTCACGGTCGCCAGCAGCAGGCCAGCAGCGTCTCCCCGGCGGTCACGCCCACGTTGTACGGCAGCGCCAGCGGCGACGTGACCGGCGTACTCAGGCGCACGAAGCCCTGCGCGAGCTGCGCCGGGGCGGGCACCACCGGGTTGCGCAGCTGCGAGGCGCAGGCCAGCGCCGTCCGGCAGTCGAGTTCCGCGCCGCTCGCCAGGGTCCGCCCGGCCGGGCCGACGTTCGCGGCGAGCATCAGCGGCCAGTACAGCGCCGCCGCGATCAACGCCACGACCAGCATCGGCCCCAGTCCCGCCATGCGCGGGGCCGCAGGGTGGTCATGACCTCCCCCGTTCATGCGTGCCCCTTCTTCAGCAGTTCGCGGATCTCGGTGGCGTGCGTGAAGAAGCGCGGGTCCTCGCGGGTGTCGTCACTGCGCGGGTGCGGCAGGTCGATGTCCACGATCCCCTCGATGCGGCCAGGGCGGGCGGTCATGACGACCACGCGGGTACTCAGGAACACCGCTTCCGGGATGGAGTGCGTCACGAAGATCACGGTCTTGCCGGTCTCACGCCACAGCCGCAGCAGTTCCAGGTTCAGGTGCTCGCGGGTGATCTCGTCCAGCGCGCCGAACGGTTCGTCCATGAACAGCAGCGGCGGGTCGAACGCCAGCGCGCGGGCAATACTGACGCGCTGCTGCATCCCGCCGGACAGCTGCCAGGGGTAGTTCCGCTCGAACTTCTCCAGGCCGACCAGTTTCAGCATCTCGCGCGCCCGCGCTACCCGGTCGCCGGCACGTTCATGACTTCCAGCGGCAGCAGCACGTTCTTCAGCACGGTGCGCCACTCCATCAGCGCGGGCGCCTGGAACACGTACCCGTACTGCCGCTCACGGCGGGCCTCGTCGGCGGTGCGGCCCGCGATCAGCAGTTCCCCGGCGGTCGGCTGTTCCAGGTCGGCCATCAGGCGCAGCAGGGTGGTCTTCCCGCAGCCGCTCGGGCCGATCAGGCTGATGAACTCTCCCTTCTGGATGCTGAGGTTGGCGTCCTTCAAGGCGACCGTCTGCCCGCCGGGCACCGGGAAGACCTTCTGCAGGTCGCGGATGGACACGATGGGCGGCTCATTCAGGGGCGGACTGGCCTGCGGGCTGGGGTTGGTGTACGTCACGTCTCCTCCTTGGAACTCCGGACCCTGTCCGGTTCAGCGTGCCTGGAACCCTCTGCCCGTTCCTACCGCCGCAGCAGTTGCCCGCGCGCCGGGTCGCCCACGAACTCACCGCCCTGCACGGCCACCTGACCGCGTACCGTGACGACCTCGGGGCGCCCGTCGATTTCCCAGCCCTCGTAGCCGCTGTAGTCGTTGTTCATGTGGCTGGTCCCGGCGCTGATGGTGCCCCGGTACGCGGGGTCGTAGATCACCAGATCGGCGTCACTGCCCACGCTGACGGTGCCCTTGCGGGGGTACAGGCCGAAGATCTGCGCGGCGCGGGTGCTGGCGGCGTCCACGAAGCGTTCGACGCTCAGGTTGCCCCGGCTGACGCCCTGGGTGTACAGGACGTTCACGCGGTCCTCGATGGCGGGAATGCCGTTCGGGATGAGCGTGAAGTTCCCGTCGCCCATGTGCTTCTGCGCCACGTCGAAGGGGCAGTGGTCGGTGGCGACCGTGGCGATCTCGCCGCGTTCCAGCGCCGCCCACAGCCGGGGCTGGTTGCCTTCTCGCGCAGGGGGGGCGACATGACGTACTTGGCGCCCTCCACGCCGGGCCGCTCGGCGTACGTCTTTGTCGAGCGTCAGGTGCGGAATCACGACCTCCACGTCCAGCTTCACGCCGCGCGACCGGGCATCCAGCGCCGCCTCCAGCGCGCGGGCGTTGCTCAGGTGCACCACGTACCCGTGCGCGCCCGTCATCTCCACGAACGTCGCGAAGTGCGCCGTGCCCTCGGCCTCCACGCTCTCCGGACGGCTGGGTTCGTGCCACTCGGGTCCAGTCTTGCCTCCGCGAGGAGTTTTCTGCTGCAACTCCGCGACCAGATCCGCGTTCTCGCAGTGCGCAGTGACCACCACGCCCAGTTTCCGCCGCCAGACGGCACACCCGGTACAGCGCCGCGTCGTCGATCCCGAACGCTCCCTTGTACGCCAGGAACACCTTGAAGGACTTCATGCCCTGCCCCACCAGGTCGCGCAGGGTCGCCTCGGTCGGTCGTCCCAGCG
Organism: Deinococcus sp. LM3; assembly: GCF_002017875.1. Classification (NCBI taxonomy): domain Bacteria; kingdom Thermotogati; phylum Deinococcota; class Deinococci; order Deinococcales; family Deinococcaceae; genus Deinococcus; species Deinococcus sp. LM3. The sequence continues at coordinate 1,384 of NZ_MUFV01000002.1, read as the reverse complement.
GGTCACGCCGATATGAAAGGTGTAGTCGCAGGCGCTGTTGCCTGCCGCCATGCCCGTCCAGGTGCGCCAGCCGTCCATCAGGTCCTCACTTCCGGCCGGGGCGAGCATCTCGATGAATGTCGTCGTCCCGCCGATCAGCGCCGCCTGCGATCCGGTCGCGTGCGTATCCTTCGCGAACGTGCCCATGAACGGCAGGTGGATGTGCACGTGCGGGTCGATGAAGCCGGGGAACACGAACTTCCCGCTCGCGTCGATCACGGTGGCCCCCTCGGGCACCGCGAGGTTCTCGCCGATCTGGGCGATGGTTTCCCCTTCCACCAGCACGTCCGCCCTGAAACGCTTACCGTCCGTGACAATCTCGCCGTTCTGAAATCAGTAGGATCATGCGTGCAACTCTCAATGGGTGTGATGTGGACGGTGCGCGACCGGAGTCCGCCTCAGTGGATCTCGATGCCGACTTCTTCGCGGTAGGGCTGCATGGCGGCCCAGCTCTGGGCGATTTCGGGGCGCTGGGCGGTCAGTTCGTCCCAGGTGATGCTCTCGCGGCCGCTGGGACGGTAACCATGGTGATGCAGCCGTCGACGGGGCAGACGTTGGCGCACAGGGCGCAGCCGACGCAGTCGCTTTCGCGGACGACGGGGCGGGGGCGGGTGTCGGCGACCTGCCGGCCGTTGGTTCTCATGTCGTAGCCGGGGTCGACGGTGACGCCGCCGGGGCTGACGAGGTCGATGCACTGGTGGGCGGTGTCGTTACAGGCGGCGTAGCAACAGGTCGCAGCCGATGCATTTGTTCTGGTCGATGCGCGCGACGGACTGGTGGGACAGGTCGAGGCCGCCGAAGGTGCTCATCTGCGGCAGTGATTTCCCGGTCACGTCGGCGATGGTCTTGAAGCCGTGATCGTCCATCCAGTTGCTGAGGCCGTCGGTGAGGTCCTCGATGATGCGGTAGCCGTGTTGCATGGCGGCGGTGCAGACCTGCAGGCTGGTGGCGCCGAGGAGGAGGAATTCGGCGGCGTCGCGCCAGGTGGCGATGCCGCCCATGCCGCTGATGGGGACGCCGCTGCGCAGCACATCTGGGTCGGTCATGAGTTCGGTCAGCATGTTCAGCGCAATCGGCTTGACGGCCGGGCCGGCGTAGCCGCCGTGCGTGCCGCGTCCGCCGATGCTGGGCGAGACGAGCAGCGTGTCGAGGTCGACGCGGGTGACGGAGTTGATGGTGTTGATGAGCGAGAGCGCGTGGGCGCCTCCGGCCAGCGCCGCGTGGGCGGGTCGACGATGTGGGTGATATTCGGCGTGAGTTTCACGATGACGGGCAGGCGGGTGACGCTGGTGACCCAGTGGGTGTTCAGCTGGCACATCTCGGGCACCTGGCCGACGGCGGCGCC